>CAYUHJ010000228.1:0-10006 GCA_964444365.1 uncultured Alcaligenaceae bacterium | reverse complement strand
CCGGTGGGCTGGCGTCCGGGAAAGCGGGCCGCGAACAGCCGCGGGTGACGGCCCGGTGTCACCGGGGTCGGCAGGAACCCGGCGAAGAACGCGGCGTGGGCGGCGAACGTGAAGCTCCCCGGCGAGTGGCGGCGTTCCCACCCGCCGGCCGGCAACACCGCCGCGAGGTTCGGCGTCCGCCCGTCCGCGTACAGCCGGGCGGCCACGTCGTACCGGAGCGTGTCGAGCGTCGCGAACAGGACGTCGTGCGTGCCGACGAGGGCGGTCGCGTTCAACATGCCGGGTGCCCCGGGCCGCGGCGGGTCCGTTGGTGTCGTCGTACAGC
This sequence comes from uncultured Alcaligenaceae bacterium, assembly GCA_964444365.1. GTDB lineage: Bacteria > Planctomycetota > Planctomycetia > Gemmatales > Gemmataceae > CAYUHJ01. Next base: position 9,681 of record CAYUHJ010000228.1, on the reverse strand, counting down.
GCCGCCGCCCGGCGGGAAGTGGGCGGTCGAGGCGCGGCGGGCGGCTACTTGGCCTGCTTCTGCAGGGCGAGTTGGGCCGCCTTCGTGGTGACGTAGTACTTGGCCAGGAGGTTCGGCCGCTCCCACGGGGGCATCTGGCGGGGGGAGTGGAAGTACGTCATGAACTCGCGGAAGACGGACAGGAAGTGGGCCTCGTGGCCGGCCCGGAAGCGGTCCGGGACGTCGATGCGGATCTGGCTGCCGAGGTCGGTCGCGGCCACGCCGGGGATCGGCCGCTGCCAGGCGACGCACCGCTTCTTCACCCCGGCCAGCACGGCGGCGTGGTGCCCGGACTCGTTGGCGGCGACGTACAGTTCCGGCCGGCTGCCGCCCCCGGGCTGCGGGGCGTGCCGCACCGAAATCCGGGCCTTCGACCCGCGGGCGATGGCCTCGTGCGTGTCCCGGTGCTCCGACTCGGACTCGAAGTCCCACATCACGTTGAGCCGGACGTGCGCCCCCTTCAGGGTGTACGTCGCCGTCCCGTTGCCGGGGTACAGCAGCCGGTCCCCCGAGATGTACTTCGCCGCGACGGTCGCGGGGAAGTCCGGCAGGCCGGTCACCTCCTGCAACTGCGCCCGACTCAGGGGCGTCGGCCAGCACGCGGCGTCGAGGAGCTTGATGTCCCGCGTGTAGTCGGTCGGCGTGTCCGGGAACAGCAGCCACATCGCGAGGTCGGCGAGGTGGGTGCCGACGTCCGTCAGGGCGATCCCCGCCTCGTCCGGGTCGAACCACCAGGCGGACCGGCGGAGCGGCCGGCCGGCCACGATCTTCTTCAGGTAGTGCGTGCTTTCCAGCAGCAGCGTCGGGTCGTCCGGCGTGCCGACGAGCGGGCCGCCGAACACGTCCGGGTCGCGCATCAGTTCCCGCTGCAGCAGGCTGGTCACCTCGAACCGCTCGGTCATCATGTCCCAGCAGATCGTGTCGCGGAGGTCCGCCTCCCGGAACACCCTTTCCAGCTTCGGGAAGTCGTCGAACGACGAGATCCAGGGCTTGTCCGCGAGGACGTGCAGGCCGCACTCGGCGGCGTGCAGGATGTGATCGATCTTGGTCCGGTGCCGGCCGGTGATGACGGCCGTGTTGCCGAGTTGCTCCCGGACGAACCGTTCGAGGAAGTGGCTCCCCGCCCGCACGTCGAGTTCCCAGGTCGTCGGCCGTTCGCGGCGGGTGTTGAACTGGTGGACGTGCTGAATGTACGACAGCAGGTCGTCGTCCAGCGGGGCGTAGACGAGCACGCGGGGGTGGACCCCGGGGATCATGTCCTGATGGACGAGGGCCGCGTGAAAGTGGCCCGGCGCGAGCGTGATCAGGCGAATCGGTCGGAGCACGGGGGGTCGCGGTCCGGGGTCCGGGCGATCGGGAACCCCGCCCGGTCGACACCGGGCGTTCCGAGTGTTATAGGAGAAGAATCCGAGTGTGTCGCCAGCGTTCGCCGGAATTTCGGACCGAGTCGCGTCCCCGGTCAGCCGACGGCAAAGAACTGCACCCCGAAGTATTCGGCCGGGTCCGTCCAGGCCGTCACCGGCCGGAAGCCCGCGCGGGCGGCCAGGGCCGCGAACTCGTCCGGGGCGTACTTGTGCGAGTTCTCCGTGTGGATCGTCTCCCCGGCCGCGAACGAGATCACGTTCCCGGCGAGGCGGACGGTCTGGTCCCGCAGGCTGACGAGGTGCATCTCGACGCGGCCGGCGAACGAGTTGTAAAACGCCCGGTGCCGGAACCCGGTCGCGTCGAAGTCGGCCCCGAGTTCGCGGTTCATCCGGGCGAGCAGGTTCAGGTTGAACGCGGCCGTCACGCCGGCGGCGTCGTTGTAGGCGGCCTCCAGGACCGTCGGGTCTTTCTTCCGGTCGAACCCGATGAGCAACCCGCCCCCGCGGCCGCACTGCCGGGCGATCCCGCGGAGCAGGGCGGCGGCCGCGGCCGGGGCGAAATTCCCGATCGTCGAGCCGGGGAAGTAGACGACCCGGCGGCCGACTTCGGCGGCGAGGTCCGGCAGGGCGAACGGCTTCGTGAAGTCCGCGGCGACCGGCTTGACTTCGACCTCCGGGAACCGGCGGGCCAGGTCGGCGGCGGCGTGGTGCAGGTGCTCGGCGGAGATGTCCACGGGGACGTAGGCCGTCGGCCGGGGGACGTGCCGGAGCAGGTGTCGGGTCTTCACCGAGCTGCCGCTGCCGTACTCGATGACGACGGCGTTCGGGCCGACGAGTGCGCCCATCTCCCCGGCGTGGGCTCGCATGATCGCGAGTTCCGTGCGGGTGGGGTAGTACTCGGGGGTGTCGCAAATCTGGTCGAAGAGCCGCGACCCGGCCGCGTCGTAGAAGTACTTACACGGCAATTCCTTCCGCGGCGACCGGAGGCCGGCGAGGGCGTCGGCCAGGAACTCGGCCGACGGGGTCAGGGGGCGCGGCGGGCGGGCGGTGGCGGCCGTCATCGGTGCTCCGGAGAGGGGGGCGGGCAGCCCATTTCTAGCAACCGCCGCGCCGCGGAGTCCACCTCCGGATCCGGTTTAGCGCGTCAACTCCAGCACCAGGGCGTTCTTCTCGTCCGCCTTGACGGTCACCTTCAACGGGGTCGTTTTCGGGGCCGCGTACTTTTCGGGAAGGGTGTTCTTCGCCGGGGTCGGGTCGCCGAGTTCCCGGTACTTGCCCGTTTGCGTGACCGTGACGGCGTACTCCCCGGCCGGGACGCCGTCGAACGGGTTGAACGTGCTGAGGGCCGCGGCCCCGTCCCCCTCGGTGACCCCGTCCGCGACGCCTTCCCACTTCTTGGCCGGCGTCTCGCGGAACAGTCGCACCGTCGCGCCCACGCACGGCGACCCGTCCGCGTAGACCGTCACGGTCGTCGGGTGCGTCCGCTCCAGCTTGCGGACCGCGCCGGGCTCGTCGGACGGGGTCGGGCTCAGGTCGTCGGGCAGGACGCCGTCGAGCAGCACGTTCGCGAGCACCGGGCCGTCGGCCTTCATCGTCACCCACACGACGTGGTCGAACTCGCCGAACTTGACGCCCCGCATCTTGCTGCCGCCGCCCGTCGTCGCGAGCTGGTAGTAGTTCATCCCGTTGCGGACGTACTTGTGGTACTGGTGGACGTGGCCGCAAAACACGGTGTACTTCCGCCCCGCGAGCAGGTCCTCGAACGCCTTCCACCCGGACTTCTCCGCGTCCCCGACCCACAGCGGCTGGTGCAGGAACACGAGCGTCCACTTCGCCCCCGCGTTCTCGGCGAGCGCCTTCTTGAAGTACGCGAGCTGGTCCGGGGAAATCTGCTTCGTGTGCGGGTCTTCGGAGTTGACCGCGAGGAAGAGCACGTCCTTGTACACGAAGTGGTAGTACGCCCGGCCGAACCGGTTGCCCCAGTTCTCGGCCATCGTCTTGTTCGCGAGGTCGTGGTTGCCGGGGACGTAGAAGAACGGCATCTCGAACTTGCTGGCGTAGGTCTGGAACTCCCGCCACTCCGCGGCGATGCGCTCGTCGTTCTTCGTGTACCCCTCGATGAGATCGCCGACGGACATGACGAATTCCGGCTGGAGCAGGTTGATCTGCCGGACGGCCCGCGAGAAGACCTTTTCCCGGTGCCCGCCGGTGCGGTCGCTGAGGACCGCGAACTGGAACTGGTCCGGGTCGTTGTTGACTTTGAGGTGCGTCCACGGGTTCCGCGCTTCGGACGCGATCTTCAGCGCCGGCGACGGGTCCGGGAAGCTGGTGGGCGATTGCCGCGAGAACGCGACGGCGGCCGCGACGAACGCGACCGCGCCAAGGGCGGGGAGAAGGCGGTGCATGGCGGGAACCCGGCAGCGTGGGGAGGACTCTGGTCCCCCTCTCCCCTTGGGGGAGAGGGGTTAGGGGTGAGGGGAAATTGCCTCCACCCGGTCGCGATCACTGATCCGGGTTTGAGGTTGACCCCTGGCCCATGCCCCTCTCCCCCTAAGCTAAGGGAGAGGGGAGGAAATCCGTTTCCCCGAAAGTACCCGAGTTCCGGCCCGTGGGAAGTGTGAATCTGGAGAAGATGTGGGGTTTCCGAAACTCGTGTGCACACGGTATCAGCGGAGTACATTGATCGCAACAGAACCATTAATGAGATCGCCGACTTTCTTGGAAAGCGAACCGATCCACAAACCAGTCCACTCCATTACCAATACATCTTGGTCCGGCGAGACGTAGAAATGGTGATCCGGCTCACCGTTCACAAGGTAGCCATCGAGCCACAACGGTGTCAACTGGCCGGACAACACATCTTCCGGCCGCCGATCCGTGTGCAGTACGGCCAAGTTCGGACTGCCCATAACCGCTTCTTGGAGGCAGAGGGTGGTGAGGAAGTGGGCGAGCGAGTCGCAAACCACCACAAAACCACTCGCAGGTGTGTCCCACACGTCCCGTGCGTCGCTGTAAACCGGTGGGTCGAGCAGATCGGTCGGGCAACGGGCGGACCAATTGCCCTGGTTCTCCCACGCAAACTCGATCATGCCGTCGACACGTTTGATGCGGCTCAGCGGCGTTAACGAGTCTTGCGTGTGGAAGGGACAGCGCCAGTCGTTTTCCGGACCTTGGTGGATGTCCACCAGGGCACCCAATTCGCGGTAAATGGTGGCGAGCGGAGGAGGAAGATCCGACGGGATCAACCAAGAATCGAGACGTGGGTCGGCCAGCCAGTGACGGTGAAATCGCTTCAAGAACGCAACGAGATCTTCTATCGAGGTGATCATTCGTTGCGTCCCTGGGTCGACGCATGACTTTGATACCCCGTCACGCCTTCTTCGGCTTCGGCGGGGCCTTCTTCTTCGGCTCGGCGGGGGCGGCGGCGACCGCGGGGGCGTCGCCTTGCGTCAGGCTCGCTTCCGTCCACGACGGGCTCAGCCGCTTGATCTTGTAGAGCAGCTTCTCGCGGTCGGCCCCGGCGGCCCCGGCCTTCAGCTTCGCCTTCAGCTTGGCCATCTTCTTCTTGCGGTGGTACCGCCGGTCCAGTTCGATTCGCCGCTCGACCATGTCCGTGCCCCGTGTGGCTCGTAGGTTGGATAACGATGAGTCAACCATATCGGCCCGCCGACGAACCGACAAGGCGCATGCACCGGTTCCCCGTCGCGGTGTGGGCCGCCCTGACGGTCGCCGGGCTCGGGTTCGTGCTGGGGTTCACGCGGAACCTGCCGTGGGGGGACGAGTGGGAGTTCGTTCCCGCGGTCGCGGGGCACGAACCGATCCCCGGGTGGCTGTGGACGCAGCACAACGAGCACCGGCTGCCGTTGCCGCGGCTGGTGTACCTGCTGCTCGTCCGCCTGACGGGGGATTTTCGGGCCGGGTGCGTGCTGCAAATTCTGATGCTCTCGGGGCTCGCGTGGTGGCTGATGCGCGTCTCGGCCCGGGTCCGGGGCGAAGCCGCGTGGGAGGACGCGTTCATCCCCGCGGGGCTGTTGAACTGGGGGCACGTCGAAAATTTTCTGATGGGCTACCAGATCAACTTCGTGCTCGTGTGCGGCCTCGCGTGCGGGCTGCTGGTGACGGCGGTCGCGTCCACGACTGCGAACCGGGTCCGCACCGGGGTGACGGCGGGCGTGCTGCTGCTGCTGCTGGAACTCTGCGGCGGGACGGGGCTGGCGTTCGTCCCGACGGTCGGGCTGTGGCTGCTGGTGCTGGCGGCAGGACCGCTCGGCTTCGCCTCGCGGCTAACCCTGTTGGGGTTGGTGGCGGTCGCGGCGGGGTATGTGTGGCTGTACTTCCAGGGGTACGAGCGGCCGCCGGGGCACCCGCCGATGAACCTCGACCGTCCGGGGAAGGCGGCGGTCGTCACGGCTCAATACCTCGCGATGGGGTTCGGTTACGGCGTGAAGCCCGCGTGGCCGCTGGCGTCCGCGTTCGTGTTCGCGCTGCTCGGCGGGACGGTCCTGCACCTCGGGACGGTCTGGCGAAACGAGCGGGAATCGCGGCTTCGCGTCGAAGGCATCCTCGCGGTCCTGGGTGGGGTCGTCGCCCTCGCGGCCGCGGTCGGGCTCGGGCGGTCCGGCTTTCACTCGGACGAAATGGGGTTGTGGTCCCGCTACGGCTTGCTCGCGTGGCCGGTGCTGTTCGGCGGGTTCCTGACGTTCGCGCGAAGTCGCCGGTGGGTGCAGACGGTGCTGTGCGGCGTCGCGCTGGCGCTCCTGCCGATGAACCTCGCCGCCGGCTGGGGCTGGGCCGCGGCGCACGACCGCTGGCTCGGGGCGATCGAGCGGGACGTGCGCGACGGGGTGCCGCCCGCGAGAATCGTCGAGCATCACCTCGCCGGTTCGGGGCAGGAGGCCCGCGCGGTCCGCGGGCTGCCGCTGCTCTTCCCGCAGTTGAAGGGCACGCCGTGAACTGGCTCCGCCGGTGGTTCGCCCGGCCCGACCCGGCCGCGGCGTTCGCCGAGAACCGACCCGCCTTGCTGGATGCGTTCCTCCGCGCGGCCCGGGCCACCGGCAAGCCGCGCGGGCTGACGTGGGCCGCCGTCGACCCCGCCGGGGAGCCCGCGTTCGCCCGCGATTCCCGGCGGCTCCTCGCGCTGTGGCCCGTGACGGTGCGGTTCGAGGTGGTCCCCGGGTCCGCGCTGGAGGACGTGCCGCACGCGACCGAACCCCGGCCGGCGGTCGCGATGTTCTCGTTCGACGGCCGGGCGTGGCGGGCCGACGGGAAGGCGGTGTTCAACCTCTCGGTCGCCGACGTGATCCGGCGGAGCGGGGGGACGATCCGGCGGGTGGACTGAGCTCGCCCCCGGACCCGGCACGGTGGTTGCGTCGACCCTGCCCGGCCGGCGGGTGCCGGCCGTTCGACCTTTCCCCACCGGGAGACACCGATGACGCGACTTCTGACGCTCGGCCTTGGTACGGCCGCCCTCTTCCTGGCCCAAGCCGCGACCGCCGCCCCGCCCGCCGCCGTGCCCGACCCGGCGAACCCCGCCGCGCGGCCCGCAGAAATCCAGAACTACCGGGCCAAGAGCGTGCTCGGCAGCACCGTCCAGCTCAGCGGGAACACGGCGGCCGGCACCGTCGACGACATCGTCTTCACCGACGACGGCCGGATCGACTACCTCATCGTGAACAACGAGAACAAGCTGGTGACGGTGCCCTGGGAGGCGGCCAAGTTCGACCTGGAGAAGCGGACCGCCACCCTCAGCATCAGCCCGGACCAGTACAAGCAGATCCCGACGTACACGACCCGCGAGTACCCGAACTTCTACACCCCGACCTACCGCGATCAGGTGTACAAGTACTACGGCCTGACGCCGGGGCAGATCCGGCGGATCGAGCGGCGGAACTAGCGCGAGCCGGTGCCCGAAACCCCGGCGGGGCGAGCACGGGCTCGCCGCGCCGGGGTTTCTGCTGAGCAGCCGTCCAGTATCGACACCGCGTATTCCACCGGTGCAGCCTCCACCGGCCAGAGGCCGGTGCCACAAGTCAAAACAAGGTGTCGATACGGGACAGTTCCTTACGGGTTCTCCCACGTCAGCACGATGCGGGACATCGGCCCCGGCAGTTTCAGCTTCAGCATCGGAATCGGGTCGTGCGGGTCGGGGTCGCGGTCGACGCGGACGACGGACGGGCTGACGCGGAACCCGGGCTGGTGGTGGAGGCTCAGCAGCAGTTCGCCGGTCGAGGGGTCCGGGGCCGCGTCCGAAAGGACGATCTTCTGGCGGTCGATCCGGTCCAGGGTCGCGGCCCCGGTGCGGACGAACGTCCGGGGGCGGGTCAGTTCCAGCAGCACGACCTCGCCGCCGTCGCGGTAGCGGCCCAGTTCCCGGGCGAACGCAGGGTCGGAGGCCCACCACGCGGCGGCGGCCGGGGACCGGCAGACCACCCACCCGACGTTGTACCGGTGGCAGAACTCCGCCCGCTCGGCCGCCGTCCAGTCCGCGAACGGCCGGCCGTTCAGGCGGTCCGCGCGCAGCGAGCAAAACGCGTGTTCGACGCACGCCTCGGGGTCGAGCCCGCCGAGGAAGTGCCGGCCCGTCTGCGTCGGGAGCAGCGCGGTCCAGTTCCAGCCGGGGCGGGCGGAGTCCAGGTCTTCGATCAGAATCCGGGCGTCCGGGGTGGTGCGGTCGTGCAGCGCCCGGACGAGGTCCTCCTGGTCCGGGGTGAAGCCCAGCGTCAGCGGCGCGGGCCGGCCGGGGACCGGCCCCCACCCGAAGGCGACGAACCCGCCGACGACCGCCGCGGTCGCGAGCCGGCCGGCCTTCGCGGCCGCCCACCACTTGCCGACGAGGTACGCGGACGGCACGACGAGGACCGCGACCGCGAACGGGGCGACCCGGTCCGCCGCGACGACTTGCAGGGTCGGCCAGGTCACGCCCAGCCGCGCGACCACCACGGCGAACCCAGCGGTGGCCGCGAGCACCCCGGCCGCCGGCCGGTGCCCGTCCCGGCCGAGCGCGCCGATGCCCAGGATGCCGAGCAGGAACACCGCCCACCCGACGACCCCGCACCCGGCCATGCCGGTGTAGTCGGCGGTCGCCCCGACCAGCCGGGGCCAGTCCGGGAGCGGGGCGAAGTCGTCGACGGACGGCTGCCGCAGCCACCAGAACTTGCCCCAGTCCCACAGCCACCACAGGTTCGGGGCGAGCCCGGCCGCGGTGACGCCGACGATCCCGAGGTGCCACGCCGGGCCGTGCCGCGGGGCCTGGGCGACGTAGTACGCCCCCAGCACGGGCACCAGCCCGAGCCAGACGATCGGGTGCGCGTACCACCCGATGGCGGCGGACGCGGCCAGGAACACCCACCCGGACACGCCGGGGTCCGTCGCGTACCGGACGAGCCCGCCGATGAACACCAGCGCCATCAGCGCCGCCATCAGCAGGTCGACGCTGCCGTCTTCGAGCGTGGCCCGCACCGGCGGCGACCACCAGACGAGCGCCCCGCCGACCGCCGCCAGACAGCACGACGGCGGGGGCAGCCCCATCCCCCGGCCGGCGACCGCGAACGCGACCGGCACGAACAGGCAGACGGCGAACAGGCCGAGCTTGTACGCCGTCGCGGCGGTCGCCTTCCGCCCCGCGGGGATCAGGAACATCTCGGCCGGCCGACAGCCGCCGTCGAACACCGGGGTCTTCGGGTACCCCGCCTGAAACGCGGGGTCGTAGCAGGAGGTCGAGAACCGTTCGTGAAACGTCGTCGCCCCGAGCGTGCCGTGGTACAGGTGGAGCGGGTGCCGGCCGGAGGTGACCGGCCGGGCGTCCGTCAGCCCGGCGAGCGGGTCGTCCGGCCCGAACAGGGCGAGGGCCGGCCCCGCCTGCCCGACGACGACGGCCGCGAGGGCCGCAAACCAGACCGGGGCGTGCCGAAAGCCGGCAGGGGGCGATCCGTCCATGGATCGGAAGTCCGTGACCTGGGGGCGAGTCCGGCCGGGAGGATACCCCGCCCGCCGCGCCCGCGACAAGGGCGGTTCGAGTTCGGATCCCCCACCCGTTGTCGGCAGATCAGCGGGCCGCTGACGCGCGTCCGCGGGTCAGGAAGCGTCCATCAACAACTTCGTGTCGAACCGCCAGCAGCCACGAGAGCCGCGACCGCCAGGGAGCGGCCGCCTCCTGGGTCGAATCCCATCATGTGTTGGGGTGTGAGGTTCATTCTTCTGAGTGGAGCGATTTCACCGCTGGGGCGGCCGCTCCCTGGCGGTCGCGGCTCTCGGTCGGATCGCCACAACACGAAGTCTT
>CAYUHJ010000227.1:0-10056 GCA_964444365.1 uncultured Alcaligenaceae bacterium | reverse complement strand
TGTTCCGGATGAACGGGTCGAACAACCGGTACTGGGAGGGCCGGTCGCACTGGGGCATGCTCATCAACACGAGCCGGAACCTCGTGCGGGCGGGGGTCGCGTACACGGAGAGCGGCGTCGAACTCGCGGGGCTCGTGACGGGGTACGTCATCGCGCTGCGGCACTCGCTGCGGGGGTCCCGCGACCTGACGGAAGCCGCCGTCTACCTCCCCGAAGCCGTGCTGGCGGACGCCGAGCGGTTCGGGAACATGCCGACGGCCGTCGCCCGGGCCATGTCCGACTGGGTCGCGAAGGAGCAGCGGGCCGGCACCATCGACGGCAACATGGTTCGCAACATGGAAGAACTGGTGTCGCGCATGGTGGACGCCCAGGGCGGGTGCGAGAAGATCCAGAAGACGCCGCTGCCGTTCGTGTACACGGCGATGATCAAGCAGCTCATCCTGGCGTACCTGCTCACGCTGCCGCTGGTCATGGCGGAGCGGTGCGGGTGGTGGTCGCCGCTGCTGATGGCGATCGTGTCGCTCGGGCTGTTCGGCATGGAAGAGGCCAGCGTCGAGACCGAAGACCCGTTCGGGAAGGACGAGAACTGCCTCGACCTGGAGACGTTCACGCTGACCATCGCGCGGGACACCGGGCAACTCGCGTCCCGCCGGGGCGCAAAGGGGTAGGGCGGGTCGCCGCTTCCCCCCGCCCGGCGGGTCGGGTACGATTGCCCCGTCGGCCCGCCCCGTCCCCGGAGGATTCCCCGTGTTCGACCCCACGTCCCCCGTCGGCCGGCGGGAACTGCTCGCGCTGTCGGCCGCCGCCGGGTCCGCGTTCCTCGCCGCGCCCGCCGTCGCCGAGGGGAAGGCGGACGCCCCGAAAAAGAAGTACCCGTTCAAGAAGTCGATCAACCTGTGGGCGTTCCCGTACCCGCAGAAGATGACCCTCGAGCAGTGCCTGCGGCTGGCCAAGGACGCCGGGTTCGACGGCATCGAACTGAACTACGACCTGGACAGCGACCTGTCGCCGAAGTCCGGCCCCAAGGAGTTCGAGGCGATCCGCAAGACCGCGGACAAGGTCGGCATCGCCGTCAGCGGCCTGTGCTCGTTCCTGTTCTGGCCGTACCCGCTGACGAGCAACGACGCGGCCAAGCGGACCCGCGGGATGGAACTCGCCGCCAAGATGATCGAGGCCGCCCGCGACCTGGGGACGGACAACCTCCTCGTCGTCCCCGGCGCGGTCCACATCCCGTGGCGGACCGACTACGAGCCGGTGCCGAACGACGTCTGCGACAAGCGGGCGAAGGAGGCCATCGCGAAGGCGATCCCCCTCGCGGAGAAGGCGGGGGTGACGCTGAACATCGAGAACATCTTCTTCAACGGCTACCTGATGACGCCGGGGGAGATGATCGCCTTCGTCGACTCGTTCCAGTCCGACCGGGTGAAGGTCCACTTCGACACGGGGAACATCATGATGTTCCAGTTCCCCGAGCACTGGATCCGGCAACTCGGCACCCGGATCAAGAACGTCCACCTGAAGGAGTTCACGAAGAAGGGGACGGACTACTCCCTGGAGGCGTTCCGCCCGCTGCTCGACGGGACGACGAACTGGCCCGCGGTGCTGGAGGCGTTCGACCAGACGGGGTACAAGGGCTACCTCACGTTCGAGTACTTCCACCCGTACTCGCACTGGCCGGAGGCCCTGGTGTACCAGACGGCGGACTCGCTGGACCGGATGCTGGGGCGGAAGTAGGGGGAATGCCACGGCCCGCCCGAACACCAGCCCGAAGCGCAAGCGAGGGAAGGAGAAGACCCTCGCTTGCGCTTCGGGCTGGTGTTCGATGACCGTGCCCTTCAGAAGGGAAGACCCTCGCTTGCGCTTCGGGCTGGTGTTCGGGCGGGCCGTGCCCTTCAGAAGGAACGGCCCTCGCTGGCGCTTCGGGCTGGTGTTCGATGTCACCAGGGCGGGTCAGAACACTTGCCTCACCACGTCCCCGCGGGTGATGGCGAGCGGCCGGCCCTGGCTGTCGTGGATCTCGGAGTCCGTGGGGATGCCGAGGGTGTGGTAGACCGTCGCGAGCAAGTCCTGCGGGCGGACGAGGCCGTCCTTCGGGAAGGCGGCGATTTTGTCCGACGCGCCGTAGACCGTCCCGCCCCGCACCCCGCCGCCGGCCAGCGCGACGGAGAACACCTTGCCCCAGTGGTCGCGGCCGCCGGCCCCGTTGATCTTCGGCGTGCGGCCGAACTCGCCCGTCCAGATCACCAGCGTGTCGTCGAGCAGCCCGCGGTCGGCCAGGTCCGTCAGCAGTGCCGTGTACGTCTGGTCGAGCATCGGCATCAGCCGCTTCATCGCCTCGGTGTTCTTCGCGTGCGTGTCCCAGTGGCCGTTGTTCGGCGCGTCCGGCACGCGGGTCCAGTTCACCCTCACCAGCGGCACCCCGGACTCGACCAGCCGCCGGGCGAGCAGGCAGCTTTGCCCGAAGCGGTGCCGGCCGTACCGGTCGCGGGTCTTGGGGTCTTCCGCTTCGATGTCGAACGCCTTCCGCGCGAGCGGGGACGCGATCAACTCGAACGCCTTCCGGCCGCGCTCGGTGTAGAGGCCGGGCAGCCCCGCCTTCTCGATGCGGTCGAAGTGCGCGTCCGCGTGCGACAACAGGTTCCGGCGGTCGTCGAACCGCAGCGGCGGGACTTCCTCCGGCAGCGACAGCCCGGGGATGCGGAACTTCGGCTCGGACGGGTCGCACGGCAGCAGCCACGGGTCGTGGGCGCGGCCGAGGAACCCCGCGTCCTGGCCGGGCCAGAGCAGGTTGCCGTCGTTGGCGGCGGCTTCGGGGAGCGTCACCGCGGCGGGCAGGGCGGACCGCGTCCCGGAGAGTTTGCGGACCACCGCCCCGAGGGCCGGGTAGTCGTTCGGGAACCCGGGCTTCGCGTTCTCCACCCCGACCGGGACGTGCGGGACGCCGGTCGTCATGTAGTACCCGCTGGACGAGTGGGCGTTGTCGTCCGTCTGGACGGCCCGCAGCACCGCGATCTTGTCGGTCATCGCGGCCGTCTTCGGCATCGTCTCGCCGACGATCAGCCCCGGCGTCGCGGTGCGGATCACGCCCAGGTCCCCGCGGATTTCCGGCGGCGCGTCCGGCTTCGGGTCCCACGTCTCGTGCTGCGGCGGGGCCCCGAGCAGGAACAGGATGATGCACGCCTTCGGCTTCTTCCGCGTCGCGTCCGAGGCGGCGAGCACCTGCGGCAGCGTCAGCCCGAACGCGCCGAGCCCGCCGACGCGGAGCACCTCCCGACGGGTCGGGGACGAAGACGGTTCGAGGAGCGAGAGCATGGGACGCGTCTCTCGGGGAAAGGGGGCCAGGCGGGTGCCCGGATTATCGCTCCGGTCCGCGGAGTTGCCCAGACAATTCCCCGAAATCAGAGCCCGAGGGCCGCACGAAGTCGCGCCTCGCAGGACGGCGGGAGCGGGGCCTCGCACCTCGGCAGCGCGCGGGTGACGGTGATCGTCAGTTGATACGTCTCGATGTAGACCCCGCACGACCCGCACCCGCAGACGTGGGACTTGATCGCGTCGACCTGCTCGTCCGGGAGTTCGCCGCCCAGGTAGTCGACGAGCAAGTCCACGAGTTCTTCGCACGTGAGGGTCATGACACGGCCTCCTCGAAGTGCGGGGCGAGGGCGTCCCGCATCCGCTGCCGGGCGCGGTGCAGGCGGCTCTTCACGGCCGACACCGATAGCCCCAGCATGTCCCCGATGTCCGGGTTTGGCAAGCCTTCGACGTCCGCGAGGACGTACACGTCCCGGAACTGGTCCGGCAGCCGCTTGATCGCGCGGTCGATCAGTTCGCGCTGTTCGCCCTGGAGGGCCATCGCGGCCGGCGACGTTCGCGGTAGCTTCACGGTCCCCGGCGGCTCGCTGGTCCCCTCCAGGGTCGCGTCGTCGCCGGTCGCGGTCTCGTGCTTCTGCCGGTTCGCCCGCTTCTCCCGGTGGGCGAGGGCGGCGTTGACGGTCACCCGGTGCAGCCAGGTGGGGAGGGCCGACTCGCCGCGGAAGGTGTGGAGCTTGCGAACGACCTGGAGCAGCACGTCCTGCGTCACGTCCTCGGCGTCCGCGTCGTTGCCGAGCAGCCGGCGGGCGAGGTGGTAGATGCGCGGGGCGTACTCGCGGAAGACGAATTCCGGAGTGAGGGGAGGAGATTCGGCGGTGTCGGCCGGGGGTTCCGGCATGGGGCATCCTCGCGAGGGGGCACGGTCATACCATATCCCCGCCTCCCCGCCGGAGCCACCCATGCCCATTCGTGCGGTCCTGTTCGACTTCGACGGCACCCTCGCCGACAGCTTCGCGGCCATCACCGCCAGCACCAACCACGTCCGGGAGAAGTACGGCCTTCCTTCCGTGACAGAGGAAGTCGTCCGCGAGTACGTCGGGCTCGGGCTGCCGAACCTGATGGAGACGATGGTTCCGGTCGCCCCCACGGCGGACGCCGTCGCGGTGTACCGGGCACACCACCCGTCCGTGATGCCGACGGGAACGCGGCTCCTGCCCGGCGTGGCCGAGACGCTGCCCGCCCTGCACCGGGCCGGGGTGCGGATGGCGGTGTGCAGCAACAAGGCGGTGGCGTTCACGCGGAGCCTCGTCGAAACGCTGGGAATCGCGGGGTACTTCGCCGCCGTGCTCGGCCCGGACGACGTCGCCGGCCGGCCGAAGCCGGACCCCGCCATGCTGTTGGAGGGGCTGACCCAGCTCGGGGTTGCAAAAGACGAGTCGGTTTACGTCGGCGACATGTGGATCGACGTGGACGCCGCCCGCGCCGCGGGGATGCCGGTGTGGCTCGTCCTGGGCGGCGCGGCCGGCGGGAAGTCCGCCGTCGACGCGGGGCCGGACCGGGTGCTGACCGGGTTCGCCGAGCTGTGCGAGTTGCTAAGATGAGCGAAACTTCACCGGGCGAGCGCCACCCGTGAGGGTGACGAGACTCGCACGCCGGAAGAACTCGTCACTCTCACGAGTGACGCTCGCCAAGCAGAGAAGAACAGATGGCCTCTGACCGACCCGAAGACCTGCCCCCCGAACGCGACCCGCCGGACCGCCCGCGCCGCCGGCGGCGGGACGACGACGACTACGACGACCGCCCCCGGCGAAAAGAGGGGAACAGCACGAATCTGCTCCTGATTCTCGCAGGATTTGGGCTCGCCACGTTTGTGGGATGTCCGTGCCTCATGTCGTCTGCATCGCCGCGATCACCGCTCTTGGCTCGAACGCGAACAGCACGTTCAGTTCGGTCGCGAAAGCGGTTGGCGGGACGTCCAGGCCCCTGAAGTCCGACGTGAACCGGCCGCAGTTCGAACTCGACGTGTTCGGCAAGTCCCCGACCGACGTCACGACCATGCTCGGGACGCCGTCCATGAAGAAGAAAGACCCGACCGACGGGAACGTCGAGTGGTGGTACTACACCGGCGCGAACCCCGCCACGGGGCTGCCGGTCAAGCTGCCCAACACCGCGAACGGGGCGCTCGTGAAGTTGAAGTTTCTCGCGAACATGGTGGTCGAAGTCGAGTGGGAACCGAAGCAATAGGCGGAGCCGTGCCCGAGTACCGCATCACGCACAGTACCCGTTACGACTACAGCGACGCCGTGTCGCTGTGTCAGAACGTCGCGCACCTGAAGCCCCGGCCGTGGCCCCGGCAGCGGTGCGACCGGACGGCCGTCCACGTCTCGCCGCAACCGGCCGTAATCGAGGACCGCACGGACTATTTCGGCAACCCGACGACGTACTTCACCGTGCAGGAGCCCCACCGGTCCCTGACGGTGACGGCGACCCACCGCATCGCGGTTCGCACGTCCGACTCCCCGCCGGCCGCGGAAACCCCGCCGTGGGAGGAACTCCGCGACCGCCTGCCGAACGACCGCGGCGGGCCGTACCTGGACGCATACCAGTACGTCTTCGACTCCCGGGCCGCGTTCGCGAAGCCCGAGTTCGCCGAGTACGCGCTCGTGTCGTTTACCCCCGGCCGGCCCGTCCTCGACGCGGCCCTCGACCTGACCCGGCGGGTCCACGCGGACTTCCTCTACGACCCCCGGGCCACGACCGTCGCCACGCCGGTCGGGGAAGTGTTCGAGACCCGCCGCGGCGTCTGCCAGGACTTTGCCCAGTTCCAGATCGCCGCCCTGCGGTCCCTCGGCCTCGCCGCCCGGTACGTGAGCGGCTACCTCTCAACGGTCCCGCCCCCCGGCCGCCCCCGGCTCATTGGTGCAGACGCGACGCACGCCTGGGTCAGCGTCTTCTGCGGCGACTTCGGCTGGGTCGACCTGGACCCCACGAACAACCAGATCCCGTCCGACCGGCACGTCCTCATTGCCTGGGGCCGCGATTTCGACGACGTCAGCCCCGTGAAGGGCGTCATCCTCGGCGGCGGGCAACACACGATCACCGTGTCCGTGGACGTGCAACCGATGTGAGATGTGGAGGAAGTCAAATCATTCTCCGCATATCTGCCTCCCTCCCCCTGGGAGGGGGGAGGGTTGGGGTGGGGGTCGCTTGAGGGGTGAAGTCTCCACCCCCCACCCTGACCCTCCCCCCCAAGGGGGGAGGGGACCAGAGCGGTCGGGAAACCTTGCTGTCGCTCTTCGCCTCGCCCAATCCCACCTCCATCTCACTGTCAACTCGCCATCTTCTCGCGGAATCGGTTTCCCCCGGCCCAACCCGGAGTTATGGTATCTTTAGCGCGGCCGCGACTTTCGCCCGTCTGTCCCCAAACTGACCATGCCCCCGCCGAAGACGACCGATGAACTCCTCGACCGGGTTCGGAAGAGCGGGCTGATCCCGCCGGCCGACCTCGACGAGGCCGTCGCCGCGCTGCCGGGCGGGCTGTCGCCGAAGGACGTGCTCAACCGGTTCGCCGCCGAACGCCTGCTGACCCAGTTCCAGGCCGACCGCCTGGGCGTCGGGAAGTACAAGGGGTTCTGCCTCGGCAGCTACGTGATTCTCGACAAGATCGGCGGCGGCGGGATGGGGCAGGTGTTCCTCGCCGAGCACGCGGAAATGCGGCGGAACGTCGCGATCAAGGTGCTCCCCCTCGCCGCGATGGGCAGTCCCGTCACGCGGGAACGCTTCCTGCGGGAGGCCCGCGCCGCCGCCGCCCTGGATCACCCGAACATCGTGCGGGCGTTCGACCTCTCCCGCGAGGGGCAGATGTACTACCTCGTCATGGAGTACGTCGAGGGCGTCAGCCTGCAGGCCCTCGTGGCTCGGACCGGGAAAGTCCCCGTGATGGCGGCCGCCGACTACGGCCGGCAGATCGCGGAAGGGTTGCACCACGCCCACGAACGCGGCCTCGTCCACCGCGACATCAAGCCGGCCAACCTGCTTCTGGACCGCCTCGGCGGGATGCGGATCCTCGACCTCGGGCTCGTCCGGAGTTCGGACGAAAACTCGCAGCTCACGAACGTGACCGCCGGCGGGCGGAGCATCCTCGGCACGCCGGACTACCTGTCCCCGGAACAGGCCCTCGACAGCAGCTCGGTCGACCGCCGGGCGGACGTCTATTCGCTCGGGGCGACGGTCTACTTCCTGCTCGCGGGGCACACGATGTTCCCGGAGGGCCGCACCGCGCAGAAGCTGATGTGGCAGCAGTGGAAGGACCCGCCGCCGATCGACCGCGTCCGGCCCGACGTGCCGGCGCAACTGGCGGAGATTCTGCACACGGCGCTGGCGAAGAAGCCGTCCGACCGGTTCCAGACGTCGGCGGAGTTCGCGGACGCGCTGGCCGGGTGGGCGACCGGGCCGAACCCGCCGGACCCGGACCTGATCCGGCCGCTGCCGCCGCGGCGGTTCATCCGGTCGACGGACCACACGGCGGACAAGCCGAACGGCAAGCGGGTGCGGGACAGCAGCGCGTCGTGGGCGTTCAACCCGTCGACCGCCGCCCCGGCCCTGACGGACACGCCGCCCGTGGTCGGCCTGCCGGCCCCGCGGGTGACGGCGAACGGGCTCGGGTCGAACCTGCCGCCGGTGCAGTGGAAGCGGAAAGCCCCCGAGCCGGCCCCCCCGCGGAAGCCGTCGTCCTCGGTGGACATCTCGCTGCCGCCGTTCGAGCCGGTGGTGCCGATCCCGGCCGCGCCGGCCGGCCCGGCCCGGCTGAAGCAGCTCTTCCCGAACGGGAACCCGCTCGCGCCGGGCAAGGTGATCCACCTGGGGCCGAAAGACGAGGAACCCGCGCCGCCGGTGGTCGTCCGCGAGCCGCACGCGACGGAGCCGGGGTTCTCGACGGCGCTGCCGGAACGGACGGGGTGGTCGGCCGCCCCCGCGAAGTCGGCGTCGCGGCCCGCGGCCCCACCCCGCCGGTCCGCCAAGTGGCTGGTCCTCGGGGTCGTCGCCCTCTGCCTCGTCTGCGGGGCCGCGGCGGTGCTGTTCACCACGCTGCTCCCGACCTGGTAGCGGCTACTCCTTCACGGTCACCAGTTCGATCTTCGACCCCGCGGGCACGACGAACGCGCGGAAGTTACTCCCGAAGGTGTCGGAGTTCGTTAGCGTGTAGGTGAACACCACCTTGCCGCCCTTCTGCTCGGCGGTGATGCGGTCGAACGTCGAGCCGTGCCACTCGAAGAAGACCACCTCTTCCGCGAGGAAGTCGACCTTGTTCGCGGGCTTCTCGCGCCACTCCTTGTTCCCGACCCGCTCGGCGAACTCCTTCTCGGTTTTCAGGACCGATTCGGACGGGGCCTTCAGCATCGTCTGACCGAGCTTCAGTCCCTGCAGGTTGAGCTCCCGCACCGGGTCCGGCTTGTTCGCGTCCTGGGCCGAGGCCCCGGCGACCGCCAGCCACGCCGCCGCGAAGGAGAAAATCGTCCGCATGAATCGGGCTCCAGAGTAGGAAGAGAAAGTTCACTCTTTGGTGTCGACCACCAGCCGCGTCTTCTTGGGGACCACGAACACCCGGACGAACCCCTTTCCGTCCGAGCGGATCCCGATCTTCCGCTTCTCGTACTTGAACTGGACGACCGGCCCGGTGTCGTCCTTCGCCTCGGCCGCGGTCAGCTGGTCGAACTTCGAGCCGTACCACTCGAACAGGATCAGGGATTCCGTGGCGAAGTCGACGTTCTGCTCGAACCGGGCCTTCCAGACTCTGTCCGGGACGTGTTCGGCCAGTTCCTCGGCCGTCTCGATCCGCTTCGGGCCGGCGAACACCGCTTCGTTCTTGTCCGACGGGTAGGCGTTCAACTGGAACAGTTCGCGGACGAGACCGGGCTTGTCGGCGGCGGCGGTGAGGCCGGCGAACGCGATCGCGAAGAGTCCGACGCGCATGTTCTGCCCTCCGGGGCTGATTCCCAGTGTACCCGAACGGCGGCCTGCTACAACGGTGTGAAGCCTCGGCGCGTCGCCGGGGGGTTCGGACACACCTGACAGGTGGCACCCATGACACGGTACGCGGTGGCGGCCGGGCTGTTCTTCGCGGTCGTCGCGGTCGCTTCGGGCGACGACGTGGAGAAGGCCCTCAAGGAGCTCAACGGCTCGTACTCGCTCAAGTCGCTGTCCAAGGGGGGGCAGTCGCCCCCGGAGGCGGCGATCAAGGAGTTCAAGGGCATGACCATCAAGGACGGCGTGATGACGCTGCTGATCAAGGACAAGGAAGAGGCGGCGACGCTGAAGATCGACCCGACCAAGAAGCCCGCCCACCTGGACCTGAGCCCGACGACCGGCCCGGAGAAGGGCAAGACGTTCCCCGGCCTGTACAGCTTCGAGAAGGGCGAACTGACGATCGTGCTCGTCGAGGACGGCGACCGGCCGAAGGACTTGAAGGCGGACGGCAAGGACGTGATGACGCTGGTGTTCACCAAGAAGGAGAGATAAGTCGCCGTCCGGTCTCGACACCCTGTTCGGAGTTCCGCAGTTGGTGTCAGGAGAGGTGTTGTCCCCTCTCCCCAGCGGGGAGAGGGGAGAGGGGAGAGGGGTGAGGGGAAAACCTTCACCCACTCGCAATCGCTGAAACGGGAGTAAGGTTGACCCCTCACCCCTCACCCCTCTCCCCAGCGGGGAGAGGGGAGAAAAGCCATTCCCGGACCCCCAACTGCGTAACTC
>CAYUHJ010000226.1:1930-10181 GCA_964444365.1 uncultured Alcaligenaceae bacterium | reverse complement strand
GCCGACCGGGCGGCCCGGCACTGGTGGGAGCGGCACGAGCGGGTGAACCACGGCCGTCTGGGCGTGGTGCTCCGGCTCGCGGAGGAGCTCAAGCTCCGCGGAGCGACCGTCGCGGAGTTCGTCCGCGCGCGGGAGGCAGCCGGGACGGAGAGCGTGGAGGCCGCCCTCGCGTTCCTCGACTACACGCGGCTCAAGGCCGAGCACGACCGGCGGGCCGGGCAGACCTCCGCCGAGCGCCGCCCGGCGTAGGCGGGAGGTGGGCTCGGTGGCCACGCGAGCCGGCACCCTGCCTTGCCCCGCCGTCGTTTGCGCGGGTACGCTGCCGACACTGAGGCAACGACTACGACGTGCTCCTCGCAGACTGGCCGTGCGGCTCGAACAGCCCCGACGGTAAATGCGACGCGGGCGGCGACTACCCCCGGCCGGGCGAGATGTTGCCACAGCCTGTGGCAAAACCGGTCCTGGGGAAGAGGGCACCGCGGGTCGTAACGGAACCGTCCCCCGGCGAGTCGCTCCTCTGGTCGGTCCCGTGGGGCCGCCACGCCGTGCACTCGGAGAAGGTCAAGGACACGGACGAGCGGGTCTGGTATGTGCGGCAGGCGCTCCAGTTCGGCCGGCGGTGGGTTCGGTGGCCACCCGAGCCGGCACTCCCGCCTTGCCTCGCCGTCATTTGCGCGGGTACGCTGCCGGCCGAAGGGAAACGCGACCGATGGCGAAACGGAAACAGAAGGACAACGAACTCGTGCCGGTCGGGGGGGCCGACTACGACGGCCTTCTCTCCGGGTTGTCGGCGCTGCTCGACCAGTCCCGGCGGTCGGCCGCCCGGGCGGTGAACGCGGTGCTGGCGGCGACGTATTGGGAGGTGGGCCGCCGCGTCGTCGAGTTCGAGCAGGGCGGCCGGGAGAAGGCGGGATACGGCGAAGCAGTTATCGACCGCTTGGCCGCCGACCTGACGAAGAGCTACGGCCGCGGGTTCTCCCGGTCGAACCTGTTCCAGATCCGCTCCTTTTACCTGGGGTGGGAGATTGTCCAGACGGCGTCTGGACTTTTCCAACTGCGGACGAAAACCCACGCGGACGGAGGATCGCAAACAGCGGCGGTCGGAGTCCTGCTCACGGCCGACGCCTTCCCACTCCCGTGGTCCCACTACGTCCGGCTCATGACCGTGCCGAACCCGGCGGCCCGGCGGTTCTACGAGGAGGAGGCGATCAAGGGCGGGTGGTCGGTTCGTCAACTCGACCGGCAGATCGGGACGCAGTTCTTCGAGCGGCTCCGGGGGTCTGATCGGAAGGACGCGCTCCTCGCCAAGGCCCACACCCCAACGCCGGCCGACGCGGTGACGGCGGACGAGCTGGTCCGCGACCCGTACGTCCTCGAGTTCCTGAACCTCAAGAACGAGTACGGCGAGGGCGAGCTCGAGGAGGCTATCGTCCGGCACCTGGAGGCGTTCCTGCTCGAACTCGGCCGCGGGTTCACGTTCGTGTCCCGGCAGCAGAAGATCCGCATCGACGCCGAGTGGTACAAGATCGACCTGCTCCTCTTCCACCGGCGGCTCCGGTGTCTGGTGGTGATCGACCTCAAGATCGGCAAGTTCACCCACGCCGACGCCGGGCAGATGAACCTGTACCTGAACTACGCCCGGGAGCACCTCTCCGAGCCGGGCGAGAACCCCCCGGTCGGCCTCATCCTGTGCAGCCAGAAGAGCGACACGGTGGTGCGGTACGCGATGGGCGGGATCAACGCCCGGGTGTTCGCGTCCGAGTACCTCACCGACCTCCCGGCCGAGGACGAGCTCCGGGCCGAGGTCGAGCGGACGAGGCGGGCGCTCGCGGGCGACCCGCTGGGCTGAAGGCGGTCGGCCGGCGGGTCGCCCGCGTCGGGTTCGGCGTGAGCCTTCAGTACGAAAGGGGCGGGGGCTCAGGTGCGCGAGACAACGGGCGATCACTGCGCACGGTCTGTGGTCTGTCAGGCGGCGAGCTTCGACACAGGGCTTGGCGTTCGGCACCGCGCTCGGCCGCCCACGGTCGAAGCTGAGGCGGGTGCGGCCAGCCGTGAGGCCGCCGATCACGGCTCGGGAACGATGGTGTTGCCAGAAGGCGTGTGCGGAGCGATTCTAATGATAAACAACCTTGGACGGAGAGTGTATGCATGGCGGCAGGGGTCTACTTCGCGTTCTGAAATGTGGCGTCGTAATCTCGGTGTTACCAATCCTCCTATCGTCTACCCCCGTGTCGGTCTTCGGTGATGCGGGCGCAGGCGGCGAAAAGGCGGGCCTGACGATTCCGGAGGGGCTGCCTGTGCGGACACTTCGCAAGCTGGCCCGCGCCCCGAAGCCCACGGAGGCATTAAAATCGTTGAAGACTGTATGCAAGTCTGTTCGAGACGGGGGCGGACGCTCATTCCTCTACAAGTCAGAAATCTCTCCGCACATCAACCCGGGCGACGCGCGGGCATCGGGCCCCACCCTGGTATGTAATCAGGTCTGCTCGAAGTCCTCGAGAATCCCGCTGTACTATTCTGACGGCACGTTGGCTGCGGTCATGGGCTATTACGGACGGTGGAACGTGACCGGGCGGCCTCGCTACTACTGCGCGGCGGGCGGCACCCCAGCATGCTCGAACCGGACGCTCGCTCGGGACTCGAGGGCTCGTGGTCGGGATGGGAAGATCTACGTTAAGCTCGACTCGACATGCTGGCGGGTTAATCCGATTGGCCGAACGGGTAGCCCGACATGATGTTTCCCGCGGGCAGCTTTCAACCGGTGGTGCCATGCGACCGGCCCTGACGCCCTTGGCCGCAAGGGCGGAAGCCGGCCGGCGGCCTGCTCCGCGCGAACCAGATAGGGCGCGGCACTGCTCGATGCCATCCGCACCCGACACCTGACCTCGCTTCGTCGAGGCGAAGCGGGGCCGAGGTCCGCTGGCTGGACGAGACCGAGCCGCGGACCTGGCACAACCCCGGTACCGGGTAACCGGGAAGGCAGAGGGAGAAGGTATCGCAGAGTGGTGGCGTTGGCCCACCGCGAGTCCGCACTACTCCTCGCGGGGCGGGAGCGACGCCCGGAGTTCGACCCGCATCCGGTCGTTTATGTTCAACACCCGGACCGTTGCCCGGCCGGTCGGGGTCTGACCTATGATGAGTGGCCCCTGATAGGCGAAGTGGTCCGCCCACCGCTGCCGGCGGGGATGGAATAGCGGGGTGAGCACGTCGTCGAGTGGGTCGAGCCCGGCCAGGTTCGGCCCCTTGTGCAAGTTGCAGTGGGGGCAGGCCAGGGCCAGGTTGTCCGGGTCGTCGGACCCGCCGTGCTGCTTGGCGATGACGTGTTCAGTCTGGAACCGGAAGAAGGGCTCGTCGTCCTGGTGGGAGTGGCAGTACTCGCACCGGTCCGCGGCCCGGACACGGACCAGGGCCTTCGTCGGGGCGTCCATGCGGTCAGGCGTTTAGGGTGGAGCGAGCCTTGGCCTGGAGGACTGCGATGAGGTTCCCGGCCGAAACCAGGCTCTCGTACTCGGCCCGATCGTCCGGAGTGATGGCCCCCCCCCGGTTCCGGTCGGCCAGCTCGTCGAGCCGGGCTTGGGCCGCCTCGTCGGCCCGCAGGCCGGCGATCCGCGCCGCGACCTCGGCCGTCAGGCAGTCCCGGACCGGGTCGAGTAGGCGGTCGAGGGTTTTGAGTTCGGCGGTTGTTTGCATGCCAACAGGATACCACGGCAACGGGCAATACGGCTACCGCGAACCATCATCCTCCGTGGGTAATGCTCGTCGTGGCAGAGCCGGGCGAGGGCGACGGACCCGTCCAGGACGAAACGGTCGGGGGCGACCACCGGCTCCCCGCTAGTACCGGTGACCCGCGTGGGCCAGTTCGCGGAAGGAGCCGCCGAGCGTCCGCTTCACCCGGTCGCGGTAGGCGAGCATCTCGCGCCCGCCCTCTGCGGCATCGAGGCTGGTGGTGCCGGCCGAGTTCGACCGCAGCGCGTGGACGAGCGATTCGACCACCCGCACGGCGGCGGGCGAGAGCCCGGTCACGTCAACGGCCTGAGGTGTTATCTGCTCCTGCTGGTCATTCTGTGCAAGGGTATCCATTCGCCCAGGATAGAACCCGGCACTTCTCCGCGTCAAAGCACCGCCAAGTGTGAGCCTTCGGTACGAGTCCCCAATCGCGGTCCCGGGCCACCGCGTGGCGCTCGAAGCGTGTGGGTTCGGGGGTAACCGTCGAGCGGTGGCTGATGGACCGTCCTTACGAACGACTACTTCAAGCGGCGAGGACGGGGATTTCGTATCGCCCGATTTCGGCGTCGCGGGTGACGAGCGTCAAGCTCTCGACCCGGGCTTGCGCGATGAGCAGGCGGTCGAACGGGTCGGCGTGGATCGGGGGCAGTTCCCGCACCGCCTGGACGTGCGACAGGCCGACGGGCAGGACCGTGAAGCGGTTGTCGCGGGCCGCAGCCGTCAAGTCCGACGGCGCATCAAGCTTGCCGCGGGCCTGTTTGAGCACGATCTCCCAGCCGACCGCGGCACTCAAGTAGACGACGGTCCGCGCCGCCCCGATCTCGACCCGCGCGGGGTCGCTCAGCCGGGCCTTGTCGGCCATCCACCAGAGGAAGGCGTGGGTGTCGAGGAGGAGCCTCACGACGGTTTCTCGTGAAGCAGCGGTCCATCATAGAACAGCCGTTCGAGTTCGGGGTCCGGGGCGTCGAAGTCGTCGGCGATCCAGACCTTCCCCCGCCACTGCCCGCCCTCCCGCGGGGCGAGGTCGGGCTGGTAGGCCGTGAGGCGGACGAGCGGCTCGCCGGCGCGGGCGATGACGACATCTTCCCCGGCCAGAACCCGCTTGACCAGTTGCGTGAGGCGGGCCTTCGCCTCGCTGATGTTGACGACGTGCATACCGCGCGACCTGGCCTTCTAGTCCGACTGATCCAAGAGTGGACCACTT
Source organism: uncultured Alcaligenaceae bacterium (assembly GCA_964444365.1). Classification (GTDB taxonomy): domain Bacteria; phylum Planctomycetota; class Planctomycetia; order Gemmatales; family Gemmataceae; genus CAYUHJ01. The sequence goes on along the minus strand of CAYUHJ010000226.1, from coordinate 5,251 downwards.
GAGGTCGGGTGTCAACCAAGTTGGTCCGGGCGCCACCTCCGTCCTGCCGGCGGAAAAAGTCGCTCAGGCTTGGTCGCGCCCGCAGCCGGGCGGGAGCGGGGTCGGTGCCAATCCGGCCTCACACAGCCCGTCACCCATAATTGCGGCCGTAAGCTCGGTCTGCTCCGTCCGCCCGGGCCGCCGGCCGGCATGTTGGGGCAGACGGCAGGTTGGTAGAATCGAGGTATCGACCCGGACGGTGCGTGCTAGGGCGGCGGCGTCGGCACTCGTTCACAAAACCGGTGTCGTGGCATTCCGGCGAGGAGGGCAGGCTCGTGGCTGAACGGGCGGCGAACGCGAAGGCCAAGGTTGCCCGCCCGGACGTTCAGCGGACGGGGCTGGCGGTCCTGTTCGTCTACCTCCCCGACACGCAAGCCTGGTGCCCCGTCCCGTCGTCCGATCCCCCCGACCCGGCCGAGGACGAGCTCGTCCTGGCGCTCGACGCGGCCTTCGTCGCCGCCCTGTGGTCCGACTCCGGGCCGGGCCGGCGAACAACCAAGAAGAAGCTGTTCCCCCACCTGGCCCGCAAGGGGCGCCCGACGGGCCTGCCGGCGGACGCGGTCGCCCTCCGGTTCGCGGGCGACGGGGTCAGGGGGCGGGAGTTCGAGGCCGCCCTGCGGTCACTCGTCCTTTCAGCCAGCGAGCGGGGGTGGCGGCCCGACGACCCGGTCCTTCCGCCGCTCGAAGCCGGCACCCCGCGGGAGGCGGCGGCGATCCTCCGGGCCGACGACGCACTATTCTTCGAGCCCGGGGACGGGCACGGGATTGCGGTCGGTTGGGTGTCGGTCTCCCCGGCCGCCCGGCGGCGGGCGGGGGAGTACCAGCGGCGGCTCGTCCACGACGGCGATTGGGACGAACTCCTCGACTTCCTGGGCCGCGAGCCGCTGCCGCTTCCGGAGGCCGGGCCGGGGGTGGTAGAGTCGGGGGAGGTGGCCGACCGATCCGATCCCTCCGCACGTCAGGGTTCCGAGTTCCAGCAGCTCCTCCGGGCGGTCGGGACGGGTGCGCCGGCCGACCGCGAGCGGGCTGCCCGGCAACTGGCAAAAGTGAGCTTGCAGGTCGAAGATGTTCCGTCCGTTGTCGAGGCGGCGGCGGCCATCGACCAGTCCGACCCGGTCCGCGTGCTGCTGCTCCGGGCGGCCGGGGCCGCCCTCAGCGACGCGCTCGGGGGGCCGGAGGCGGTCCGCCGGGCGGTCGCCCCGAAGGGCCTGGTGCTGCTCTACGAAGCTGAGGGGGAGGTCCGCCGCGAGGCGGCTCGCCTGCTGCTGGGGCTGTCCGAGTGGGATCCCCGGCTCCGCGCCGCGCTCGGCGAGGTGGCCCTGGTGGTCCCGGACCCTGCGGGAGGTCTAGACCAGTTGACGGTTGCCGCCACCCGGTCAAGGGAGGCGCGGGCCGCGCTGCGGGAGCAGGCCGCGGATGGTCTCGACCTTACCGAGCACAGCCTTGTCAAGCGTCTGCGGGAACTGCTTGAGAAATCGGGCAGCGAGGTTATCGGGCAGATCAAGACCGTGTTCGAGCGGTTAGAAGGGCTGTCGTTCGGCTCCACCGAAACCAACCGGGAGGTGGCGAAACTTATCCGGGATAGCTTGAGCCGGTTCGGTGACGCGAAGTTGTGTTGCACTAAGTGCGGCGGTCCCGCAACGCTCGTGATACTTGCGCAGAAGCAGTCGGCTGCCGGCCTGTTCACGTTTTACCACGGTCGTCGGAAGGAGGGGCAGTATCACTCCGGCACGTCTTCAATCCCCTCGCTAGCGATTCACCCCGAGCATCCGCTAAAGCCCGCCGAATAAGCGATTCATCACGAGGCGGGAGGGAGTGGGGGCTTGACATTTTTTGTCATGGTAACTAGCATGAAATTGGACGGCGTAGCTCTCTGACAACCCGGCCCCGGTCTCGGCAGCACCGACTGCCGACCCGGGGCCGGACCATTTTCGCGTCCGGGCCCGGCGACGCCGGCCCGACCTCACCGGAGGGAAAAGCGATGAAAGGACCGATGCCTGGCTCGCGGAGGATCGAGCTCGTGCGGGAGCCGCACCTCCGCGGCTACGGCCTGCGGCTGACGGTCGACTTCGGCCTGTCCGCCGCCACGTACACCAAGGTCGCCAAGGCGATGGCGGCGGGCGACCACCGGGCCGCCCGCGAGGTGCTGCTCGCCGCCCTACCGCGCACGGGGCCGTGCCTCGACTTCTTCTTCGAGGAGTTAATCCACTTCCAGACCATCGACGAGAACCCGCCCGAACACGACCCGGCGTTCCAGGCGCGGGTCGAGGGGCTGCTGGCGGAGATGGGGGTTCCGACCGGCGCCGCCCGCTGACGGCCCGCCGGCAGGAACGCCCCGCCCGCAACGCAGCCGCCGACCGAACCAACGACCCCAATCCCGACGCGCCCCGGACCTCCGGTCCGGGCGCCCGTCCCCCTCTTGCCCCGTGAAAGCGAGGTGACCCGTGAACCCGTTCCGATGGCTGGGCGAACGGCTCGGCCTGATCCAGTCCGCCGAAGACGTCCTTTTGGCCTCGGCCGTGGCGAAGGTGCAGATTCTGAGCGCCGTCGCCCGCGGCCACACCCGGCACCAGCTCGACACCTACCTGGGCGAGCTCGACGCGACCGGTCAGGGGGCGCTCGCCGCCGCCGTCCGGGCCGAGCTCGCCGCGAGCGGGGTGCTCCTCGGCCCGCCCGCGGCGGCTCCTGTCGAAGGGCCGCCCGCAGCCCTCCCGGCCGCGCCGCCGCTCGCCCTCCCGCCGGCCGCCCCGAACACCCCCGAGAAGCGAAAGCCCGGCCGCCCGCGGAAGGCCCTGCCTCCCGCGCCGGCCGAGTCGTTTCCCGCCGACCCTCACTGACCTCCTCCACACCGTTACAGGAGACCCTGCAATGGCGACCAGGTACACGAAGCTGATCCCGGCCCGGGCGGCCGACGCCGACCCGGGGCCACACGGCACCGAACCCGCCGAGCCCCTCCCGCCCGAACTACTGGGCGGCGATGACCCGTTCGACGGGGACGAGGTGGCAACGCCCGACGCGACCCTGCCGGCCGGCCTGGCCGTCATGGTCGTTCTGCTGGTCGACGTGTCGAGTTCGCTTACTGCGTACGCGACCAAGATCCAGGAGGCGTTCGCCGGGCTCTTCGCGAGCCTGCGGAAGAACGGCACCACCCGGGTGTGCGTGGACGTGCTGGTCGTGACCTTCGCCGACCGGGCGAAGGCCTTCGGGTTCGCCCCGGCCGCGACGTTCGCCGCCCCCGACCTCGTGTTCGGCGGGATGACCAACACGGCCGAGGCCCTCGAC
>CAYUHJ010000226.1:0-1830 GCA_964444365.1 uncultured Alcaligenaceae bacterium | reverse complement strand
TCCTCCTGGACCAGGCCCACTGGGACGAGCTCTTCGCCTGGATCTACCAGAGCACGCTCGTCGTGTCCGGCTCGATCCCGGGCGGCCGCGTGGACCTCCCCGACACCCGCGGCTGGGCCAAGACCCGGAGCGTCTGACCGCGTCACCTGCCGCAGCCCCCACAGGGCTGCGGCCCTTACCCCGGATCCCGTGCCATGACGGTGTTCCTCGACCACCTGGGGCGGACGGCCGACCTCACGACCCTCCTCGGCGAGGGGAAGGAGGGGAAGGTGTCCCTCTGCGCCGCCCCGGGGGTGGCCGTGAAGGTGCTCGCGCCGGGAAGCGTCGTGGCCGGGAAGTGGGACCAGCTCGAGCAGATGATCGCCGCCCCGATGCCGCCCGGCCGGTTCGCCTGGCCGCTCGGCCTCGCGCGGGCCGCCGCGGGCGGGCCTCCGGTCGGGTTCGCCATGCCGTTCGTCCGCGGGGCGTCCGTCCACGAGGCCGTCTTCAACACGGTCCCGGGGTTTTGCGGCCTCGCCCGGATCGAGGCGGCGGCCGACCTCGCGGACCTCTTCGACGTCGCCCACGCCCGGGGCGTCGTCATCGGGGACGTGAGCGAACGGAACTTCGTGGTTCCCGTCGACGCGTCCGGGGCGGTCGGGCGGCCCGCCCGGGTGGTCGGCATCGACTGCGACGGGTACGACGTGCCGGGCCGCGACCCGACGACCGGGCGGCCCCGCCGTTACGGCGAGCCGCTCGGCACCCCGCCGCACGTCCCGCCCGAGCTCCTCGCGCTGCCGACCCTGCGGGGCGTCCCCCGCACCCGGGCCCACGACCGCTACGGGCTGGCCTCGCTCCTCTTCCCGGTGCTGGTCGGGACCTACGCGCACGAAGTGATGGACAAGAGCGGGCGGACGCTGCCGGACATTGTCGCCCTCATCCGGGCCGGGCAGTTCCCGCACGCCCCGGTGACCCCTCTCCCGCCCGGGCTCGAGCCCAAGGACCAGACCGGCCGGTGGAGGTACCTCCCGGGCGAGGTGCGGCAGCTCTTCGTCCGGGCGTTTAGGGACGGCCATCGGGATCCCGCCCTCCGGCCGACTGCGGCCGAGTGGGGGGCGGCGCTCCGCCGGTGGCTCGCGACCAAGGCGGCGCGGGTGGCGGCGGTGCGGCCGGCCCTCGGACCGGCCCTCATCGGGTTCCTGCAAGGCCCGCTCACCCGGCAACGGCTCGTCAAGGCCCTGGACCTTGCCGCCGCCCGGCTCGAGCTCGCCCCCGCCTGGGCGTGGCTCAAGGCCGGGAACCGCCTGCGGTGGGGGGCGGCGGGTGTTGCCGCGGCGGTGCTCGTCGGGGCGTCGCTGCTCCGCGGCCCTGGGTCAACGAGTCCGGTGGACGACGACCCGGCTCGGGGCCGGGCCGAGGCGTCAACGTTCGGTGACCCCGTCCGCCCGGCCGGCACGCCCCGGAGCGAGGCCGAGCGGCGGGCGGCGGAGGCCCGTTGGGAGGGGGCCCCGCCGGTGTTCCGCGAGGCGCTCCGGGAGCGACTGGAGGGACGGCCGTGAAGGCGTTCTCGCTGAAGCTCGACGACGGAGACCTGGCGCTGCTCGCCGCCCGGGCCGCGGCCGCGGGGGAAAAGCCCGCGACCCACGCCCGGCGACTGCTGCTCGCCGCACTCAGGTCCGGGGCGTCACCCGCGCCCGGGCCAACCCCTCCCGAGCCGCCCTCGGCGGACAGGCTCCGGCGGGCCGTCTGGTGCCTGCTCGTGGGGCTGAACCCCGACCTCGACGAGGACCGTGCGCGGGCGTTCGTCGAGGCGTACTTCGACGCCCCGGCCGCCCCCGGCTACGCGCACCC
>CAYUHJ010000225.1:0-10195 GCA_964444365.1 uncultured Alcaligenaceae bacterium | reverse complement strand
CCCCAGCGGGGAGAGGGGGACAATACCTCTCCCCGTTGGGGAGAGGGGCGGGGGTGAGGGGTGAACCTGTCTCCCTGTTGAGGTTGTATCCCCTCACCCCTCACCCCTCTCCCCAGCGGGGAGAGGGGGACCAAACTGCCCCAGACACCAACTGCGTAACTCCTAATCTTGTGGCACCGGCCTCTGGCCGGTGGAGCCGATACCGGCCAGAGGCCGGTGCCACAAGTCAACAAGTCCAGACGGAAAACAGGGCGGTGATCGGCAACGGCAACTTACTTCCCGGCCGTCGTGGACGACACCGGCGACTCTTTCGGCTTCGAGAAGTTGCGGACGTAGTTGATGAGGTCGAACATTTCCGGGTTCGACAGCGTCGGCGTGGCGGGCATCGGGGTGCCGGGAATGCCGAGGCGGATCCGCGAGTAAAGGATGTGCGGGTCGCCGCCCCCCTTGAAGATCCCGCTGGTCAGGTCGCGGGGCACGTTCGGCGTGCCGTCCTCGTTTTTCAGGTCCTTCACCTGCGGGCCGTCCCCCTTGCCCTTGTCGCCGTGGCACGACACGCACGACGCGAGGTACACCTTCCGCCCGCGTTCCAGCGAGTCCGGCGTCGGCGGCGGGTATATATCCGGCACCGGGATCGGCTTCTCGATCTTGCAAAACGCCGTCGTTTGCTTGGCGACCTTGGACGGGTCCGGGTCGTCGCCCCCGTCTTCGTAGTCCTTCATCGCCTTCTTCCAGAACCGGGCGTACGCCCCGCTCCAGGTCAACGTCCGGACGTGCCCGATGATCGCCTGCGTGTCCGCGGGCGTCAGCTGCGGGAAGCCCGGCATCGCGGACCCGGGGATGCCGTTCTTGATGATGCCGGCGAGGTCCTGGTCGGTCGGGATGCCGTTGGTCGTGTGGGCGAACTTGAACCGCTCGAACCCGAAGTACCGGGCGGCCGGGTAAACGGCCGCGATGCCCTTGCCGTCGCCGCGGACGCCGTGGCACGTCGCGCAGTGCTGGGCGTAGAGAACGCCGCCGTCGGGCTCGGGCTGGGGTTGGGAGGCCGGTGTCGCGGCGGCGGTCGTGCGGTCGTAGAACAGTTTCCCCCCGCCCCAACCGACGAGCGCGAGCAGCAGCGGGGCCGAAAACAGGGCAGTTTTCCCGATCGCCGTCAGCCCGTTCGGGACGGGGGCGTCCGGCGGGGTCGGTCGGAGCGGGGCGGACGTGGCTTCGGGGGTATGCACTGCGGGACGTTCGGCCGTTTCAGCGGACATCATCGACTCCTACCCCGTCAACGGTGCGGCGGTGCGGAAAGTGTCATCCGGCGGGCTTCGATAGAGTTACCGAAATCCGTGTCGGGATGCAACCGTTCGGACGGGGCGAGGCACGATTTCCGGCACGGGGTCACTTCGACTTCAGGTCGAAGTCCGCCGCCGTCGTGCCGGCGGCGGGGACGGTGAAAGTGAGCTCCGTTTGCCGGTTGTACCTCGCCGGAACGCGCTCGGCCCCCTTGACGGCGATCTCGTCGCTGCCGGGCGGGCTCTCGGCGGTGCGGGTGGTCACGCTCACCCGGTGTTGGCCGACGAGCCCGCCGGCGAGGTCGGTCGGCCCGGCGACGCGGAGGGTGTACCGGCCGTCGGCGTCCGTCTTCCCGGTGGAGCCGTACCCGCCGGGGTCGCCGCCGGCCCCCGCCACCGGCTGGAACACGACCGCCACCCCGGCCAGCGGCTTGCCGTCGAGCGTGACCCGGCCGGACACCGGCGCGTACTCCGGGCCGCGGGCGCAGCCGAACCCCAGGAACACGGCGGACAGAATGGTTGCGGGGAGAGGGCGAGCGTTCATCAGTCCCCCGCCACGACTTCGCCGCCGGCGATGGTCGTCTGGGCCACGAACGCGGTCATGTCGGTCGTCTGCTTGACCGTGCGGACCGCGCCGTCCACGTAGGCGAAGTTGATGACCCCGCCGTGGTTGCTGCCCCACGACCGCTTGCACGAGTCGATGCCGCCCATGCCACCGATCGCGTCGCACCGGGCGTAGTCGTTGAGCAGCGTCCGCGACTCCGGCACCCCGGCGGACGAGTTGTACCCGCCGTACCCGTAGGCCCAGAACGTGCCGCGGATGGTGTACGAGACGGTGGACATTTCGCCGACGAGCAGGGTGTTCGACGTGCCGTCGGTGACGGTCAGGATCCGCTCGACTCCGAACCGGACCGCGGCCCCCGTGTACGCCGGCGGAGTGAACAGGTTCGCGGGCGTCGCGTCGGCGTGCATCGCCCCGCGCCACTCCCAGGGCATGTAGCTCTGGGCGGCGTGGTCGAACCACCCGGACCCGTCGCTCCTCCCGGACACGCACCGGTACGACCCGTGCCGGTACGGGATGCCCGCCCCCGGCCCGGACTCGGGGCCTTCCAGCGTGCCGGCGTTCGCGTCGGACGGGCACTCGTAGAACGGCACCCGGGACTCCCGCAGGGCCTTGTTCTCCGGGCCGTTCATCGGCTTCGCCGGGTCGTACAGCCGGAACAGCGCCTCCTGCTCGGCGTAGGGCAGGATCTCGACGGACCACGTCTGCCAGTTGTTGTCCAGGATGCTGGTGCCGCCGGCCGTGACCTGCCCGGCCGGGAAGTGGCCCCGGGCGTCGTGGTAGTTGTGCAGCGCCAGCGCGATCTGCGTGAGGTGGTTCTGGCACCTCGCCCGCGCCGCCGCCTCGCGGACCTTCTGCACCGCGGGGAGCAGCAGCCCGATGAGGATGGCGATGATCGCAATGACGACGAGCAGTTCGATGAGCGTGAACGCCCGCCGACCCAGCGGCAGCGGCATGGGGGCCTCGGAGTTCGGGTGGACTTGTGCGATGCCTCACGCGGCGAGTGCGAGTCTCCGCGTTCCCTGAGATATATCGACTTCGGCCGGGAAATGAACGAGAAATCCGGCGGAATTCGCGTCGAGTATCCGGGGGACACGTTCCCCCACGGACGCTCCTGGCCCCGTGCAGGTGCTGTGTCCCGTCAACTCTTCCCCAGCACGAGGTCGACGACCCAGCACCCGCGGACGTGGACGCCGTGCGGGTCGCGGCAATGGGCGAGGACTTCCGGCAATTCGCAGCCGGCGTCTTGCAGCGCGTCCGCGAGGACGGGCATGTTGCCGAAGTCGCGGGAATCGTACATCTGCGCGGCGATCCCGACGGCGGCTTCGGTTCGCCACTCGGGGGCGAACGTCACGGGGCGGAAGGGGTTGGGGAAGATGTCGTGGAAGAGGCGGAGGTGGTGTGCTCTAATTTGCTTTGGCGTTTGATGAGGAAACTCCGCGTCTTCTAATCTTTCAAGTAATCGAACCCAATTCACATCGTCGTAATGAGTGTCATTCATCACGCTCATACCCGCCGTCTGCCACGCTGCTGTCGCAACAGCCGAGCGAGTCACCCAATCTTCAAACTCCCCACCTTCCGCGATATCAACGACATCGCATGCTGCATCAAGCAACTGGTCGGAGGGGCAAGTCGCGTCATCGGGATCATCCGCGTATACCTCGGCGGCCTCTACAGCAGCACGACTTCGGATATCGAACACGAACTCCCAATAAGTTCGTACAGCGGCGATCGTGAGAAGTCGGAACTTGCGGTCAGGTGGAGGTGATGGGCAAAGCCTTCGTTTTGTGAAGAACTGGCCGAAAACATCCAACTCTCTGCAATCATTCCACGCTTCGGCGGTAAGTTGTTCAGGACGATCAATCAGTGCCATCACACCCCCTCCCACTTCTTCACCACGCCGCCGACGATCGTTCCCACCGCTCGGCCCTGTCGAACTCACTGATTCTTGCGTACCTCTGCCAACTCATCCGAAGCGTTCCGCACTGTGGACCAGTTCACACGCACGACCCAATTTCCATCAGGGCTTCGCTCGGCGACGCCGTCTACGAACAGCGGGTCTGGATGTCCCTCATCATCCGCGTCGTCGGTGTAGAGATGTAACTCATCGCCTTCCGCGACTGGCGGGAGCAGCGCCAAATCCCGGACGCTTCCCGCGGTTGTCAGCCGGATACGCTGTTCGTCGTCGAGATTTTGAAAGTCGGCATAAATGCGGTCGGCGAACATATGTAGCCCTCAACTCGATTGATCTCGTGATGGGTTACGAACCGTCGGGCGGAACAACGCACTCGCCTGCTCCGGGGTCAAACCCTTCAACGTCGCGTGATACGGGTTGTGTCTCCGGGGCGTTGGCACGACATCCCCACCGGCCGCTCGAATCGCCCCAACGGTCGTCATGCCGACCTGCTTGTGCGGAATCCCCGGATAACCAGTTACCGTATCCGCCGCCGTCAGTTGGGTCGGAGTGACTCCCGCGGCAGCGTTTACGGACACGTCATCCAATAGTCCGCTATCGTCAATCGAAACACCCGACCCGGCTGCGAAGCTCTCTGGAAGATTCTGTCCGCCGCGGATCACAATTGCGTCATCAGGCAAGCGAGCTGTGGGTGCCGGGTCTGCCACAAGCCACTCCTCCGTGAAAGTATACCCTCACACCCCATCTCAATGAATGCCGCTCACCCCTCCCACTTCTTCACCACCCCGCCCACGATCGTGCCGATCGCCCGGCCCTGCACGTCCCAGCCGTGGTAGGGCGTGTTGCGGCTCTTCGTTTTGAACCGGGTCGCGTCGAGCTTCCAGCGGACCTCGGGGTCGATCACCGTCACGTCGGCGGGGCGACCCGGAAGCAAAGTGCCGCGGTCGATGCCCAGGACGGCGGCGGGGTTGGCCGTCATTTTCGCGATCGCCTGCGGCCAAGTGAGGTGGCCGCGGGCGACCAGGAACGTCGAGACGATCGGCAGGAAGGTTTCCAGGCCGATGATGCCGTTCGGGCACTGGTCGAGTTCGCGGGCCTTCTTTTCCGGGGCGTGCGGGGCGTGGTCGGTCGCCAACACGGATAGCGTGCCGTCCTTCAACCCCTCGATGATCGCGTCCACGTCCCGTTGCGTGCGCAGCGGCGGGGCCATCTTGTAGTTGCTGTCGAAGGTCCGCAGGCACTCGTCCGTCAGCGTGAAGTGGTGCGGACACGCCTCGCCGGTGACGCGGATTCCTTTCGCCTTCCCCTGGCGAATCAGGTCGACGCCGCCGGCACTGGAGACGTGCAGGATGTGGACTTTGCCGCCGGTCAACTCCGCGAGGGCGATGTCGCGGTAGATCATGATTTCCTCGGCGACGGCCGGCATCCCGCGCAAGCCGAGTTGCGTGCTGACCAGCCCCTCGGCCATCACCCAGCCCTTCGTCAGTTCGGAAATCTCCGCGTGGACGAGGACCGCCTTGTCGAACATCTTCGTGTACTCGAGCGCCCGCCGCATCAGTTCCGCGGATTCCACGGGCGAGCCGTCGTCGGTGAACGCGACCGCGCCGCCGGCGACGAGCCCGCCGATCTCCGCGAGTTCCTGTTGGTGGCGGCCCTTGGTCACGGCCCCGCACGGGAAGACGTTGCAGTTCCCGGCGCGTTTTGCCTGCAGAACCACGAACTCGGCGGCGGCCTGCGTGTCGATGGCGGGTTCGGTGTTCGGCATGCACGCAACGGAAGTCACGCCGCCGTTGACCGCGGCGGCCGTGCCGGTGGCGATGGTTTCGTCTTCCTCCCGGCCCGGTTCCCGCAGGTGGACGTGCATGTCGATCAGGCCGGGGCTGACGATCATCCCCGTGCAGTCGAGCGTGCGATCCGCGGCGAGCGACTGCGGCCCGACGCCAACGACCTTCCCCTGGCTGAGCCAGAGGTCGGTGACTTGGTCGAGGTTCTGAGCCGGGCAAATGACGCGGCCGTTCCGAAGGTGGAGTGTGCTCATGGGGGGAGATTGTACGGCGGGGGACCGTGGGGGTTCAGTTCCCGCGAACTTCTCCACGACCGGAACCCGAGCGATGGATGAGCGTCCGCCGGCAGGCGACCAGTCCCTTCGGAACGAGCCGCTCAACCGGCTCCGCACTGGGAGGGTTCGCGACTTGCAGGACGGGCAGGGGCCGTCCGCACGCCGGAAGTCAACCGGACGGGCGCGAGCACGGGGGCCGGCCCGTATGATGACCGGGCGACCCCCAGGTGCCGGGATCCGACGATGAGCGAAGCCGTGTTGATCGTGGACGACGAGGACGGCGTCCGGCGGACGTTCCAGGAGTGGCTGGCCGGCAGCGGGCTGGGGGTGACGGTGTACGCCGCCGCCGACGCCGAGACCGCCCTGGTGCTGGCGAACGAGCACCCCATCGACCTGGCCGTGCTGGACTGGAACCTGGGGTCCGGGACGGACGGGCTGCGGCTGCTCGAAGACCTGGTCGAGTTCCGGCCGGACGTCGTCGCGATCCTGGTGACCGGGTTCGCGAACCAGGCGACGCCGCTGGACGCCCTGCGGATGGGGGTGCGGGACTACCTGGACAAGAACCAGGACCTGAACCGGGACGCGTTCCTGGCGGCGGTCCGGCGGCAGCTGGTGCGGATCACCCCGGCGAAGCGGCAGCGGGAGTTGAACCGGACGCTGGCGGCGTTCCGGGCGGCGGTCGAGCAGGTGCTGCCGCTGGTCCGGTCGGCGGAGGCGCTGAACGACCCGGTGCCGCTGCCGGCCGCCGTCCACGCCCTGCTGCGGTTCCTGCTCCGGACGACCGGTGCCCCGGACGGCGTGCTGGTGGTGCGGCACCTGCACCCGGACGGGACGGACACGACGGTCGCCCACGGGCCGGACGGCAAGCCGCTGCCCGGCCCCGGCGTGCCGTTCGGCCGGTCGCTGGCCGCGTCGGTGGTGAGCATGCAGGAGCCGTGCGTGATGAACGACTTCGACCCCGGGGCCGCGGGCGTCGTGGAGGTGGCCCCGTTCGAGGCGAACCGGACGTCGGTGCTGGCGGCGGCGGTGGACGTCGGGCCGGGGACGCACGTCGTGCTGGAATTGTTCGACAAGCCGAAGTTCACCGACGGCGACCGGACCCTGGTGGCGGCGGCGGCGGACATCGGGGCGGAACTCCTCCGCGGGGCGCTGGCCGAGCGGCAGACGCACCGGCTGCTGTTCGACGCGGTGGACGCGGCGCTGAAGGCGGGCGACAGCATGGCCCGGTCGCTCACGTCGTCTGCCGTGGACTCGCCGCCGCCCGCCGCCGTGATGGACCGCATCCGGCAGGGGATGGACGAGGCCGCGAACGCGGTCGTGGACGCGGACACGGGGCTGCGGCTGATGGAGGCCGTGCGGGTGCTGGCGGTCCGCCACGGCCCGGCGGCGGTCGCCCACTGCGTGACGCTCGTCGAGAGCGTCCGGGAACTGCTGGACACGACCACCGGGATCGAATGACCGTGTTCGACGAAATCTTCTCCCTGCTGTCCCCCGACCGCTTGCTCCGCGACCCGCGGGCGACCGGCGAAGGGGTGGCCGTCGCCGTGGTGGACTCCGGGGTGGAACGGGGCCTGCTGGAGGAGAAGTTCCGGGCGCAGGGGGTGGCGATCGCGCCCATCGAGGGGGCGGTGTTCCGCCCCGGGTCGGCGGTGCCGCAGCCGTACGACGGGCACCAGTCGTCGCCGCACGGGACGACGGTGGCGGACATCGTGCTGACGCTCGCCCCGCGGGTGAAGCTGTACTCGGCGGACGTGTTCGGCCCGCAGGGGACGTGCGAGGTGGAGGCGGTGGTGGCGGCGGTCCGGCACGCCATCGACGTGTGGCAGGTGAAGGTGGTGAACCTGTCGCTCGGCATCCCGGAGCACAAGCTGCAGCAGCTCCCCCGCCGGCAGCTGCTGCAGCGGGCCATTGAAGAGGCCTACTTCCGGGACGTGCTTGTGTTCGCGGCGGCCCACAACGAGCACCCGCTCACCCGCAGCTACCCCGCGGCGTTCGCCCCGCCGCTGATCTCCGTGGACAAGGCGCTGTTCGACGACCCGCTCCGGTTCGCGTACCGGCTGCGCGAGTCCGTGGAGTTCCAGGCCCACGCCCGCGGGTACCTCGGCCCGTTCGCCCGGGAGCCGGCCACCAGCTGGGCGACGCCCCACCTGGCGGGCATCGCCGCCCGGATTCTGTCGCTCAAGCCGGACCTCAAGCCGTTCGAGATCAAGACGATCCTGTACTGGATGTTCCGGGCGGAGGGGCAGCCGGCGGGCGGGGAACCGGCCGGGGCGCGAGCGGCCGGCGACTCGGGAGGAAGGTAGACCATGCCCGTGATCCTGTTCGACATCGACGGCACGCTCGTCCGCACCGGGGGCGCGGGGAAGGCCGCCATGGAAGCCGCACTCGCCGAGGAGTTCGCCGTCGAGCTGCGGGCCGAGGAAGTCCCGTACAGCGGCCGGACCGACCGGGCGATTTCCGCGGACCTTCTGCTCGCCCACGACCTGGACCCGTCGCCGGCCAACATCACGCGGTTGATCGACGCGTACCTCGCCCGGCTGCCGGCCGCGCTGCAGCAGTTCGGCGGCGTGATCTGTCCCGGCATCTCGGAGCTGGTGGCGAAGCTGCACCCGAGGGGCGACGTGGTCCTCGGGCTGCTGACCGGCAACGTCCGCCGCGGGGCGGCCCACAAGCTCGGGCACTACGGCCTCTGGGACTACTTCCCCTTCGGCGGCTTCGGCGACGACCACGCGGAACGGGACGACGTCGCCCGCTCCGCCCTCGCCGCCGCCCGCAACCACGCGACCGACGTGGACCCCGCGGACGTCTGGGTCATCGGCGACACCCCGCTCGACGTAAAGTGCGCCCGCGCGATCGGGGCGAAGGCGGTCGCGGTCGCCACCGGCTGGCACCCGCTCGACGAACTGCAACGCACCGGAGCGGACTACGTCTTCGCCGACCTGTCCGATCCGGGGGAATTGCTCGCCCGGTGGGGGTGACCGCCCGGCGCGGGTGGTAAAATGGAGCAACCACTTCCCCCACCCGGAGCCCAGCCATGTCTGCCTTCGACCCGGCCAAACTCGCTGCCGACGTGGACGCGTTCTGCCAGGAACTGCGGCCGCACGAAGAACTGGCTTACGTCGAGCACCAGTTCAACGACCAACTCGTCCCGCTGGCGAAGAAGTACAACCTCCTCGGGATGAACCTTCCCGCGGAGTACGGCGGCCGCGGGGCGGACGCGGTGTCGTACTTCACCGCCCTGGCCCGCATCGGCCGGGAAGGCACCGGCCCGCGGACGTTCTTCTCCGGGCACCTCAGCATTGGCGCGTATCCGATCCTGACGTGGGGATCCGCCGCGTTGAAGGCCAAGTACCTGCCCGCGGCCGTGCGGGGGGAGAAGATCCTCGCGTTCGGGCTGACCGAACCGGAGGCCGGCAGCAACCCGCGCGAGATGACCAGCACCTACGAAAAGACCGCGACCGGCTACCGGCTCAACGGCGTGAAGTACCTGATTTCCAACGGAGGGATCGCCGACGCGGTTATCGTCTTCGCCTACCCGAAGGATTCCCCCGCGGGCCGCATCTCGGCGTTCGTGCTCGACACGCACCAGCCCGGTTTCGTGGGCGAAACGCTGACCGCGAAGATGGGGATGCCCACGTCGAACACCGCGATGTTCGAGATGGCGAACGCCGAAGTCCCCGCCGAGAACCTGCTCGGCGAGGAGGGGGACGGCTTCCGGATTGCGATGGGCACGCTCGTGTCCGGGCGGCTGAGCGTGGCGGCCGGGTGCCTCGGGGTGATCGAAGACTGCCTCGCGGAAGTGGTCGAGTACGGCAAGGCCCGCAGCCAGCACGGCAAGCCGATCGGGAAGCACCAACTCGTGCAGGAGCACATCGCCCACATCGAGATCGACCGCGTCGCGTCCGAGTCGTTGCTGCTGCGGGCCGCGGCGGCGAAGGAGCGGTCCACGCTGGCCCCCGGCGACAAGGAACTCGCCCGGCAAGCGGACACGCTCGCGGCGCAGGCGAAGTTCTTCGTCACGAACGCCGCCTGGGACGCGGCCGACCGCGCGGTGCAGGTGTTCGGCGGCCGGGGGTGGTCCACCCTTTATCGCCCCGGCCGGCACCTGATGGACGTGCGGGTCTGCCGCATCTACGAAGGGACGGACGAGATCCTCAAGCTCAAGATCGCGGCCGGCGTGCTCGGCAAGGACTTCGAGGCCTTCAAGTGACCGGGTTCGTCCCGTCCGTTCACGGGCTCCCCTTCGCGAACTGCTGGCCGGACGGCACGCCGGTGTTCGAGGTGCCGACGCCGTTCGGCCGCGTCCCGGTCGGCAACGCCCGGCTCGGGCTGTGCGGCGGGATGGTGTTCGCCGTCATCGACCTGTTCGACGCCGGCGT
>CAYUHJ010000224.1:3596-10207 GCA_964444365.1 uncultured Alcaligenaceae bacterium | reverse complement strand
GCTCACGTCCGTTCGCGGCTCTGTCGCCGGCGGTCACGCCGCGGGCTTCTTCATCCGGAAGAACAGCACGAACACCAGGAACGCCACCAGCACCCCGGCCGCCGGGACGAGCCAGAACGAGGTCCAGTCCGTCGTCTGGACGACGCCCGGCGTGCTGCTGACGAACTCGCGGGTCACCCACCCCTGGCCGGTGAACCACTCGGTCACGAACACCTGCTTCGTGACCGCGGCCCCGGCCTCCTCGCTCTTCGTGAAGTGGCCGAACACCTTGCCCGAAAACTCGCTGCCGAGCCACATCGCCAGGCCGTAGGTCAGGAACGTGAACAGCGCCTGCCCGCTGCCGCGGATGTCGGACGGGGCTTCCTTGTCGACGTGGATGAACCCGGCGGCGAAGAAGAAGTCGAAGCAGATGCCGTGCAGGGCGATGCCGAACAGGATCATCCCGAACCCGACGGCGTCCACCGGGGCCTGGGAGAAGAGCGCGTACCGCACGCCCCAGCAGAGCATCCCGAGGGCGAGCACCCACTTCATGCCGAACCGCACCAGGAACCACGGCAGCAGCGGCAGGATCATCATCTCCGCGACCTGCCCGACGATCATCGTCGACGCCACGTCCTCCACCTTGTGCTTCTGGGCGATGAACAGGCCGGTGAAGTTGTAGTAGAAGGCGAGCACGATCGTGATGAGGAACGACGCCCCGAAGAACACCGCGAACGACGGGTCCTTCAGCAGCTTGACCGCCCGCAGGAACGGCAGCGCGTCCCCCGCTTTGCCGGTCGGCGGCGTGTGCGGCAGGAAGAAGGAGTACAGGCCGAGCACCACCGACAGCGCGGCCGCGAGCAGGAACGGGGCGTTCGAGGTCGCCGGGTCCGGCACGAGCAGCGAGACCGCCTTCCCGACGAACAGCCCGACCGCGATCCAGCCGATCGTGCCGAGCACCCGGACGGACGGGAAGTCCCGCTGGCCGTCCGGGACGTGCGTGAACGCGACCGAGTTCGCCAGGGCCAGCGTCGGCGAGTACACCAGCGCGTACCCGAGGGCGATGAGGTAAAACACCCAGGACTTCTCGGCCACCGCCGCCTTGTCGAGCCCGATCAGCGGCTCGAACTGCGACATCCAGAACAGCAGCCCCGCCCCGGCGAGGTGGAGCAGGCCCATCAGCTTTTCGCTGGCGAAGTACCGGTCCGCGATCTGCCCGACGATCAGCGGCGCGAAGATCGAGCCGAGGGCCATCGTGCCGTACATGCTGCCGATGAAGTCGCCCAGGCCGAGGACCGCGAGGCGGTTGCCGAACACGGTGAACCACGCCCCCCAGATCGCGAACTGGAGGAACATCATCACGGACAGCTGGACCCGAACCCCCACCGCGAGCGGCGGGGCTTTCGGTAACGCGATCTCGGCGGTGGTCGCCATAGCGGGGAGGCTCCGGTTGGGGCGTGGGCGGCGCGGTGTGGTGGAATCTACCCGCCGAACCGGGCGCGGCAACCGGAAAACGAGACCGCCGGGTTCACTCCGGCTTCGCGGCCGGGTCCTCCCGCTGGACCTGCTCGAACCGCCGGGCCTTCCGCACCAGCCCGACGAACTCCGCCCGGTGGCTGCCGGGGTCGGGGCCGAGGTTCGCTTCGGCCGCCGTGACCACCCGGTCGTAGCTGGACGAGGCCTTGTACGGCGAGTCCCGCAGCAGCATCCCGAACTCGGCGACGGCGGCCGCGAACCGGAAGTCGGTCGACGGCGCGGCCCCGAGCGCCGCGGCCGGCAGCGGGCGAACCAGTTCCAGGCTCTTGTCCGAGAGCGGGTGCTTGTACCGCATCTTCGCGGTGAGCCACTCGTCGCCGCCGGGGGCGGGTTGGGCGGGCGTCTGGTACTTCAGCGGGTCGACGCCGGGGAGGTCGATCTTCACCCCGACCGGGACGACCTCGTACAGCGCGGTCACGGTGTGCCCCGCCCCCATGTCGGCCGCGTCCGCGGCGTCGTTCTTGAAGTCCTCCGGCCGCAGCAGCCGGTTCTCGTACCCGATCAGCCGGTAGGCCGTCACCTTCCGCGGGTTGAACTCGACCTGCAACTTCACGTCCTTCGCCACGACCGCGAGGGCGGCCCCCTGCTCGACGAACACCTTGTACGCCTCGGACTCCGTGTCGATGTAGGCGTGGTGGCCGTTGCCGTGGTTCGCGAGCTTCTTCAGCATCGCGTCGTTGTAGTTCCCCATCCCGAACCCGAGGACGGAGAGGAAGACGTTCCCCTGCCGCTGGGTCTCGATCAGGCGGACGAGTTCGCCCTCGCTGGTCTGGCCGAGGTTGAAGTCGCCGTCGGTGCAGATCAGGACGCGGTTGACGCCGCCGTCGATGTACGCGGCCCGGGCCTGGTCGTAGGCGAGGGCGATGCCCGCGGAGCCGTTCGTCCCGCCGCCCGCCCCGAGGGCGTTCACCACCTCCCGGATGCGGGACTTGTTGTCCCCGCGGGTGGCCGGCAGCTTCACGCTCGTGTCGCCGGCGTAGGTCACGACGCTGACCGAGTCGCGGTGCGTCAGCGTGTCGATCAGCCGGTTCAGCGACGTCTTCACGAGCGGCAGGCGGTTCTCTTGGTGCATCGAACCGGACACGTCGATGAGGAACACGAGGTTCCGCGGCGGCATCGCGGCGGCGTCGATGTCCTTCGCCTTCACGCCGATGCGGACGAGGTGGTGTTTCGGCTGCCAGCCGCACGGGGCGATGTCGAGTGTGAACGAAACGGGGTCGTCGCCGGCGGGCTTCGGGTAGGTGTACGGGAAGTAGTTGATCATCTCCGCGAGGAAGACCGCGTCCTTCGGCGGCTTCTTCCCCTCGTTCAGGAACCGGCGGACGTTGCTGTAACTGGCCGTGTTCACCTCGGTGGAGAGCGTCGAGAGCGGGTGAACCGCGACGGCCTGGAACGGGTTGTCCGCGAAGTGGTCGTACCGTTCGCGCTGTTGGGAGTTGTAATCGGCGGCGGCCGGTGGCGAGAGCGGAGCCGCGCTCCTGATACCGGAGCCCACAGCCACAGCCTTAGACACCGAGCTAAAGGTCGAATTGGCATTCGAACCCAAAGCGGTGATCGCGGCGATGGCAGCGACAATACCCAGCAGACCGGCTCCGAACAGGTACACGACAAGAACTTTTCCTGGCCGTAGGGAACGAGACGGGACGGGGCGCATGACACCCTCCTGGGAAGAGAGAAGCTCGATGGGAAGTGCATGATCCGCGATGGACCCGATCCCGTGGAACGCCATTTATTCCCGATAGTCATGGAAAAAGTTGGTCGGCTTCCGTCGCAACGCCGCTGCGGCGATTTCAAGAGCCGCGAACGGAAGTGAGCGGCCGGCTTCCCGAGTCTGCGGAGCCCGCCCGGTATCAACACCGTGTTTTTCGTCGGGACTCACGAAGTGACACGAGCCCGAAGCGCCAGCGAGGGAATGACGGGAACCCTCGCTGGCGCTTCGGGCTCGTGTCCGGAGGCCACCGGCGTCTGGCCGGTGCCACAAGTCACAACACGGTGTTGGTACGGGACGCTTCCTGACGGCGGTCTCTCGTGGGTGGAAGCGAGCCGCTCACTCCCGTTCGCGGTTCGTGAAGACCCGTCAGTCGTCGATCGGCGGCGGGGCGGGGGGGGCGGGGACCGGGACCGGGCACTCGCCGAGGTTCGCGAGCTGCTCCGCCTCCCAGGAACTCCGCTCGTCGATCGGCTCGATGTGCGTGGTCACTTCCAGGTCCGGGCGGAGCGTCCGGAGCTTGACCTCCACCTCGTGGGCCAGGTGGTGGGCGGCCCGGACCGGCATCGACCCGTCGACCAGGACGTGAAAGTCGAGGAACGCCCGCCGGCCGGCGCGGCGGGTCCGGAGCAGGTGGAAGTCCGTGCCGGCCGGGAGCGTCGCCCGGATCAGGTCGCGGAGCGGGCCGAGCTCCTCCGCGGGCAGGGCGCGGTCCATCAGCCCGTCGAACGACTTCCGCACCAGCCCGAACCCGATCAGCGTGATGTGCAGCCCCACCGCGATGGCCAGGATCGCGTCGAGTTCCGGGACGCCCGTCAGCGTGACGAGCCCGAGCCCGACCACGACGGCGGCGGTGGTCCACACGTCGGTCATGAGGTGGTGGCCGTCCGCTTCCAGCACCGGGGAGCCGTACTTCTTCCCCGCATTCAGCATCGCCCGGCCGGCGGCGAAGTTCACCCCGGCGGCCGCGACGGCGATGGCCATGCCGACGCCGAGCTGCTCCAGCGGCTGCGGCTCGATCAGCCGGCGGACGGCGAACGCGGCCGTCCCGACGCCGGCGACCCCGACCAGCACGCCTTCCAGCCCGCTGGAAAAGAACTCGATCTTCTCGTGCCCGTAAGCGTGCGACGGGTCGGCCGGCCGGCTCGCGTACCACAGCGACGCGTAAGCGGTGACGGCCGCGAGCAGGTTCACCCCGGACTCGAGTGCGTCCGACAGCAGCCCGACGGACCCGGTGAGCAGGTACGCGGCCGACTTCATCCCGATCGTGACGACCGCGGCCAGCACGGACAGGGCGGCGATCCGCTGGAGCGACTGTGGCATCCCGCTGTTCTACGGGCCGGCGGCCGCGGCGAACCCGGGTATACTCGAAGCGGGTTCGATCGATTCTGGTTCCCTCCCCCTGGGAGGGGGGAGGGTGAGGGTGGGGGTCGCTGAAGAGGTGAGCCTTTCACCCCCACCCCAACCCTCCCCCCTCAAGGGGGAGGGAGAAAGACCACTCCGGACCGCGTGGGGTCTACCGCGGCTTCACCCACAGGTACACGCTCGCCTGCTTGAACTCGACGTGCGCGACCTGCTCCAGCCCGGCGGGGGCGAGGCGGGCCGTCACGTAGAGGGTGCGGGCTTCCGGGGTGTAGTGGTCCATCACCACCCAGACCCGGTCGCCGGGGGCCGCTTCCGCCGCCGCAGTCGCGAGCGGCTTCAGGTCGTTCCGGAAGAAGTACTCGTACCCGACCTCGTCGCTCGCCACCACGTCGCCGGGGAGCCGCTTGGCCCGGACGTACTCCGCGACGCCGGTGTTGTTCGGCCGGTCCCACGGGTGGACGAGGTGGACGGCCGTCGGCCCGGCCATCGCGGCGAGGAAGGCGAACACGATCCCGTGCCGGACGCGGGGGCGGTCCTGCAGCCACTCGAAGACCGCCGCGAGGCCGAGCAGCCCGAGCATCAGCCCGCCGGGGGCCGCGAAGTGCATCAGCCGGTTGAACCCGTAGGGGTACGACTTCACCGCGGACGCCGCCATCGCGAGCAGGAACGGGACGACGAGCGCGACGACGAGTTCCTTCTTCCCCGCCCGCCACGCCGCGACCGCCCCGACCGGCGCGAGCGCGGCCAGCACGAACCCGGTCGGCAAGTAGTTGTACTGGAACACCGTCGCGGTGTGCTCCGCCGCCCACAGCGGCACGCCGGCCGGGTTCCGCCAGTCGAGGAACTCGCGGAGCCACTCGGAGACGAGGATCGGCGTCCGCTGCGCGGAGATCGGCCCGACGTACAGGAGGGCACACGTCACGCCCACGGCCAGCACCGCGGCGGCGTAGGCCCCGAAGGCGCGTGCGCGGACGGTGTCCCACAGCATCGCCGCGAGAATCCCACCGAGCACGAACACGGACGAGTACGAGAAGCAGATCAGGAACGGGCTGGCGACGGCGAGCGTCCACAGCCGGCGGCGGATCGAGACGTCCCCGGTGGCGACGGACCACAACAGCAGGGCCGTCGCGACGAACGCATCCCCGGCGTAGGGCTTGATCGTGCAGCCGAGCCAGACGTGCATGTCCGAGAGGGCCACGAACGCGACGGCGACCGGCACCAACGCCGCAGGCAACACCCGCTTCGCCAGCGGAAGAGTCAGCACCAGCGTCCCGACGCTGCAGGCGAACGGCAGCAACCGCCAGATCCACGGCACGTCCCCGAACGCGACCGCGATCCCCTTCAGGATGAACAGGAAGATCGGCGGGGCGGCGGTCTGGTACTTCAACGGCCCGAGCAGCCCGAGCCAGCTGCGGTCGAGCACGTTCCAGAGCAGGATCGACTCGTCGAACCAGATGGTGTGGAACACGGCGTAGTGCCACACCCGCAGCAGCACCCCGGCCGCGACGACGACCGCGGCCAGCGACACCTTCGCGTTCAAGCTGCCGCCCGAGCGCAAGTTCCGGACCTGGAGCGCGAACGGGAACGTGACTGGCATGACCGCCCTCGGAAGCCGGAGAAACCGCCCACCGTGCGGGGCGTACCCGGTCCCCGGACCGCGGTCAACCGCGACTGCGCGTCGGGAGCTTGCTAAGCTAAATGCCTGTCCACCGTCGGCACGGGCGGGCAGCGGGTTCATCGGGAAGGTGGCAGTCATGGCGGAAGTCATCGTCGGAATCGACCTGGGGACGACGAACAGCGAGGTCGCCGTCATCGAGAACGGCCGGCCCCGGGTGCTGACCGTCGACGACGACCCGATCCTGTCGTCGGTCGTCGGCGTCGCGGAGGACGGGCGGCTGCTCGTCGGGAAGCCGGCCCGGAATCAGTGGGTGCTCGCCCCGGACCGGACGGTCAAGTCCATCAAGCGGAAGATGGGTCAGGACGTGACCGTCCGTGGCGAACGACGTGGAATGGCACGGGCACC
>CAYUHJ010000224.1:0-3586 GCA_964444365.1 uncultured Alcaligenaceae bacterium | reverse complement strand
CTCCGCGATGATCCTCCGCAAGCTGAAGGACGCCGCCGAGAAGGCCCTCGGCCAGCCGGTGAAGAAGGCGGTCATCACCGTCCCCGCGTACTTCAAGGACCACCAGCGGCAGGCGACCCGCGAGGCCGGCGAACTGGCCGGGCTCGAGGTCGTCCGCATCATCAACGAGCCGACCGCCGCGGCACTCGTGTACGCCCCGGAATCGACCACCGAAAAGTTCCTCGTCTACGACCTCGGCGGCGGCACCTTCGACGTGTCCATCGTGCAAGCGGAGGCCGGCGTCTTCGAGGTGCTCGCGTCCCACGGCGACACCCAACTCGGCGGCGACGACTTCGACGAACTCCTGCTCGACCGCGTCGCCGACGAGTTTCTGGAACTGTTCGGCGTCGACCTGCGCGAGTCGCCGACCAGCCGGGCGCGGACGTTGAAGGCCGTCGAGGCGGCGAAGCGGGTGCTCTCCGACCACGCCTTCGCCCGCATCGAGGAGGAGTTCATCGCGGAGAAGGACGGCGTCCCGCTGCACCTCAGCACCGAGATCGAACGCGGCGAGTTCGAGGGCCTGATCCGCCCGCTGCTCGATCGGACGATGGAGTGTGTCCAGAAGGCGCTCGACGACGCCCGCCTGACCGCGTCCCAGATCGACCGCGTCGTGCTCGTCGGCGGCAGCACCCGGACCCCGCTCATCGGCGAACTGCTGGAGAGCCGCCTCGGCCAGCCGGCCCACCGCGAAGTTCACCCGGACCTGTGCGTCGCGATGGGGGCGGCCGTGCAGGCCGGCATCGTGGCGGGGGAATCGGTCGGCACGGTCCTCGTCGACATCACGCCGCACAGCCTGGGAATCAAGGCCCTGGAATACCCGGACTCGTTCGCGTTCTCGCCGAACGAGTTCAAGTTCGTCGCCGTCATCCCGCGGAACACGCCCCTGCCCGCGAGCCGCAGCGAGGTCTTCTGCACCGCGTCGGACAACCAGGCCGTCGTGGAAATCGACGTGTACCAGGGGGAGTCCGCGGACGTGCGGCGGAACCACCGGGTCGGCAAGTTCATGGTCGAGGGGCTGGCCCGCGTCCCGGCCGGGAACCAGATCGTCGTGCAACTCGACCTGACGCTCGACGGCACGCTGAAGGTGGCGGCCCGCGAGAAGGCGACCGGGTTGCAGAAGTCGATCACCATCGAGAACGCGATGGCCCGGTTCGCGGTGGAGGAGCGGACCGCTGCCCGCGACCGGCTCAACCGGCTGTGGAACCACGCCGACTGGGAATCGACCCCGGCCGACGAGTTCGCGCGGGACGAGGTCTTCCCCCCGACCGAGCCGAGCGTCCCGGAGCTGGCGGCCGCCCCGGCCGAAGGCCAGCGGGAGTCGGTCCAGGCGAAGGCGCTGCTGGAGAAGGCCGACCGCCTGCGGGACAAGGTGCCGGCCGAGGACGCCGCCGAACTCGACCGGCTGACCGGCCGCGTCCGCACCGCCCTCACCGACCGCGCCTGGGGCGACCTGACCGCCGCGGCCAACGAACTCGCGGACGTGCTGTTTTACCTCGAAGACGCCTGACGGACCCCGAACCCGGACCGAAGCTGCTTGCGGCGAACCCCGCACGGCGGACCGACTTGGCTAGAACTTACGCCGTCGGGGGTCTGGGAATCGCTTTTCTCCCCTCTCCCCGTTGGGGAGAGGGGGACCAAACCGCTCCGGACACCGACTGCGTAACTCCTATTGGTTTCTCCCCACCGGCAGTCGAACGACACCTTCCACGCAACCGGAAGCGCAAGCGGGGGACGAGCGTCGTCTCCGGCCCCGGGCCGCGCACTCGCCCGAGGAGCCAGGAAAAGTCGTCGGAAGTCCTGAGCGGAGCCTTCCGGTGACTGAAAACGCATCGCGGGCGGCGAAGCCCTGGGTTTCCCCCGGTCCTCACCACCCGCTTATCACCGATCCGCGGTCGACTACTTTGGCTCGGGCTTCCAACGAGGCGGGCTCTTTGACCGCCCCCATCTTTCCCAACAGTCAACTAACGGCTGCGCTCCGAAAGCCATCGGCCGCGGACCTTTTTCTCACCCCTACACTGGCATCATGCGTGAGTTCGATTTCCAACACTATACGCAGTCGGTCAAGGGCGCGAAGGGCAATCTCTTAGAATTTCGTGCAGCCGCCCCACAGCAGGGCGATGATCACCACCGGCAGCGGCAGGCCGAGGAGCCACGCGGCCCCGGCGTAGCTGATCCGGCCGAGACGGGTTTTTGGGGAGTTATCGGTAGGGTGCATGGGTTCGCTCCGGGATGGGAATCCGCGGGCCGCTCGACCCGCTGGGTGAGGGAAATCGGAAGCGAACCGCGTGCCAGTTGCGGGAAGGGGTTGTCCCCGGTGCGGGGGGCGGGTATCAGGCCGCGGAGTCTGTCGCGGCACGGAGGCCCGCCGATGGTTTGCCGATTCGTGATCTTGTGCGCCGTCGTTGCCGCGGGCGGGTGCGAACGCTCCAGGGCGTGGAAGGGCACCGTCCGGACCGACTCGCCGCCGATGATGGGGCACGCGCCACTGACCCCGCCCAGCGACTTCGCGACGAACCTCCCGTGCCCGCAACCCGTCCCCCCCGCCCCGCCGCCGCTGCCGGGGGCGAAGCCCGCCCCGGAGCCGGTTGTCCCCGTGTCGGCGACGGTGCCGCAACCCGCACCCGAACCGAACCGCAAGAAGTTCGACCACTTCCAGGAGTGGGCCGGGAAAGACCTCCCGCCGACGAAAGCCGTGACGGTGAAGCCGAGCGAGCCCCCGCCGCCCGCGAAGCTGCCGGTTCCTTCGCCGGCTCCGGCCCCGGTCGCGAAACCGCCGGAACCGGTCAACGACGCCGCCGCCGTCCGCGCGATTCTGGACGCCTTCGCGAAGCAGTACGCCGCCCTCACGGACTTCGAGGCCCGGCTGACGAAGCGCGAAGTCGTGAACGGGAAGGCCCTGCCGCAAGACGAAATCCTCTACCGGTGGCGGAAGCAACCGCTCGGCGTGTACATGAAGGTGCTCTCCGAGGCGGGCCACGGCCGGGAGGTGCTCTACGTGAAGGGGCAGTTCGACAACAAGATCCACGTCGTCACCGGCAAGGGGGACAACGCGCTGGTCGGGGTGGGGTACAAGACGACCGTCGACCCGGACAGCCGGCAGGCGGTCGCGAAGAGCCGGTACCGCATCTACGAAGCGGGCTTCGGCCGCACGCTGGCGGGGCTGACGAAGTCCGTCGAGGCGATGGAGCAGAACCGGCCCGGCGTCCGCGTGAAGTCGCTCGGCGAGGTGAAGCGGCCGGAATACGTCCAGCCCCTGCTCTGCGTGGAAGGCACCCTCCACCCCGGCGACGAGCCGCAGCTGCCGAAGGGGGGCACGCGGAAGGTGTTCTTCGACCCGAAACCCGATTCGCCGTCGTTCATGCTGCCGGTCCTGGTGGTGACGACGGAGCCCGACGGCCGCGAGGTCGAATACTATTGCTTCGATCGGATCAAATCCCCCAGCGGCCTGACCGACGCGGACTGGACGCCGGACCGTCTGACGGGAAAGCGGAAGTGAGTTTCTGGTAGGGTGGGTCGAGCCGCTTCGGCGAAGACCCACCGAAACGGC
>CAYUHJ010000223.1:0-10287 GCA_964444365.1 uncultured Alcaligenaceae bacterium | reverse complement strand
ACTGGCGGACGAGCTTCTACTACCACTACTACGAGTACCCCGGCCCGCACGCGGTTCGCCGGCACTACGGCGTCATCACGGACCGCTACAAGCTGCTGCGGTTCTACGAGAAGGACGTGGACGCCTGGGAACTCTTCGACCGGACGACCGACCCGCAGGAGATGACCAGCGTCTACGGCAAGCCCGAGTCGGCGGCCGTGCAGAAGGAACTGGAAACGGAACTCGCCCGGCTGCGAAAGGAACTGCAAGTCCCCGACCCCGACCCGCCGGCGGCCGAGATCAAGGGGAAGAAGTGAGCCCGGCCCGCGGCGGCGGCTAGGAATCCCGGCCGCCCCGCGGTAGGATAGCTCCCACCCGATCACCTCCGCCCGCCCGTCAAGGACCGCCCATGCCCCTGAAGCCCCTCGACCGCCGGACGTTCCTTCGCTCCGCGGGCGTCGCCATCAGCCTCCCGCTTCTCGACGCCATGCGGCCGGCCCGCGCCGCCGAGGCGAAGGAGGCGTCTCCGCAACGGATGCTCCTGGTCGGCCGGCCGCTCGGGATGTACACCCCGTACTTCTTCCCGGACAAGGCGGGCAAGGACTACGAGCCGAGCCGCTATTTGAAGCTGCTGAAGGACCACCGCGACCACTTCACCGTCTTCTCGGGGATGTCGCACAAGTACCCCGCCGGGCACTTCGCCGAGTGCGGCCTGTTCACCGGCGTCCACCCGGACAACATCCGCCCGAACGAGATCCGCAACGGGATTTCACTCGACCAGGAGGTCGCGTCCCACCTCGGCGGGAAGACGCGGTTCGCGTCCCTCGTGCTGGGCGGCGGGGACGCGGCCTGGAACCGCCGCGGGGTCCGCGTGCCCGCCCAGCACCGGGCGACCCAGGTCTTCAAGCAACTGTTCCTCCGCGGCACCCCCGAGGAAGAGGCCCGCGAACTCCGCCGGATCCGCGACGGCCAGAGCATCCTGGACGACGTCCGCGAGCAGGTCAAAACCCTGAACGCGAAGCTCGGCGAGGCGGACCGCGAAAAGCTCGACCTGTACCTGTCGTCCGTCCGCGAAGCGGAACAGCGATTGCAACAGGACGAAAAGTGGAGCCAGACCCCGAAGCCGAAGCCGGGCGTGCCCGCGCCCACCGTCGACTACAGCGGCCCGCAACTGCTGCAACGGTCGAAGCAGTGGTTCGACCTCGTCCAGCTCGCTTTCAAGACCGACTCCACGCGGGTGATCTCGCTCCACCTCGGGTCGCAGGAAAAGCCCGAGATCGACGGCGTCAACCTCCCGCACCACGACGCCTCCCACCACGGCCAGGAGCCGGCGAAGCTCGAACAACTGGCGCTGATCGAGGAAGCCGAACTGAAAGTCTTTGCCGAGTTCCTCGACACGCTCCGCAAGAGCACCGAAGGGGACCGCACGCTGCTCGACCGCACGGCGGTGCTGTACGCCAGCAACCTCGGGAACTCGTCGAACCACGACAACACCAACCTCCCGGTCCTGCTCGCGGGCGGCGGGTTCCAGCACAAGGGCCACGTCGCCGGGGACCGGAAGAACAACACCCTCATGGCGAACCTGTTCGTGCGGATGCTGCACCAGATGGGCATCGAGGCGAAATCCTTCGGGGCCAGCACCGGCGTGCTCGGCGACGTGTAATCCCGAACGGCGTTGATTCGTTTTCCTGCCCTCTCCCCGTCGGGGAGAGGGGTCGGGGGTGAGGGGTGAACCGACTGCCCCGATCCATGATTCCAGGTGGATGAAGCGAATCCCCTCACCCCCAACCCCTCTCCCCAACGGGGAGAGGGGTCGGGGGTGAGGAATCCTTGCGATAGGGGCTGAGAACACTAACCCCTACAATTCCTGCATGACGCCGTTCCCCGGTCCGCCGTGGCTCGTGCCGCGGACCGCGTACATCCACGTCCCGTTCTGCGGCCACCACTGCGGCTACTGCGACTTCGCGGTGACGGCCGGGCAGGACCACCTCATCGAACTGTACCTGGACGCCCTCGAACTCGAACTCCGCACGCTCGGGGAGCCGCGGCCCGTCGAGACGCTGTTCGTCGGCGGCGGCACGCCGACGTACCTGTCCGCGGACCAGCTCGCCCGGCTGTTCGCGGCCGTCAACCGCTGGCTGCCGCGGATCTGCCCCGAAGGCGAAGTGTCGATCGAGTCGACGCCGGAAAGCCTCGACGCGGACAAGATGCGGGTGCTGGCCGAGCACGGGGTCAACCGCGTCAGCATCGGGGTCCAGTCGTTCCACCCGCACCTGCTGCGGTCGCTCGACCGGCGGCACGGCGTCGGGCACATCCCGCGGGCGGTGGAGGCGGTCCGCCGGTTCGTCCCGGAACTGTCCTTCGACCTGATCTTCGCGGGCCCCGGCCAGACGCTCGCCGAGTGGGCCGCCGACCTGACCGCCGCCCTCGGCCACGCCCCGGACCACGTGTCGACGTACGGGCTGACCTACGAGAAGGGCACCCCGCTCTGGAAGGCCCGCGAGCGCGGTCGGGTGGCGGCCGTGCCCGAGGACACCGAACTGGCGATGTACCTCCACGCGATCGACGCGCTCGGGGCGGCGGGGTTCGAGCACTACGAGATTTCCAACTTCGCGAAGCCGGGCAAGCGGTCGCGGCACAACCAGCGGTACTGGGCGAACGAGGCGTACTACGGGTTCGGCGTCGGGGCGGCGTGGTACGTCGGCGGCCGTCGCGGGCTGAACGTCCGCAACACCGCGGACTACGTGAAGCGGGTGCTGTCCGGCGAACCCGCGACGTTTCAGGTCGAGGAACTCGGCCCCCGCGACCGGGCCTTCGAGACCATCGGCACCCAGCTCCGGCGGTCGGACGGCATCGCCCGCGCCCGGTTCCGCGACCAGACCGGCTTCCCGCTCGACGAACTGGTCGGCGACCGAGTCCGCAATCTGACGGCCGAGGGGTTGCTCACTGACACCGGGCTGTCAGTGGCCCTGACCCGGTCCGGCCGGTGCGTCGCGGACGGGATCGTCGCGGAGTTGATGAAGGCGAACGGATAGGGGAGAATCGAGCGGTCGCCGACACCCCCGCCCGGACCTCCGGAGGCTGCCATGTCCCGCGCGCTGGCCCTGCTCACCGTCGCGGCGTTCGCCGGGACCGCGTCGGCCGACCCGCCGGCGGACCTGATCGTTCACCGGGCCAAGGTGCTCACGGTGGACGCGAAGTTCTCCGTCGCGCAGGCGGTCGCCGTCCGGGACGGGAAGGTGGCCGCGGTCGGGTCGGACGCGGACGTGCTCCGGCTGAAGGGGCCGAAGACCCGCGTCATCGACGCGGCCGGCAAGACGGTCCTGCCGGGGCTGTGCGACAGTCACACGCACCCCTACGCGGCGGCCTTGGCCAACGCGGCCGGCGACCCGCCGCTGCTCCGGTCGATCGAGGAGGTTCTGGCGCACGTTCGCCGGGAGGCCGACCGGCTGCCCAGGGGGAAGTGGATCGTCATCCGCTACGCCTTCCCGACGCGGCTGAAGGAGGCCCGGTTTCCGACCCGGGCGGAGCTCGATGAGGCCGCGCCGGATCACCCCGTCCTGTACCACGCCGGTCCGGCCGGGGTCGTCAACTCGGCCGCGCTCAAGGCGTCCGGGGTGACGAAGGACACCCCCGACCCGGCCAACGGGCGGATCGTCCGGAACGCGGCCGGCGAGCCGACGGGAATGCTCCGCAACGCCTACGGGGTGCTGACGGGCGTTCCCCGCGAGGGGGACCGGCTGTCCGGCAACGAGAAACTCGCCGCGCTCAAGAAGATGTTCGCGGCGTACAACGCCGAAGGGCTGACCGCCGTCGCCGATCGCAACGGGTCGCGGGACGCGCTCGACGCCTACCTCGCGCTCAAGAAGTCCGGGGAGTTGACCGTCCGGGTCAACGTCGCCCGGTCGTTCGACCCCGGCGGCCCGGCCGGCGAACTGGGCGGGAAACTCGACGACCTGATCGGGCCGAACAAGGACGGCGGACCGACCGGGGTCGGCGACGAGTGGGTCCGGGTCGGGCCGATTAAACTGTTCCTCGACGGCGGGATGCTGAACGGAACGGCGTACATGCGGCAGCCGTGGCCCAAAGGGGCGACGTATCAGGTGACGGAGGACGACTACCGGGGGCTGTTGTTCATCGACCCGGAGCGGTTGAAGGCGGTCGTCACCGCGGCCGCCGGCCGCGGCTGGCAGGTGACCGCCCACGCCGCCGGGGAGGCCGCCATGGACGTGCTGCTCGACGCCTACGAGTTCGCCGACCGCACGACCCCGCTCAAGGACAAGCGGTTCTGCATCACCCACGCCAACTTTCCGTCCGCTGCCAACCTCAAGCGGTGCCGCGACCTCGGGGTGTGCGCGGACGTCCAGCCCGCCTGGCTGTTCAAGGACGGCGCGACCCTGCTCCGGGAACTCGGCCCCGACCGCATGCGGTGGTTTCAACCGTACAAGTCGTGGCTCGACCACACCACGGTCGGGGGCGGCAGCGACCACATGCTCCGGTCCGACCCGCTCGACGCCACCAACCCGTTCAGCCCGTGGCTCGGAATGGGGGTCGCCGTCACCCGCGCGACCGAGCGGGGCGACCCGCTCGAGCCCCGGGAGGCCCTCACCCGCGAACAGGCGGTCCGGCTGTACACGATCAACAACGCCTTCCTCCACCGCGAAGAGAAGGAACGGGGCAGCCTGGAAGTCGGTAAGCTCGGCGACCTGATCGTCGTCGACCGGGACGTCCTGACCTGCCCGGCCGCCGACATCCGCCGGACCCAGGTTCACGTGACGGTCGTCGGCGGCCGGGTGGTCTACGAACGGTAGCCGTCGCCCGTAGGCTATCCCCGTCCGCCCACCCCCCGAGGGATGCCGTGAAGCACACCGCGATTCTGCTCATCGACTGCCCGGACCAGAAGGGGATCGTCGCGGCCGTCGGCGAGTTCCTGTACCGGCACGGGGCGAACATCCTCCACGCCGACCAGCACCAGGACGCCGAGCGGAACCTGTTCCTGATGCGGGTCGAGTGGGACCTGGCCGGCTTCGGGCTCGACTCGGCGGACTTCACCCGGAAGTTCGCCCCGATCGCGGACCGGTTCCAGATGCGGTGGCGGCTCGAACTCTCGAACCGGCCGCAGCGGGTCGCCCTGTTCGTGTCGAAGTTCGACCACTGCCTCGTCGACCTGCTCTACCGCCACCACAGCGGCGAACTCGTGTGCGCCATCCCCCTCGTGGTGAGCAACCACCCGGACGCCGCGAAGTGGGCGGGGTTTTACGGCATCCCGTACCACGTCATCCCCGTGGACGGGGGCGACAAGGCCGCGGCCGAAGCGAAGCAACTGGAACTGCTGCGGGCGCACGACGTGGACCTCGTCGTGCTCGCGCGGTACATGCAGGTGCTCAGCCCGCGGTTCGTGGAGGCGTACCCGCGCCGCGTCATCAACGTCCACCACTCGTTCCTGCCGGCGTTCAGCGGGGCGAAGCCGTACCACCGGGCCTTCGAGCGCGGCGTGAAGCTCATCGGGGCAACGGCCCACTACGCGACCGAGGACCTCGACGAGGGGCCGATCATCGAACAGGACGTGGCTCGCATTTCGCACCGGGACGGGTTGGAAGATTTGATCCAGATGGGCCGCGACCTGGAGAAGGTGGTGCTGTCGCGGGCGGTGCGGTGGCACCTCGCCCACCGCGTGCTGGTCTACGACCGGAAGACGGTGGTCTTCGATTGAGCCGTGTCGGCACCTCCGGGCGGTGGCGAATGGCCTCGAGAGCCGCGACCGCAAGGGAGCGGCCGCCCCATGGGTCGAACCGTACCGTCCGAGGAGAGAAGTTACACCCCGCAACGGGGAACCTTCACCGTTGGGGCGGCCGCTCCCTCGCGGTCGCGGCTCTCGACGACGTGCTATCCGCCACGGAACTTCGCCAAAAGGGCCGCGAAGTCGGCGGGCGGGGGGACTTCCCACTTCATTGGCTCGGCCGTGTCCGGGTGCGCGAACCCGAGCCGGGCGGCGTGCAGCATCGGCCGGTGGGCGTCGCTCGCGTCCGGGATTCGCTGGCCGCTGACCGCGCGGTCGTAGACCGGCTCGCCGCACAGGGGCGTGCCCGCCTCGCCGAGGTGGATGCGGACCTGGTGCGTCCGCCCGGTTTCGAGCCGGCATTCAACTAGTGCGAACCCGTCGAACGCCTCCAGCACCTTCACGAACGTGACGGCTCGCTTGCCGTCAGGGGCACCGACTTCCGGCGTCGACCCGCGGCGGCCGTCCCCCCGGTTGCGGACCAGGACCGACTCGATGCGGCCGTCCTTCGGCGTGCCGCGCGTGAGGGCGAGGTACCGCCGGTCGGTCGTGTGCTTGCGGAATTGGTTCGTCAGGCTCTCCGCGGCGGCGGGCGTGCGGGCGAAGACGATCAGCCCCGTCGTGTCGTGGTCGAGCCGGTGGACGGGGATGACCCGCGCGTTCGGGACGCCGATCAGCCGGGGGACGAAGTCGGCGAGGGTCAACGGCAGGAACTTCCGGGCCCGGCCGCCGAACTCGGCGAGTTCGTCCTCGTGGCGCATGGTCGTCAGCCCGGCCGGCTTGTTCACGACGACGACGGCGTCGTCCGCGTAGATCAGGTCCGCCGCGGTCAGCGGCATCGGCGGCAGCGGTTTTGGCTGCTTCGGCGGCTCCTTCGGCTTCGGCGGTGGGGCCTTCTGCGCGGGCGGCTTGGCCTTCGGCGGGGCGGGCTTCGGGTCGCGCTTGTCCGGCGGGATGTCGAGCACGCCCTCCCGGACCCAGACCCGGTTCTTCGCCCGGACGCGGTGGCCGGGGTCCTTGCAGGCGAACCCCGCCACGCGGACGTGGCCGTTCTCGATCACCCGCTTGACGTGCGACCACGGCAGGCTGTAGCGGTCCCGCAGCACGGACGCGATCGTGTGCCCGGACTGCTGGCGGTCGAC
This sequence comes from uncultured Alcaligenaceae bacterium, assembly GCA_964444365.1. Lineage (GTDB taxonomy): Bacteria > Planctomycetota > Planctomycetia > Gemmatales > Gemmataceae > CAYUHJ01. The sequence continues at coordinate 3,387 of CAYUHJ010000223.1, read as the reverse complement.
GAGGAATTCGATCGGGGGCATGGATACGATCCGTCAAAAAATCTGGGGTCAGGGCACCGGCTCGCCCGCGGGCATCGGGGAAGGGGCATCGATCAGTAACTCGGTCACGAGCAGCAAATCGACAATGCTGAACGATTCGTCAGTGTGGTAGACGATGATGGTTCGGCCGCTCGGTGAAACCGAGATGTAATCGCGGTGGGGAATGCGGTGCGAACGCCCGTCCGCGACCATCAACGTAAATGGTCGAAAGGGGTTGGCTTCGCGGGCGTTCTTGATTTGTTCCGCTGTCATGCCCTTTACCTCGGAGAATCCGGTCGTGACCAACAGTATAGCACGACCGGACCACTCGTTCCATCATTTGTCCAACTTCGGCCCGACGCAGAACAGCGACTTTTCGCCGCGGAGGAAGATCGCGCCGCCGGAAATCGCGGGGGTGGCGAGGCCCTCTTCCTTCATGTCGCCGGTGCCCAGCACCTCGGTTCCTTCACTGGAGTCGAGCTTCAGCACGGTGAGCTTGCCCTTCTCGTTCAGGACGTAGAGCTTGCCGTCGGCGGCGACCGGCGACGCCGAGAACGGGCCGTCGATGCGTTCTTGCCAGAGGGTGTTGCCGGTCTTGGCGTCGCCACAGACGACGAGCCCGCTGGAGTTGGCGGCGTACACCCGGCCCTGGTACACCACGGGTGAAGCCGTCCCCGCCGCGAGCTTCGTGGACTTCCACGCCTCTTCCGGCTTACCGTCCTTGTAGCGGAACGCGACCAGCCCGCCGCGGCCGCTGGCGAGCAACAGGTCATCTGCCAGCGTCGGCGAGGGGATCGTCCCGGAACCGGGAATGCCGGACTTCTTCTCGCCGGTTTCCGCGGCGTATACGGTCACTTCCTTGCCCGCCTGGAAGAGCACCTCCGCGTTCTTGCCGGTGCCGCGAACCGCGGGCGTCGTCCAGTTGATGTCCCGCGGGCGGTCGACCTTCCAGACGTTCTTGCCGGTCTTCGTATCGATGGCGGCCAGGAACGAGTCGCCGTTGTTGTCCATCGGCACGATCACCTTGCCGTTCGCCAGCACCGGGGACGCGGCCATGCCGACCTGATTCGTGATCGCCGGGTAGTCTTCGACGAGCGAACGGTACCACCGCAGGTTGCCGTCGTTGTCGATGGCCGCGAGGTCGCCGGTGGCGAACAGGGCGTACACGCCGGTGGCGTCCGCGACGGGCGTCGGGGCGGCCATGCACGTCTTCGGGTGGCAGTTCGTGTTCCCGGTGGCGGCGAATTGCCGGTGCCAGAGCTTCGCCCCGGTGCCGGCGTCGAACGCGAGGACGTGTAGCCGGGAATCCTTGTTCCCGCCGCTGCAGGTGATGAACACCCGACCGCCGACGACCACGGGGCACGACAGCCCGCGTGCCGGGAGCGGCACCTTCCAGCGAAGCCCGGTGTCGGCGGTGAACCCGGTGGGGAGGTTCGTTTCGGTCGACGCCCCCGCCCCGTTTGGCCCACGGAACTGCGGCCAGTCCGCGGCTCGGAGGGAGAGTGACAGGGACAGGGATAGGGTCAGAACGAAGAATCCTCGCATCACTTCCCCTCCTTCTTCGGCGTCTCGCGGATCGCACCCAAGTCGACGACTTCCGACTTCCCGTCTCGGATGACTTCCTGCTTCACCGGCAGAGCGCCGCCGCTCCAGTCGCAGACGCGGGCGGAAAAGTCCCAGGATTGGGCCCACTTCTCGGACTGGTTGTTCTGCACCAGCTTGATGAGCACCTCGTTCTTGCCGGCTTTCAGCGTCCCCTTGCCCGTGTGCTGGTCCATGACGCTGCCGTGGTGGTACTCTTCGCGCTGGAAGAGTTTCTTGCCGTTGAGATAAATGTGGATCGAGTTCGGCGACGCGGCCCGGATTTCGACCGGCATTTCCTTGTCGGACACGATCACCGCGTGGGCGTACGCCACGCAGTCCATGTGCTTGCCGATCTCCGCGTTGAGGTCGATTTTCCCGTAGGTGTCCGCACTTTGCGTCGGCTTCCAGGTGATCTCGCCTCCCTTGCCGGGGTATTTGGCCGCCAAGTCGACGCCCTTCTCCGGCGGGTACGCTTGCGCGAAGCCGACCCCCTTCGGGCTGTCGAACGGGCCGACGATTTGCCACTCCGTGACACAGCCGAAGTGCGCCGTCAGGTTCGGCTTCTCGCCGAGTTCCTTCAGCGACTTGGCAATCGCCTCCGCCTGCTCTTTGTCCCGGCTGGAGGCGAACAGCTTGAGCAAGCCCGCCTTCCGCTCCGGGACCGCCGCTTCGAGTACGCCCGGCAACTTCGCCGCGATGGCTTCCTTGCGGATCTCCAGGTTCGGGTCGTCCGTCATCTCGGGAAGGAGCTTGTCCGCCGCTGCCTTGTCCTCGGCTCGGGCCAGTTCAAACGCGATGCGGCGGGCTTCCGGGCTGCGCTTTGTGTCCTTCACGAACGCCCAGATTCCCGGCAGCTTCTTCCCCGCCTTCGTCTCCTTCTCCACGATCGCATCCACTGCCGAACGCAGCCAGTTTGCGGCCGTGGGACTGGCCCCGTCGAAGGCGGTGAGCGTCGGGATGAGGGCGTCGCCGCCGGCCGACGTGACGACCTTCCACCCGGCGGCGGCGGCCTCGTTGCCGGTGCCTTCCTTCGAGACGGACGTGATCGCCTTCAGTGCGTCCGCCACGGTTGCGGGCGGGTCGGCGGCCGGGGCCGCGGTTGCAAGCAGGACTAGGGCCAGGGTTGTTCGCATGAGCGGTCCTCGCGAGGAACGGACAGCTTCAGTTTCGCGACGGGGGTGGGAAGTGTCGATGAGAATTCGGCCGGTCGTGACGCGGTGACATCCGGCAAACTGTCCGGAAGCGCTGTTCCGGTCCGCGCCGCGGGCGGGTACACTGTCCCTCGGCCGACTCGCCGGCCTCGTCGCCCCCAAGTCTCCATTTTATCGGTCTGGGGAGTGTATTGCCGTGCCGATTACTCGCGTCAGTTGCCCAGGGTGCGGCGCTGGGCTGAAGTCGAACAGCCCGTCCGGGTTCACCGCCGGGGCCGCGCTGTCGTGTCCGAAGTGCAAGACGAAGTTCGCCGCCGCCGAGGAATCGGACGCGGACCTGGACTTCACCGCCGACGCGCCGCCGGCCGGGTCCGCCGCCAAGGCCGCGAAGCCCGTGGCGAAGCCGGCCGTCGTGAAGCCGGCCGTGGTCAAGCCCACGGTGGTGAAGCCGACCGTCGTCAGCGACGATGACGACGACGACCGCCCCCGCAAGCGGCGTCGCCGGGACGACGATGACGACGAGGACGACGACGACCGCCCGAAGAAGAAAAAGAAGAAGAAGCGCCGCCGCGACGACGAGGAGGGGAGCAACGTCGGCTACTGGATCATGCGCGGCGTGGTGCTGCTCCTGCTC
>CAYUHJ010000222.1:0-10291 GCA_964444365.1 uncultured Alcaligenaceae bacterium | reverse complement strand
GAACCTCTTGCTCCCTCCCCCTGGGAGGGGGGAGGGTTGGGGTGGGGGTCGCTTCAGTCGTGAGCCCACCCCCCACCCTAACCCTCCCCCCTCAAGGGGGAGGGGACCAGAATCTGCTTTTCCCGCTTCCGCTTCGACCGCCGCAGCGCCTTCCACGCGGCCTTGCGCACGTCCTCGTCGTCACCCTCGATGCCGCCCAACTCGGCGAGGGCCTTCTCCGCGGGCTCGGTCGCCATCACGCCGAGCGCCTCGACCGCGCCGAGGCGGGCCGGTTCCGGTTGCTTCTGGTCCTTCGCGACTGTAGCCAGCGTGGTCACGTCCTTCGCCGCGATCAGGTGCGGCAGCGCCACCGGCTGGTAGTGAACCTGGGCCGCCGCCGACTTCGCGAAACCGTCCGCCTCGGGAATCGGCTTGCCGGATAACAGTCGGCCGAAACTCGGACCATCCGATACGAGCGATGGCAGCACGGCCGCGGAGCGCTTCGCGTCGTGTCGGGCGAGCACCGCGGCCGCGAGTTCGCGCAGGTCCGGGTCGGTTCCGCGTGCCACAAGTTCGAGCGCAGTCAGCGTGACATCGGTGGCGGGAATCGAGGCCAGGCACTTCACCGCGGCGGTGCGGATCGGTTTCGCGAAGGCGTCGTCCGGCCGGGACACGGCGAGGTCGGCGACCGTGCTCAACGCTGTTCCGAGCCGGCCCGCACACCACACCAGCGACCCGACGCAGTCGGCGGCACGGCTCAGCGGCTCGCGCTGCGACCGGTCGCGATCCAGTTTGACCCGCCGCTCTTGCCACGTCTTCCACCACTCGGAAAGAGCTTTTTCCACCGCGGTTTTCGCGGCCTTGTCCTTCGTCTCGGAGCGTGCGAGGAGTCGGGCCGCGAGCCGAACGGTGCCTTCATCGGCGGACGACAGCGCGGAAACGGCGGCTTTCACGGGGATTTCGGCCCGGCCGGTCAGGCTCGCTTCGAGGGGTTGCTGCACACCGGGGGCACACCGCGGGAAGACTTCCATGACCCGCAACGGGTCGCCGCGCCGGCACACCGCGTCGATCACGTCCTCGCCGAAGTCGTCCGCGTCGGCCGCCCACTCCGCGGCGTTCGGGTGCTGGATCAGCGTGAAGTGCGGGTCGAGCGAGTCGGCCCCGAGCAGCTTGCGCGAACTGCGGAACGCGGCTTGAAGAACATCGGTGTCGTTCTCGGTCCGCAGGATTTTCGCGAGCAAATCCCGGTTCGCCGGCTCGTCGTGGAAGCCGAGTTGTTCCGCAGCGGTCTGGCGGATCTGCCAGTTTTGTCGATCCGCGGCGCGCTGCCGGATGAGTTGCCAGCCGGTGTCCGAATCGAACCACCGCAGCCCGACGAGGGCCCGCTTCGCTACGCCGCCGGTCCCCTTGGCGAGACGTTCGAGCAACTTGCCGATCTTGTCCGCGTCCGCCCCGCGCCGCAGGTGGCCGATCGCCTCGGCGGCGGCTTCTTGCAGGGCGTGCCCGTCCTCCCCGGCGAGCCGCAGCAGCACGTCGAGTGCACGAGCGTCGCCGAGTTCGCCGAGCGCGAGCACCGCCCGTTCGCGAAGGGACACGTCGTCGAGGTACTCGATCGCGGAGAGCAGGACGTTGATTCCCTCGGGTTTTCCGGCAAGGGCGAGTTGCTCCGCGGCGTAAAACTGCGTCGTCGGGTTCTTGGTGCGAAGCGCCTTCAGCAGCGGGTCCGGCGACGCCCCGCGCTTGCGGACCCGCCAGCCGTAGGCTTCGATCGCGGCGTGCCGCAGGTCGTCGTCCGGGTTCGCGGCGAGCAGTGACAACGGGCCGTCACTCTCCGCCCCTCTGCACCAGCGGGCCGCGGGAAGGAGTTCTTGCGCGGTGGAGAAGTCCCCGTAAGCAATCACCTTGTCGAGCAGTTTCGCGAGAATCGCCGGGTGCCGCGGGTGCTGATCGGCCTCCCACTTGCGATCGGGCTTTTCGTCGTCCTCGTCCTCGATCTTCTGGTCGAACCCGCTGACGACGAGCAGGGCGTTCGCCGCGGGGGATCGCCACTCCTTCTTGCGGTCGGCGATTGCGAACAGCCGGTCGGCGACGGCGGGTTCGCGGAAGTTAGCGGCCGCGCTCAGCAGTTCGGGGACGGTTGCGGTCCCGGCCGGGTCGTTCTCGATGCGATCCAGGAACGCACCTGCGGCTCGCTTGTCGCCGAGCGAAACGAGTGCCGCGATGATGCGTGCCTGCTTCTTCGGGAACTCGCCTTCGCGGAGCAGCTTCACCAGCGAGTCGAACGCGGCCGCGTCCTTCTTCCCCGCGAGGTCGAACGTCGCCGCCTCGCGAACCTTGCGATACCTCGAATTCAAGGCACTTTGCAGGGTCGCGACCGCCTCCGGGGACTTCTCGTACTCGGCCGTCAGCCACTGCACCGCGAGTTGCCGCAGCGGTTCGTGCGTCGCCCCGAGGGCGGCCGTCGCCACCGGCACGACGCCGCGGCGGTCGCCGAGCAGCTTCGCCGCCTCCGTGGCGAGGTCGTCGGTCCGCGACAGCATGACCCGTTCCAGTACCGCATCACCGTCACCCGCTTTCGCGGACGAGGAGAGCAGTTCGAGCCCCTTCACGCCGAGGTCGGTGTGGCCGGATTCGAGGGCTTCGGCCCCGAGCCGCGTCGGGTCGGTGCCGAGGGCGAGCAGGTGCTCGAAGGCCTGCGTCCGCACCGGTTGGTTGGGGTTGCCGAGCGCCTGCACCAGCACGGGCCGCGCGGACCGGGCGTAACCGGCATCCGTAGAAGCGATGGCGAACACCCGGCTCAGGGCCGTTTGCCGCACCCGCACGATCGCGGGCGTGGCAGCAGCAGAACCCTGTTCCCGGACGAGCCCAACGTAGGCCCCGAAGGCCAGTTCGCGCAACTGCCCGGCGGTGACGTCCAACCTCGGCCGGGGTCGCGGCTTCGCGGCGGCCGCCAGTTCCCCCGCGAACCGTTTCCCCAGCACGCCCCAGGCGAGGTCCCATCCGTGCTGTTCTTTCGCGTCGAAGTGTGCGAGTTCGCGAACCACCCGGACCCGCAACTGTGGCGAGCCCCACGCCAGAGCGGCCGCCACTGCGTCGACGGTGTCCGGTGCGAGCTTCCACGGCTTCTCGTCGCCGCGGTCGTTGACCAGCGTCACGACAAACTCGCGGAACGCATCGGGGTTCGCGAAGGCTTCCAGCCCCTGCGCCGCCGTCAGCCGGAACCGCGGCCCGCGTGCGGACAGCGCTTCCAGGCACCGGGCCGGGGCCGGCGCGTTCCCCGCCAGTTCGAGCAGCATCTGCGCCAGCAACGCCCGGTCGCGAACGGATTCTTCGGGGTGGTCCAGGAAGAGGGCGAGTCGATCGCCGGCCCCGAGGGCGACCGTCGCGGCGAGGACGGTGCCCGCGCCGAGGTCGTTTCCGAACTGGTCGCTGTGGAGTTGCGACACGGCCGAGCCGTCGCCGAGCAGGGCGAGCCCGAATGCGGCGCGGTTCCGGACGGCGACGTCCGCGTGAGACAGTGCTTGCCGCAAGCCCTCGGCGGAATCGGGGGGCGAGCACCAGGCCAGGGCTTCCGCTGCGGCTTTGCGAACGCCGGCGTGCGGACTGGCGAGCAACCAGCGGACCGGCGCGACCGCCGCGGCATCGCCGAGTTCCGCCAGCCCGTGCAGGGCCGCTTCCGCGTTCGCGACCCACGTCGGAACCTTCTCCTTCTCCGTCGGTTCCGGCGCGGTCGCGAGGTCGAGCAGCGGCCGCAGGGCGTCTGCATCGCCGTGCTTGGCAAGGGCCGTGGCCGCGCGAACCCGGACGTCCGCGTGCTCGTTGGCGGCCGCCTCCTTCAGCACGGGAATGGCGTCCGCGTCGACCAGCACCGACAGCGCGAGTTGTCGCAGGTCGCGGTCGGGGTCGTGGAGCGACTTCGCCAGAAGGACTTGCGCCGGCTTCGTCTTCTTCTTTTCGAGGGCGTCGATGGCCAGCCGGCGGGTGTCCGGGAACCGCGAGCCGAGGGCGGCTTCGAGCGGCGCGAGTTCCTTCGTCTTCTTCGTGGCGAACTCGAACGCCTCGCGGCGGAGGGCGGCTTCGGGGTCGTTGAGGAACTCGTGCAGCAGCGGCGTGGACCACGTCTCGTTCGGCCGGCCGATCGCTTCGTTCAGCACCTCCCGGCGGACGTCCGCGTGGACCGACCGGAGTGCGAACCGGAACGTCCCCTCGTCCGACCCGCCGACGTTCAGGTTCCGCGCCGCCTTCCACGCCTCGGACCGGACGCCGGCCGCGGAGTCGTTCAGCGCGAACGCGAGCAGATCGAGCCCCGGTTGCGTCGGCGATTTCCGCAGCGTCTCGACGAGCGTCTGCAGCCCGCGCCGGCGGACGTCTTCCGCCCCGGCCCGCAGCCCCGCCCCCGCCACGTCGAGCGGTTGGCCGGCTTCGATCTTCGCGAGCGCGGTGTACGCGGCGTCCCGCACCGACGCATCCGCATCGAACAGCAGCGACCGCAGCCGGGCCACCGCCCGCGGGTCGCCGAGGTCCGCGAGTGCCCGGCACACCTCCACCCGCGCGGGGACATTCTCTTCGCGACTCAGTTGAATCAGCAGCCCGAACGCGCGGCCGTCGCCGAGCACGGCCAGTGCCTTCGCCCCCCGCAAGCAGGTGTCGAGTGCCCGGCACGCGGTCGCCTGCAGGGGCACGTCAAAATCGTCGGGCGTGAGCTTCGCGCGGACCGAACTCGGGACGGCTTCCGCGGCCTTGTCGGACCGTTCGAGTTCATTGAGTTGGCGGTGCAGTTCCTCGTCCGCGCCGCGCAGCACCCACGACAGGTTCGGCCGGGACTTCACCGAGAGCAGGAACGCGACCCGGCGGACGGTGGCGTCGTCGTCTTCGAGTCGGCGGCGGACCGCGGAGCCGACGCGCGGGTCGTCGAGTTGCTTGCGCTCGAAGGCGCGAACCAGAGCGGCGGCGCGAACGTCCCCGGTTTTGCCGTTGGCCAGCGCGATCAGACTGGCTTCCGGCGACGGGTTCGGGAAGACGGCTTCGAGCCCGGCGAGGGCGGCCTTCCGCACCTCCCACGCGGCCGCGTTCAGGGCGTCGGTCAGCCGGGCGAGGGCTTGATCGTCCTTCGCGGCGAGCGGTTCCAGGGCCTTCACCGCGAGGACGCCGACGTCGCGGTGACCGGACTTCAGAGCGAGGTCGATCGGCCGCAGGTCTTCGACGCCGAGGTGCGTTTGCAGCCCGCGGAAGGCTTCCGGGCGGACGTTCTCGTCGGCGTGCCCCAGCAGTTTTTCGAGGAGCGCGACCACCCGCGGGCTCGTCGACTCGTTCAGCAACTTCACCGCCGCGAAGCGAACGCCGTGGTCGGCGTCCTTCTCCACCTGGGTCGCAATCAGTTGCAGCCCGGCCGCGTCGTTCCACCCGGCGACGGCCTTCAACGCCTTCTCCCGGCGCTTCGCGTCGGACTGGCCGAGTTCGTTCTTCGCCCAGTCGACGGCCCCGTACACGCGGGCGGCCTGCTCGCCGAACCGGCCGTCGTCGTTCAGCTTGAAGAAGCGGATCGAGTTGTCGTCGCACGCCACGGCGAGGCGGGTTTCGCTGCCGAGCGAGACGGTGGCGAGGCCGACGACCTTGCCGACGCCGTCCTTCAGTGACACCGGCTTGACACCGCCCGCCCGCGGCCACGACTTCACGACGCCGTCCCGGCCGCCGGTCAGGAACCGGTCGCCCGGCGCGGGAATCATCGCGGAAATCAGGTCGTCGTGCCCGTTGTCGCGGCCCTTGTCCTCCGGTTCGAGCTTGCCGCGGGCGTGGGTCGTCAGCAGCTTGTGGTCGGCCCCGGCGGAGAAGAACCGGAGTTCCTCGGGCTCGAACAAGAGCGCGGTGACGGCCCCGTCGTGCAACGTGTCGGATTCGGACGGTTCGAACGCGGCCTTGTCCTCGCCGTCGAAGACCGCGACGGTCCCCCGCTCCGTGCCGACCGCGAGCCACTGCCCGGTGCGGTCGGAGGCGATGCAGGTGCCGACTTCCGACAGTTCGAGCGACTGCGTGACCGAGCCGTCGTTGCGGGACAGCAGGTCGACGCGCGGGCCGTTCACCACCGCCACGCGGTCGCCCGAGACGGGGAGCAGGGCACGAATCTCGTCCGCGACGGGTTCGCCGAGCGGCTTGGGGGCGGACTTTTCGAGGGCGTACACCCGGCGATCGGTGCCCGCGACGTAGAGCGTGACCCCGGCGGACGCGACCGCCATCGCCCCGCACGGCAGCGGCGTTTCGGCCAGCTTCAACGTCGCCGCGTCGAGCCGGCAAACGGTCGTCGGTTGGCCTTCGGGGTGAACGGTGACGAACGCCACGCCGCCGGGGACGGGTGCGATGCCGCGGACGTCGCCGCGGTAGGTGAGGTGCTTTTCGCCGGACGATCCGCGGTTGAAGAGGGCGGCGGTGAGTAGTTCCGGGGTGGCCCCGAAGGTGGATTGCAGGGATGCCGCGCCCGCCTCGTCGGACAACTGCGCCATCGCATCCCGCATCTGCTTTTCGATCTTCGCGCGCTCGGCCGCGGGAAAATGGGCAATCCCCTGTAGTGAGGCTTCGATTTCCCGCCTCATCAACTCTTGGATTTCTTCCGGCGTCATGGTGCGACTCGCGAGTTCCGTACCAAGTGTGGGTCACACGCTCCGCGTGTGACCTCGCTTAAACTGGCAACAAGCAGTCTCAGTCCCCAGCGAGCCGACTCGCGGAGCGAGTCGGCCACGATGAAGCCGTCAATCGCGAGGCGAGCGAACGAGTTTCAATTCCGCATATTTGTGGCGAATCCGCGTGACGGCGACGAGGCACGCCGCCCGTTCGCTGACCCCGCGGGAGTGCAGGAACTCGTCGAGCAGCGGCAGGATTCCGCTCGCGAACGCCTGCTCTTCCAGGGCCAAGTCGCGCATCGTCTCGACCGCGTCGAGCTTCGCCCGCCTCGCCGGCAGCGGCTTCGCGACGACGGCCTTTTGCTGGGGAACCGCGGCCGGCTTCGCGCCGGGCTTCGGCGGTGACACCGGGGTGTCACTCTCCGCGTCGGGGTCGGCTTTCCCCTTTTCCGGCGGGCCGGGCGGCAGCTCAAACAGCACCCGGCGAAGGAACTCGGCGAGCGTCGGCTGGCCGGCGGGCCACGTTTCAGGGCGGTGCGGAACACCGTCGCCGCGGGATTCGGCCAGCTTGTCTGCGACCTTTTGCGCCTTCCCCGCGATGGTCGGCTTCGGCGGCTCGGGCGGCTTCCAGTCCGGCGTGACGCCGCGGTCGCGGTAGACGGTCCACAAGGCGCGGATCACGAACGCCCGGACTTTCCGGTCCGGCGACTCCGTCAGGCGGAAGAGTTCCTCGGGCACCCGCAGCGCCGGCAGGCGGTCGAGCAGTTCCATCCCGAGCAGTCGGGTTTCCTCGTCGAGCGATTCGCAGAAGCGGTACACGGCCGCGGTGCCGAGCCCGGACGGGTCGAGCCGGAAGAGGCGGTTCTCGATCTTGTCGTCCGCGAGCAAGGCCTTCGCCACGAACCGGCGGGCGTCCGCGAACGGGAGTTCGCTCATCTCGACGAGCCGGTCCGGCGACGGGTTCCACCGGGCGAACTCCCACTTCGCCAGTTCCAGGGCGAACTCGCGGACCGGCCGCCGGTTGTCCGCGAACAGCGGCCACACCAACTCGAAGCCGAGAAAGCTCGGGGGAATCTCGGTGCCGGGGTCGACGGGCTTGTCCGCGAGGTGCTGGCCGATCAGGACGTGATGCTTGCGAATGTACTGTCTGGCGAACTTGCCGACGGGCGCGTCGGCGGCACCGGGGGCGATCGCGAGGTCCCACAATTTCTGGCACCCGGCGAGGGTCGCGTCGCCGCTCGCCTCGCGCTTCGCCCCGGCGAGCATCTGCAGGAACATGGTCTCGGAGACAATCCGGATGTTCGCCCCGGCCGAGACGAGTTGCTCCGCCTTGACCTGCTTCGAGCCCTTTTTCCCCTGCCCGTACAGCGGCGAGCCCTCGTCGCCGACGACGAGGTAGTGCAGGTTCTTCGTCACCGACCCCGCCACCGTGCCGTTCGCGCCGGTGACTTTTCCCTCGGCTTCCTCACGAGTCATCGACGCGAGCTTGCCGGTGAACAGGAACGACGCCTTCCCCAGATCGGCGGGGCCGGCGGCGACTTCCGTACTCGCAGCCGTTGCGGGGGCGAAGTCGCTCGGGGCGAAGCCGCGGGTCATCGTGTCGACGGCGAAGTCGTGGTACTCGGGCTCCGTCCGCGCGACGAGTTTCATGAGCCAGTCGAAGCCGACTTCGGAGGGCAAGAACTTCCGCGGGTCGCCGAGCCACGCCAGCACCTGCCGGGAGCGGTTCCCGTCGAACGCGAGGTCGACGGCCCAGGCATTCGCACTGCGGAACGACGCGAGCCACGGGTCCGCGTCCCAGTCCGGGGCGAACGCGAGGGACTTCCAAAAATCGACGCCGAGGGTTTGCGGCTTGAGCTTGCCGTCGTTGACCCACCGCGACACGAACTGCCAGCCGTTACCGATCACGCCGCCGAACAGGGTCAGCCATCGCAGCCCTTCCCGGTCCACCGCGTTGAGGTCGAACTTGGCGAGCTCCGCGGCCGCGAAACCGAGGACGCGGGGGACGCGCTGGAAGTCGTCCGGGTAGTCGCCGAGCCGCTTCGCGAGTTCGAGGTAGAAGCCCGGCCCGAGGGTGGCGGGCGAGTGAACCTTCGGCAGCAACTCTTTCGCGAAATTGAATGCGGACTGGTTCGGTGACAACAGCCTGTCACTGAACCACGCAGGGGTCAGTTCCTTCGCCCCGAAGTGCTTGGGGATCATCTCGGCGGCGAACTTGAACCCGTGCTCCGTTTCGAGCAGTTCCCCCCAGGCGGCGAGGCCGACGTCCTTGCGGGGGTCGCGCTCGCCGAGGAGGTCTTGCGCCAGCTTCCGCACCGCGTCGTGGGAGTTGTTCGCCAGCCGGACGAGTTCGCCCACCGGTAAATCCCGGGCGTGGGTCCGGGCGTAGTCGGCGGCGTACTTGCGGGCGGCATCCGCGGGGGAGTCGAGCAGTTTCAGCACGGCATCGTGCAACCCCGCAGCGCGGAAACTCGCCTGCTCGAACTTCGGGACGTTCTGCAACAGCCAGATCACGAACTCGTCGATGGCCCGGCTTTGCACGCCGACGAGCCGGACGACCCAGACGGGCTCCACGTCGCGGAGCACCGTGCGGAAGTCGGCCTTCAGCGCGGCCGTGGCGAACTCGCGGACGGCGTCGGCCCGTGCCCGTTCCAGCAGCGTGAACAGCGGCCGGGGGCTGCGCTTCCACAGGTCCGGGTAGGCGCGGTGCTTCAGGTCGCCGGGGGACTCCTTGTCGCGGTAGCCGAACCGCCAGCCGGTGCGACCGTACTTCTTGGACTCGTGGTAGAAGACGTGGTTCGCGATCCACGTGCCGCGCCAGTTCGTGTCGTCCGGGTAGCGGCAGAGGTAATCGACGGCAACATCGGCATACGTCACGGGGAGTTGCACCGCGACCCGCCGCAGGAACCGCCAGCCGCGGCGGGCGAGATACGCCAGGGTCGCCCCACTGACGCCGCGGGCCCCGCGGTTGGCGGCTTCCTTGTCGAACCGGGCGGCGAGGGCACCGTACACCTCGGTGTCGCGCTTCGCCTCGGCCTCCTTGAAGATGCGCTTGAGCGCCTTCCACGGGCCGTAGGCGATCGGGCACGTCGCGATCACATCCAGCAGCACCGACCGCGCGAACGGGTCGTCGCTGGTCCACAGCGAGTAGATGACCTCGTGCGACTTCAACCGGTCCGGCAGCGGCACCTCGGCGTCGGCGGCTTCGAGGGCTTTCAGGCGCTCGACGCGGACGTGGCCTTGCTCTTCCTTCGACTTGCGGCGAAACGGGTAGCCGCGGATTTCCTGCAGGAACGTGTCGAAGGTGGGGACGCCGTCGCGGATCGGCGTGGCGGGCTCCGGGTCGGGCTGAACCGCGATGCGGGCGATGAGGTTGGGCAGTTCGGGGTCGCGGGTGTCCCACGCCCGGCGGAGGTCGGTGAGGGTGAGGGACATGGCGATACCCAAATGAACCCGTGTAGCCGCGACGCGATAGCGGAGCGCGGGACTGGCACGCTCCGCTATCGCGTCGCGGCTACACGGGGCGGAGTTTCAAAACCATTCGGGGAGGGGAAACCTCCCCGAATGGGTCACGTCGATCGTGCGGTCTACTACTCGACCTGGGACGCGGACGGCTCACGGACCCGCCGGCCATGCACATCTACCTGGCATGGTGGAACCACGATCCGCGGGGTTGCTCCAGACCACCATGCCAGGTA
>CAYUHJ010000221.1:0-10384 GCA_964444365.1 uncultured Alcaligenaceae bacterium | reverse complement strand
GCTCCCCATGCGTGCTTTTGCAAGATTGAAACTACTGTTGCGTTCGCGGCTCTTGGTCAATTGAAGAAATCGAGACGTTGTTGGGTGCCCGTTCCGACAAAGGGTTCGTCGCGGAAAAACGCCCCTCACCCCACCACCACCCCGATCGCGGCGAGCACCTTTCGGAACTCCGGGAGGCGGTCGTCGTCCACCACCAGCGCCGCCGGGCCGAGGCGTTCGGCGATCAGTTCCCGCGTCGGCGGCCACTGCATCAGCCCGTCGGCGACGGCTTCGCTGGCGACCTGGACGACCGTCACCCGCTCCGCGCTCGGGGCGGGGAGGGACGGCCCGAGGACGATCAGCCGGCCGGCGGGGGACAGCGGAAACCCCGTCCGCGACGCGAACCAGGCGTCGAGGTCCGCGATCCCGAACCCGGCCGCGACCGCCCGCTTCAGCGAGTCCGGTGTGACCCGCAGTCGGCGGACGCCGTTCGACTCCGTCGGGAGGGGGTCCGCGAGCCGGCCGATCTCCGCTTCCAACAGCAGGTCCGATTGCGTGGCGTCCACGGTCAGGGTCAGCCCGTCGTCGCCGACGGCGACGCACCGCTGCGGCCGGGCGTCGTAGTCGCGGTTGCCGACGAGCCGCAGGTGCTTGAAGTCCGGCTCGCGGCCGTCGTCCGTGATGCCGATCCGGTCCGTCACCCGGACGCTGACGATCCCGCGGGCAATTGCCGTGTCGAGGTCGGCCGGGGTCTGGAACTCGACGAGCGTGGCGGACGCGAACACGGCGATGCGCTCGCGCTTGTTCGCCCACCGCTGCAGCAGGTCCGCGACCGGGGCGGGGACGGGCTTCATCCCGTGCTGGTTGAGCGTCTGGACGATGCCCGCCAGAGTCATCCCGGTTTCGAGCCCGCGGTAGGTGTGCTCGGCGGTCAGTTCCAGGGTGCAGGCCGGGCCGGTCCCCTTCCACCGGGCGAACCGCGACAGCTTGCCGATCAGCCCCGGCGTCAGCCCCTGCCGGTACGCCAGGATCTCGGCGTTCGGCTGGACCAGGAGCGTCTGCGGGAACGCGGCCGCGGGGGCGGGTTCCGGCCCGGTGCCGACGACGTGCCGGCCCAGGTCCGTGAGGCGGACGCGCCAGCCGGCCTCGGCGGACCCGAGGGCCTCGACGAGCCGCAGAGGGTACGCGACCCCGAGCAGCCAGTTCTCGACCCAGTTTCGCCCGCGGGTCTTCGCGTGCTCCTTCGACAGAATCCCGGCCCACGACGGGTGGTGCTCCCACAGCCAGTCGGCCACCGCCTGCGGGTCGACCCACCCCGCCGGCGGCGACTTCGCGAGCAGCAGCACCGCGAGCAGCCCGGCCGTCGGCGTCGGTGACAGGCCACTGTCACTGAGCGTGTACCCGAGCAGCGGGTCCCACGCCTCGACGGCGGTCAGCCCCGCCCACAGGTCCGCGACCGCGGGCACCGCCCTCGCTTCCCACGTGTCCGGGAACGAACTCGCCGTCAGTTCGCCGTCGGCGGAGGCGACGATCCCCGCGGCCGCGGCCCAGAAGAAGGCGAGCACGCCGGGATCGGGCACCGGGACCAGCTGGTCGAACGCGGGGGCGGTCAGGACGTCGTCGGCCTGGAGCCGGCCGAGGTCCCGCTTGAACAGGGCGTTCCCCTGCGTCAGCCGCACCGGGGCCGCGAGCACCTGCTGCCACGCCACCGCGAGCCGCAGCGGCCAGTCGAGGCCGTCCGCCTGCCGCGCGGCCCCCGGCATCGGGTCGGCACTTGCGAGGTTCGGCAAGCCGGCGTCTTCCCCCCTGGCCCGGACCGCCACCGCCGGGTGAACGAACACGACGGCGTGGACGGTGCCGGCGCGGGCGAACCACGCGGAGAAGTCCTCGACCTCCGGGGAATCCGCGGTCACGGCGGGGAACACCAACCCCGCGCGGAGGAGCGTCTGCACCGGGTCGAACCCGTCCGGGTGGCCGAGGGCCGCGAGGAGCGTGAGCAGGTGCCCGACCTTCCACGCGGGCCGGCGGCTCTGGCCCAGCACGGCGAGGAGCTTGCGGGCCGCGTCCGGGAGGTCCTTGATCCGGCGGTCGATGACGGGCGGGTTCCCGAGCGTGCCGAGCGCCTTCTCGACGAGTTCGTCCGGCGGCAGGGGGGTGCGGAACTTGACGAGCCGCCCGGCCACGTCGCGCAGCAACGGCTCGGCATAGCGGGCGAGAACGTCGCGGGTCCGGTCGGTCCAGAAGTCGGCGTGGGCCATCCGGGAATTGTAGGAATCCCCGGCGGGAAGTCGGGCCTACTTCCCGGCCCACAGCCCGACGAGGTGTTCCGCGTCCGGCACTTCCAGCGGGAACTGCTTGGCGAAGGCGTGCGTCTCGATCCCCGCCAGGGCGCGCAACGCCGCGTGGACGTGTTCCGGCTTCACGCGAATCCCCGCCTTCGCGTCCGTCTTCAGCGTCTTCGGGTCGAGCGGGACGAGGAACTGCTTGTCGTCCGTCGCCCCGACCACGCGGTTGCCGGCGATGCCCCGGCCCAGGAACATCGCGGAGCCGATCGACCAGTGGTCCTTGCCGTGCCCCGAGTTGTAGGTCGGCGTCCGGCCCATCTCGCTTTGCATCACCACGACGACCTGTTCGCGAATCTTCAGTTCCTCGGCCCGCTTCAGGAAGTAGTCCACCCCGGCGAGCAGTTCGGGGATGAGTTTCATCTGGTCCGCGTCGTTGTTGTTGTGGCTGTCGAACTGGCCGATGGTCAGGTTCGCGGACACGCACACGCCGCCCTTGAAGGACGCGAGCGCGATGTCGGCCTGCTGCGACAGCCGCTCCTTCGGCGGGGTTTTCGGCACCCACTGCGTGACCCGCTTGAGCGCCTTCGAGTTCAACTGCGCGGCGTACAGCATGCCCTGCGACCGCTCCGCTCGCGGAAGGCGGGCGGTCGCGCCGGCGGCCTCCGCCTTCTCCTTCAAGGCCTGTTCGATGCGGTCCGCGACGAACCCGTCGTGGTACGGGCGGTCGCTGCCGTGGACGCCGTCGGCGTTCGCGATGAGGTTGAGCGACTGCAGGTACGGCACGCGGGCCATCGGGACGAGGTTGCCCGTCGCTGAGTAGTTGCCGAACGTGAGGAACGCGAGCGGGTGTTCGAGCCCCTTGCACGCCGCCACGAGGGCCGCGAACGTGGGGTACGCGAGGCTGTCGAGCTTGCCCGTGGCCGTGTACCGGGAGCACGGGTCGTGATTGTTCACCGAGTAGTCGAGCCCGTTGAGGACGAGCAGTTCCTTGGCGTACTTCTTGAAGAACGCCTCGTTCGACAGGCCCGCCTTGACCTGCTTTTCGATCGGGGCGAACGTGTGGTTCCCTTCGGTGAGAATGTCGCCCGCCTTGTAGAGGCGGTTGATGTCGTTGACGCCCTTCGGGTCCATCAGGTACGTCGTGTCCCACCCGCCGCTGGCGTTGAAGACGACGTAGAACGGCCCCGCGTAGGGCGGCGTTTCCTTGTCGGACGGCGCGGCGTCCAGCCCGGTGGGGACGGCGAGCCCGAGCCCGGCGGTGCCACAGAGGCGGACGAAGTCGCGGCGGTGCATGAGCTTCTCCATTTCTAACCCTCTCCCCTTGGGGGAGAGGGTGGCCGAAGGCCGGGTGAGGGGAAGGCCCCAACCGGGAAGGCGATTCATCCGAGGACGGGAAGCCTCGTCGGGGAGGAAGCCTTCCCCTCACCCCCAACCCCTCTCCCCCAAGGGGAGAGGGGAGAAAGATCGAGTGGTCACTCGTACAGGAACTCGTCCTGCCGCAGCAGGTAGGTGACGACGGCCCGCCACGCGCGGATCGTGTACTTCGGGTCGTCGGTCGCCTTCTTCTCCGGCTCCGTCTGGCAGAAGTAGTTCTCGCGGCCGTTCAACCCCTTCTTTCCGGCGGCTTCCGTCACGATGCCGCTGAACAGGTCGTAGGCCCGGTTCACGTCGGGGTGGTCCGGGGGCAGGTTTCTTCCTAGCAAGTAATCGTGCAGGTGGACGACCGTCGCGCGGATCTGCTTCTCCGCGTCCGGCGACCCCGGCACCACGCTCGGCTCGATGCCGGGGAAGAGTCGCCGGTCCTTCGCCGGCCGGTCGAAGTCCACCGCAACGTTGCGGCACGCCGTGTCGTTCGCCATGATTCGCTGGATCGCCCCCATCGCGCCGCTCGGGTCGGTGGCGCGCTGGGTCACTTCCCTCGAGTCGATGCCGCCGTACAGGATGCCCATCTGCCCGTCGCCGAGGCCGAGCCGGCCCCACTTCTTGCCGAACACCGCCTCGATTTTCCGTTCGAGCTGTTCCGGCGTGAGCATGTGGACGAGCCCGACGTCGTCGAGTTCCGCACGGCGGGCCGGGTGCTTTGCGGCTTCCGCCAGCCCGTCCGCCCGGTAGAACGGGGACGCGACGAGGGCCTGGAACACGACCTTCAGGTTGAAGTTCGCCTTCGCGAACTTCTCCGCGATGGCGTGGATCGCCTTCCGCTGCTCGACGTACGCCCGGCGCTTCGGCGTGTACAGCGGGTCGTCGATGTCCAGCGGCGCGGGCAGCGGCCGGCGGCCCATCAGCAGGTAGTAGACGTGTTCCACCATCGCGACGGCGAACCGCGGGTCCTTCGCGGTCTCCGCCCCGAGCCACTGGAGCGACCGCCACTTCTCGCCCTTCGGCAAGTCCGACCCTTCCAGCCCCGGCTGGAACATGTCCGCGAACCAGCCCTCTTTTCGCGGCCCGTAGTGGCCTTCCTCGTTGAAGTAGTCCTGGAACAGACCCGCGACCGGGTCCACGGTCTTGTGGCAGACCACGCACTCGGACGCCTCCATCGTCGGCGTCTTGAACTTCTTGCTGACGGCGGCCGCGTCCGTCACCCGCGGGGCGAGGGCCATCACGTCGACGCCCAGGAAGTGCTGGTAGTACATCCGCGACCGGAGCCGGTTGCGGTTCGTCACGGTCGTGGGGTAGCGGCGGAGGTACTGGAACGTCGTCAGAACCCCGGCGTGCGGGTAGTACCCGGTGTCGGACGGCTGCGTCTTCCCGGCCCGGTTCTTCAGGGCGGGGATCCTCGCGGGGACGTACTCGAACGGGTCGTCGACGTTTTTGAACTGGTCCTTGACCTTGTCGAAGATGCCGTACCCGCGGGCGGTGTACGGGGACACCATGATGTAGTCCGCGGTGACCAGTTCCGTAAACGGCCGGTCGGTGCGGACGACGTGCGCCACCAGTTCGAGCGGTTCGCGGAGCAGCGCCTTGCGGTAGTCGTCCGCCAGCTTGTAGCCGGCCTTCTGCCGCTCCTTCTCCGGGACGTGGCTCAGGTCGTGCTTCTGGTACCAGTGCCGGGTCTTCTCGAAGTGGTCGTAGGAGAGGGCGTCGTCCGCGTTCCCGGGGTAGCCGTTGGTGAGGAAGATGTCGTTGAACCCTTCCCGCAGCCGGGCGTAGAACGCCTCCTCCTTCATGACCGCGTCGAGGATCGGGGGAATCGCCTCGTGCCCCTTTTTCTCGACGGCTTCCTTCTCCGCGGCGGTCGGCAACCGCCCGGCGAGGCTGAGCGTGACCCGGCGGAGCAGCCGTTGCGGGGTCGCGGTCGTCACCCCGGCGAAGTACGGGCCGGGGACGTAGTCCGGCGGGCCGACCGGTTCCGTTTCCCGACCTTCGAGCCGGGCAACGAACCGTTCCAGAATGCGGTGGGCCGTCGTGCCCGGCTTCGCCGCCGCCCCGCCGCCGTGCTTCACGCCCCCGGACGCCTTCGCCAGCAACCGGGAGACGCCGTCCTTCTTCGCGGCCGCCATGTCCTCGAACGCCTTGCGGTTGCGGGCGAGCGCCGCGGGGTCGCGGGTGGCGTCTTCCAGCAGAAACGCCGAGCCGGAAGCGTCCCCGGTCGCGGTGTGGCAGGTCAGGCAGATCCGCTCGCCGACCTTGCCCCAGACCTCGTCCGGGAAGAACGGGTCGCGGGCGGAGCACTCCACCGGCGGGGCGGCGAGGGCGGAACCGGCGAAGGCGACGAGCGCAAGGAGGGCGAGCCGGGTTCGGGTCACGGCAGACTCGCGGGAAAGGAGCGCGGGCGGCAACCGAAACCCTAACCTGTTCGCGGGTGCGTGTCCAACAGATTCCGCGCGTAGAATGCCGACATGCCGACCATCCGCCTGCTGCCGTTCGAAGTGCTGTCCGGCCCCGCGAACATGGCCGCCGACGAGGCGATGCTGGAGTCCGCCGCCGGGGGAGTCGCGTCGCTGCGGTTCTACGGCTGGGGCGAGCCGACGCTGTCGCTCGGCTACTTCGAGCCCGCCGCGGACCGCCTCGCCGACCCGCTGCTGGCACGGCTCGCGTGGGTCCGGCGATCCACCGGCGGGGCGGCGATCGTCCACCATTCGCCGCACGAAGTGACGTACTCGTTCGCGCTGCCGGCCGAGAAGGCGAAGTCCGAGGAGCCGTGGTCCTGCCGGATGCACCACATCCTCCAGCGGGTGTTTTCCGCCCGCGGCGTCCGCACGGAAGGCGTCGTGTGCGGGGCCGAGAAGAAGCTCGGTCCCGTCCTGTGCTTCCTGCACCAGACGCCGGCCGACCTGACGATTGCCGGGTCCAAGGTGGTCGGCAGTGCCCAGCGGAAGAACCGCGGCGCACTGCTGCAGCACGGCACGATCCTGCTCAGCCGCAGCGCGTTCGCCCCGAGTTTGCCCGGCATCGCGGAGTTGTCCGGAGTGGGACTGACGGCAAGTGAAGTGGCCGAGGCGGCAACCCGCGAGTTCGCGGCGGACACGGGGTGGCAGGTCGCCCCAGGCGATTGGACGGCAGAAGAGTTGGCGACCCGCGACCGGATGAGGGTCGAACGGTACGCCAACCCCGAATGGAACGCGAAGCGGTGACCGGCGGGTCAGGCCAGCCCCGTCAGGGTGCCGGTCGCGTCGCTGAACTTCGCCTCCTCGACGCCCATCTTCTGAATTATCGTCAGCAACACGTTCGACAGCGGCGGGTGCTTGTCCGGGTTGTGGGCGAGGTGCCGGCCGTGCTTCAGGCCGAGCTTCTTGCCCCCGGCGACGAGCAGCGGCAAGTTCTTCGGCGAGTGGTCGCCGGTGTTCGAGCCGGAGTTCATTCCGGAGCCGAACATGATCATCGTGCTGTCGAGCATCTTGGCGTCGGCTTCTTCCGTGGACTTGAGCAGCGTCATGAACCGGGCGAGCCGGCCGAGGTGGAAGCGGTCGATCGCGGCGAGTTTGGCGAGGTTGCCGGGGTCGCCGTTGTGGTGGGAGAGTTCGTGGTGGTTCTCGCCGCCGCCGCCGTAGCCGCCGGCCTCGCGGGACCACTCGAACGCGATCACCCGGGTGGCGTCCGTCAGGAACGCGAGGTAAGCGAGTTCGAGCATCACGTCGAGCCACATCGGGCGGTCGTGGGCGTTCCCCGGCTGGCTGCCGAGTTGCAGCCCCTTGTCCTCGACCTTCGGCTTCGGCACGTCGACCCAGCTTTGCATCCGCTCGACGGCCTTCTCCGTTTCGCGGACGGACTGGAAATATTCGTCCATCTTCTTGCGGTCGGCCACGCCGAGCTTCTTGTCGAAGGCCTTGGCTTCCTCCGCGACGTCGTCCAGGATGGACCGGCGTTCGACGTACCGCTTGATCGTCGCGGCGCGGTCGCCGGCCGAGTCGGGGACGAAGAGCCGCTCGAACAGTCGGCGGGGCGAGTTCTCCGCGGGGAGCGGAGTGCCGTTGCGGTCGAAGGAGAGCGTGTGGCTGTGGCCCGCACCGCCGGTGCCGGAGTTGTCCGACAGTTGCAGCGAGGCAAACCGCGTGTGCTTGCCGTGTACGCCCGCCATGATCTGGTCGGCCGACACCGAGTTCGAGTAATCCGACCCCGGCTTGCTCTTCAGGTCGGCCCCGGTCAGCCAGGTGTCGGCCCCGCTGTGCCCGCCCTGCGAGTGCGGGTGGCCGAGCCCCGAGATCACGGTGAAGTCCTCGCGCACGTCCTTCATCGCGGTCAGCGTCGGCGACAGCGTGTAGCTCTCGCCGCTGTCCTTCGGCACCCACTCGATGATGTTCACGCCGTTCGGCACGTAGCAGAAGATCGCCCGCGGGTGCGCCGCCGGGGACTTCTTCCACGCCTCGAACGTCGACGGCGCGGCCTTGAGCCGGGGCATCATCGCGTCCAGCAGCGGCAGCGTGAGCGCGGCCCCGAGTCCGCGAAGGGCGTGCCGACGGTCGATGGGGTGGAACATGGCGGATTCCGAGGTTAAAGGTTCTGGTCGGCGAGGGCTTGCATGTAAGTGGATTCGAGGTCGAGCATGAGTTCGGGGCCGTCTTTCAGCGGCATCGGCACAGCGGGAACGGGCTGACCAACCGCCAGTGAGTAAGGCCACACGTCAAGGGATTCGACAGTCCCAAAGCCATAGGGTCGGTACGACGCCACATAGGTCGGGGTGTCTGCCAGCCGTGTCAGCCGCCGTCGCGAGGTCAGCCCGAGCAGTTCGTTGTGAAAGTTCGCATGGCGATTCGTGATCGTGTCCACGATGACCAGACCGATTCCGATCTGGAGATAGCCAAGGCACTTGCTCACGAATTTTTGCCTCGCCTCCTCACGATCTTTGTTGGACGGACTCACGAATTCAATCACGGCAACCAGTTTCATCGTGTCGCGGATCGTCTGGATTCGCACCTCGAACTCGTCGGGAAATTCCGGGTCGTAGGTGAGCACGGGATCCGGCAACGTCGCGACTTGCGTGCCTCCGTCCGAGAACCGGTCCGTGTGCTCGTATTCTGCAACGTCCGCCTCAACCATGTGACCAAGATGAAGCTGTGGGAGTGCTCGAAATTCTCCTTTCGGCAACCTCTGGTTCAACCAGCGAGCCGTGTTTGTGACCCAAAAGGAGCCGGTCGCTTCCCACGGGGCGGCTTCCATCCACGGTTTGTGAAAATGGTCCAGTAGCGGCACGGCTCACCCTCCGGTCACTTCGACTCGAACGCCTCCGATAGTACCACATACCGGATCAGCGACCGTAGCGTGTACTTCTCCGCCTTCATCGCGGCGACGGCCCCCTTCACGAGCGGTTGGTCGGCCAGGCCGATCTCGCGGCCGAGGGCGTAGGTCAGGAGCTTCGTCGCGAGGCACGTCAGGAACAGGTCTTCCTTCGCGAGCATCGCCTGCTGCAACCCCTCGACGCCGACGATGGCGGTGCCGTCGGGCATCGTCGAACTCGCGTCGATTTTCGGGTCGTTCGGGCTGACGCGGCCCTTGTAGCCGAAGCCCTCCTGGTCGCGCCATTCGCCGGCGGCGTTGAAGTTCTCCAGGGCGAATCCGAGCGGGTCGATCTTGTTGTGGCAGCGGGCACACTGCTCGCGTTCGCGGTGGATTTCGAGCCGCTTGCGGACCGTCGCCTTCTCGATGCCCGGCACCTTCGCGGCGATCTCGCCGGCATTCGCGACCGGCAAGCCGGGGTCGAGGCCGAGCAGGTTCTTGAGCACCCACGTCCCGCGTTTCACCGGAGAAGTGCGGGTGCCGTTGGAAGTCGTCGTCAGGACGGACCCCTGCGTCACGATGCCCCCGCGGTGGACGCCGGTGGGGACTTGCACCTTCCGCATCTCGTCGCCGCGGACGTTGGGGATGCCGTAGTACCGGGCGAGCCGCTCGTTGATCGTGACGAAGTCGGACTTCACGAAGTTGAGGGCGCTGAGGTCGTTCCGCAGGATCTCGCGGAAGAACGCCTCGCTCTCGCGGACCATCGACGTTTCCAGGTGGCGGTCGTACTGCGGGTACAGGTCCGGGGCCGGCGGGTTCGCTCCGACGTCCCGCAGCCCGAGCCACTGGCCGGCGAAGTTCTTCACCAGCGCGTCCGCCTTCGGGTCCGCGAGCATCCGGTCGACTTCCTTCGCGAGCGTCGCCTTGTCGCGGAGCTTCCCGGACTCGGCGAGCTTTTGCAGCGCCTCGTCCGGCATGCTCGACCACAGGAAGTACGACAGCCGGGACGCTAGTTCGTGGTCCGTCAACGGCCGCGGGCCGGTCGCGTCGGCGGGGGCGGGCTCCGCGAGGTAGAGGAAGTTCGGCGACGCCAGCACCGCCGTCAGCGGCACCTTGATCGCCTCGACGAAGCTCGGCTTCTCCTTGCGGACGCGGTCGAAGAGGGCCAGCTTCTTCTCGACTTCCCCGGCCTCCACCGGCCGGCGGAACGCCCGCCGCATGAACTTCGCCAGCACTTCCTTGGCGTACAGCCGCTCGTCCGTGTCCTTCCGCGGCGAGTCGAACAGGATGTTGGCGTGCGACTTCGGCGGCCAGGCGTCGTAGACCGGGCCTTCGATCTCGAAGGGGCCAATGAGCAGTTCCGGCCGGGCGAAGTTGTCACGGCCCTGCAGCCAGAAGTTTTCGAGCACCCGCGGGATCGAGTAGTCGTAATACCAGTGAACCCCGGCGGACTCGGTCGTGAACCG
>CAYUHJ010000220.1:0-10417 GCA_964444365.1 uncultured Alcaligenaceae bacterium | reverse complement strand
CCCAAACGATGGAAGTCCTGCGGCTGTCGGACCTCGGCAGCCCGATCTCGGCGGGTCGGCTGAACGCGACGACGATCGAGGAACTCGCCGGCAAGTTGAAGTCGGTCGGCCCCAGCCCCGTCCGCGTGTCCGTCGCCGAGGGGTTGAAGCGGGCGAAGGAACTGTTCGCCGCCCAGGGCACGACCGACACCGCACAGGTCGTCCACGTCGTCAGCGACTTCCGCGAGACCGACTGGCAGCGGGACGGCGAGCCGATCAAGCAGATGATCCAGGAACTGACCGCCGCAAAGGTGAAGGTCCACCTGACGGACGTCGTCCACCCGTTCCGCAAGCCGGACGAGCGGAAGACGCTGCTGTCGCACGACAACATCGGCATCACCGAGTTCAAGTCCACCCGGCTCGTGACGGCACGTTACGAGCAGGTCAAGTTCGTGCTGAAGGTCAAGAACTACGGCGTGTCCGAAATCAAGGACCAGCGGTTCGTCGTCAAGGTCAACGGCGACGAGAACAAGGGGATGTCCGTCTCCTTCTCGACCCTGCCGCCGAACGTCGAGGTCGAACAGCAGGTGCTGCTCACGTTCGACCGCATCGGCACCGAGGACAAGCCGCTCGACCGGTTCAGCCTGGTGACGGCCGAACTCGCGGGGCAGGAGAACGGCGGGATCGCGGCGGACAACGTCCGCCACGCGGTCATCGAGGTCCGCGAGAAGCTGCCGATCCTGATCGTCGAGGGGCGGCCGAACCTGCGGGACAAGAAGGAGGGCGACAGCTTCTACCTCCGGCGGATCTTCACCGGCGTGCTCGGCGGCTACCAGATCGACAACGCCCTGCCCGGCGACCTCGCCGCGAAGGACCTCCGGCCGTACGTCGGCGTGTTCCTCATGAACGTCGGGTCCGTCCCGGACGCGGGGGCGGCGAACCTCGAAAAGTACGTCCGCGAAGGGGGCGGCGTCGGCGTCTTCCTCGGCCCGGACGTCAGCCCGAAGGACTACAACAAGAACCTGTACGCCGACGGCAACGGCATCTTCCCGGTGCCCCTGCCCGAGCGCCCGAGCGAGCCGCTCACCGAGGAGCAGAAGAGCGCGAAGCTCTACAACTTCCAGAAGAAGTTCCTCCTCCGCGACCCGTCCGCGAAACAGCACCCGGCCCTGCGGGAACTGTACCTCGACGAGCGCGGCCGGCCCGTCCGCGACGACAAGTTCGACAACCAGCTGCTGTTCTTCACCGTCAACCAGTACTGGCCGGTGAAGCGGATCGGGAAGTGGCGGGACGACCGGGCCGTCACCGAACTGTACTGCATGCCAAACGAGCAGCCGATGTCGAACTTCGACACGTCGGTGAACCAGCTCCACACGATGCTGACGGAACTGTTCACGGACGCGGAACTGGAGAAGTACAAGAAGGTCGTGCTCGACGAGCAGTCGACCGGGGTCCGGCGGCTGTCCCTCCAGAACGAGCCGGTGTTCAAGCTGGCCGCCGCCCTCGACCGGATGCTGTCCGACCAGCGGGGCGAGGGGGACGCGACCGAGGCCGTGCTCCGCGAGTTCTGGGCGAACCCGAAGGCCGGCGACGCCCGCACCCTCGCGATGCAGATCCGCGACAGCGCGAAGTACGGCGACCCGATCTACCTCGCCAAGCGGCTCGGCCGCGGGCGGGTGACGGCGTTCCTCAGCACCGGCGGCGAGCAGTGGACCGACTGGCCCACCGGGGCCGGCGGCGGGTCCTACGTGCCGATCATCTCCGAAATGGAAAAGTTCCTCTCCGGCGGCGGGGCGGACGACAACCTCAAGGTCGGCGAGGCGATCGAGTTCCGCGTCGACGAGGCGAACTACCTCAAGACCGTGAAGCGGGCGTTCGTCACCCACGACCCGGCGAAGACCGGCCCGAAGGGGGGCACGGCGGACCCCGCGCCGGTGGTGGACCTCAAGGCCCAGGACATGGTCCCGCAAGAGGGCAAGTTCGTGTTCCGCTTCACGGACGACAAGCAGCCCGGCGGCTACCTCTTCACGCTGACGACGCTCAAGGGTCAGGTCGGCGGCGCGAACGTGCCGGCCGAGGAGCCCGAGTACCGCGGCGTGGCGGCGAACGTCGACACCGCCCGCGAGGGCGACCTGCGGCGGGCCACCAACGACGACATCAAGACCAACTCGCCGAACGCGGAGCTCCACTCGCTCGACGACGCGACCTGGCTGGACAAGATCAAGCAGAAGCAGACCGACCTGTCCGAGTCCGGGTGGATGTTCCTGCTGCTGCTGCTGCTGCTGATCGCCGAGCAGGCCCTGGCCGTGCGGCTGAGCTACCACGCCTCCCCGAGCGAACTGGAGTCGACGGCCCCGTCCGCGGCGGCGGCGATGCACACGTCGTCGAACCGCACGGCGGCGGAACCGACCCCGGCGGCGTAGCTGCATTGGGTTCCCCTCTCCCCGTCGGGGAGAGGGGTCAGGGGTGAGGGGAAGCCCATCGTCCCGCATCAGCCCGCAAAGCGGGTCCGAGGTTCACCCCTCACCCCCGGCCCCTCTCCCCGGCGGGGAGAGGGGAGGAAGAAACGACAGTGATCACGGCGGCGAACGATTCACCTTTGACTGCGAGACGGCGATGAACGACACCGACGTGACCCGCGAGTCCGAACTGATCCTCCGCCGCCTCAGCGACGGGTTCCCGTTCGCGCCCGCCTCGGCGAGCAACGCCCTGTGGTTCGTCACCGTCGGGGCGGTGCTGCTGCTCGGCGTGCTCTACGTCGGGTTCATGTACTACAAGGACAGCCGCACGTGCCGGTGGTTCTTCGCCCTGCCGCTCGGCGTCCTGCGGGTCGCGCTGTACCTCCTCCTCGCGTTCGCCTTCTTCCTCCCCGCGTACCAGACCTGGGAGCGGACGGAGAAGCGGTCCAAGGTGCTGATCGTCCTCGACGTGTCGCCCAGCGTGACGGCCGTGACCGACGACATCTCGCAGCAGTCGGGGGTCAAGACGAAGACGCGGATGCAGAAGGTGCTCGACTTCCTGACCGACGAGAAGGTCGCGTTCGTGCAGAAGATCCTGGAGAAGAACCCGGTCGCGGTCTACCGGTTCGGCACCCGGCTGGAAGAGGAACCGACCGAGATGAAGTCCGGGTCCCCCGCCTGGACCCGCGACGAGTGGGACGCCTTCGCCCGGTACGACTTCAAGCCGATCGCCCTGAAGGGCCTGAGCCCGGCCGCGCAAACCGCCCTGAAGGCGTCCGCCGGGTGGGACGGCGACAAGCCCGGCACCGCCGACTGGGCCGTCGCGTGGTCGAACACGAAGGAAGAAATCGACGTCAAGGACGTGATCTCGGCGAAAGAAGTCAACGACATCAAGGAGAAACTCGGGAAGCGCGTGGACGTGGCGAAGTCGATCATGGCCGGCACCAACGTCGCCGACTCCCTCCGGGCGGCGATCGACCGCGAGGCGTCGAACATGGTGCAGGGGATCGTCGTCTTCACCGACGGCCGCAGCAACCTGGGCTCCGAGTCGGCCTTCAAGGACCTCACCGACAAGGCCGGCAAGGAAAAGATCCCCCTGTTCACCGTCGCGGTCGGCGAGCCGCGGGAGAACGTGAACATCACCATCACGGAAATCCAGGCCCCCGACCGCGCCCCGCCGGACGAGCCGTTCAAGGTCATCGTCGAGGCGGACGGCACCGGGCTGGAGAAGCAAGAGGTCGAGGT
Organism: uncultured Alcaligenaceae bacterium; assembly: GCA_964444365.1. Taxonomy (GTDB): domain Bacteria; phylum Planctomycetota; class Planctomycetia; order Gemmatales; family Gemmataceae; genus CAYUHJ01. The sequence goes on along the minus strand of CAYUHJ010000220.1, from coordinate 6,734 downwards.
CCGGCTCGGGCTGTACCTGCCGGGCCGCGACCCGAAGGTGGACGCCCCGGACCACGAGGTCGTCGGGAAGCTCACGTTCCAGCCCGGCGAACCGCCGCACGGGATGGCCGAGTTCCTGATCGACCCGGACAAGTTGCCGGAAACTCTGACGGAAGAATCGAAGAAGCTCGGCAAGCGCCGGCAACTCAAGCAAGGCGCGTGGGCGACGGTCGCGAAGATCGCACGGGACAAGCGCGAAGTCTTTCCGGATGCCGACCACGTCAGCCCGCCGCGGGTCATCCAGGTGATCGACCGGCCGCTGCGGGTGCTGCTGTTCGCCAGCGCCGGGGGGATCATCGAGTACCAGACGCTTCGCACCCTGTTCGTCCGCGAAGTGACGCAGAAGCGGGCGGAACTCAGCATCTGCATCCAGAGCGAGGGGGGCCGGGACGGGTCCGCCGTGCAAGACCTCGACGACCCGAACCGCCTGCTGACCCGGTTCCCGGACCGGCTCGACACGTCCGGCAAGGCCCCGGCGAAGCCCGAAGATAAGTTCTACAACCTGAACGAATACGACCTCATCATCGCATTCGACCCGGACTGGAGCGAACTCTCGGCGGACACGGTGAAGAACATTCAGGCGTGGGTGGACAACCTCGGCGGCGGGCTCATCCTGGTCGCGGGGCCGATCCACACCTTCCAGCTCGCCCGCGCCTCGGAGGACGGCCGGCTGAAGCCGATGCTCGACATCTTGCCGGTCATCCCGGACGACGTGGTGCTCGCCGGGACGCGGGGCGTGCCGCGCATCCCCCGCCGGCTGAAGTTCGACCCGAAGCCGACGTACGACGTGCTCCGGCTCGAAGAGGGGAAGCCCGACGACCCCGTCGCCGGCTGGGAGATGTTCTTCACGGACCGGGAAAAGCTCGCCCAGGGGGAGAACCCGAAGGCGCTGGTGTCGCCGCGGCGCGGGTTCTACTCGTACTACCCGGTGAAGATGGTGAAGCCGTCCGCCGACGTGCTGGCGTCGTTCATCGACGTGACCGAGCGGGGCGAGCCGGACGCGAAGCCGTGGCTGGTGACGGGACAGTCCCCGCGCGGCCGCACGGCGTTCATCGGCTCGGACCTCCGCCGACTGTCCCACTACAGCATCGACTACTTCCAGCGGTTCTGGATCAAGCTGGCCCGGTACGTCTCGGCGAACCGCGACCTGAAGGCGTCCCGCGGCCGGGTGCTGCTCTCGAAGGAGTACGTGTCCGGGTCGCCGGTCCGGGTGCAGGCCCGGCTCCTCGACCCGAAGGGGCAGCCCTACGAGGAGAGCAAGCTGAACCCGAAGTTCAAGGTCGTCGCCTACGCCGCAGACGGCACGCCGCTGAACAAGCAGTTCGGGCCGTTCGAGATGAAGGTCAAGAAGGGCGGCAGCGGGTTCGACGGCTACTACGCCGGCCAACTCATCGCCGACCCGCGGACCTTGCCGCCGGGCGACTTCAAGTACAAGGTCGTCGTCGACGTGCCGGACAGCCCCGGCGACACGATCGAGGGCGAGTTCATGGTCAAGCGGTCGGACCCGGAACTGGACAACACCCGGCCGGACTACCAGGCCCTCGTCACCGCCGCGAGCACGCTCGAAGACGTGAAGGGGGGGATCAAGGATCCGACGGTCTTCGAGCGGCTCAAGGGGTCCGAGAAAGACCCGACGAAGGTGAAGCTGGCGTTCAAGCTGGCCGAGACGGAGAAGCTCATGCTGATCCCCGCTTGCCTGGACGCGAAGCAGCAGACGCTCAAGAGCCGCGGGCCGGTCGAGGACCTGTGGGACAAGCCGCTGAAGTTCCAGGCCGGGGGCCAGGACGTGGTGATCCTGGACGTGCCGGTGACGAACACGTCCCTGTTCAACGGGCTGGCGCTGTTGTGCGGGTACTTCGCCGCCCTGATGGGGGCCTACGTCGGGTTCCGGTTCCTGACGGCGGCGCTCAAGGTGGAGAACAGCTCGTGGGAGACGCCGGCCGTCGGCGGGATCGTGTTGTTCTGGGTGCTGCTGTCCGTCATCTTCGGGGCGTTCGTCGCCCGCGCGGTGCCGCCGACCTCCGGCTGGGTGATGGTTCCGTTCGTGCTGATGGTCGGGGCGATGGTGTTCACCAACCTGCGGATGGACTGGATCCCGGGGCTCGCGTTCCCCGGCGCGGCCCTCGCCCTGACGGCGGTCGCGCTCGTCGGGGTGTGGGTCGCGGACGTGCGGGGCGCGAGCATGGCCGGGGACTTCGCCGTCGGCGGGCTGCTGCTGGCGGCGGTCGCGATCCTGTCGCTCGAATGGACGGGTCGGAAGCTGTTGCGGCTGGCGTAGTTTTGGCGACGATTTGTCGGTCGGGTCGAGGCTTTGCGAGGCCCGACGGAATCGCAACAACGGGTCGAATCGCAATGTCGGGCCTCGAAGACTCGACCCGACCTCCAAGACGAATCACAGGTGAGGCACCATGAGCACCGCGACGACCCCGGCCCCCCGCTCCGCCGCCGACGACTCGCCGATCTACCACCCGCTCGACCGGCTCCGCGGGACGATCCGCAAGTTCGTGATCGTCGACGGGCTGTTGACCGCCGCGCTGTTCCTGCTCGTCTGGTTCTGGGTCGGGCTCGCCGTCGACTTCGGGGTGTTCAAGCTCACCGGGTTCGACTGGGTCCAGGACGCCCCGACGTGGCTGCGGGTGGCCGGCCTGCTGGCCGCGGTCGCCGTCGTCGCGGTCATCGTCGCGCTGCGGGTCGCCGTGCGGCTGCGGACGGAGTTCTCCTACCCCAGCCTCGCACTCGTGCTCGAAAAGCGGTTCCCGAACGAACTCGGCGACCGGCTCATCACCGCGGTCGAACTCGCGGACGTCAAGCAGCAAGAAAAGTACGGCTACTCCGGGGAGATGATCCGCCACACCATCGACGCCGCCCGGGAGCGGGTCGCGAAGCTGCCGGTGGACACGGTCTTCAACTGGCGGCGGCTCAAGAACCGGGCGGGGGTGTTCGTGGCCGCCGCTCTCGTCATGCTCGGGGTGTCGTTCGGGCTGTTCGCCGCGTTCGGCACCGGGTCGACCGGCCCGGCGGCGTTCGCCAACGAGTTCTACGACACCGCGATGATCTGGACCGAGCGGAACGTGTTCGTGCAGAACACCCCCTGGCCGCGGCGGGCGTTCATCGAGGTGATCGAGCCGGTCGACCTGGAGCACCGGATCGGCAAGGACGCGCCGCCGCCGGCAGTCAAGGCCCGCGCGGCCAAGTGGGTCGTCGTCGACCGGACCAACTGGGCCGGCTGGCGGCCGGCGACGTGGGAGGACCTGCCGCGGGTGTACGGGTCGGGTGCCCCGTCTCTGGACGCGGTCGTGCCGCCGTCGGTCACCCTGACGTCGAGCAACCCCCGGCTGGACGAGGTCGAAGCCGTCGCCGGGCCGGGCTCCGCCGTGTTCGCGAAGCTGGACGAGATCGCCGCCAGCCCGAGCATGAGCCGGACGTTCCGCAAGCTGGTCGTGCCGACGGACGTCACCCTGAGCTACACCGGCCTGAAGACCGGGGGCAGCATCAGCCTGACCCGCGAGCCGACCGGCGACTTCACCGGGACCGTCACCGGGCTCAAGGAGTCGGTCGGGTACAAGGTCCGCGGCGAGGACTTCGCCACCCAGCCGCGCGAGATCACCCTCGTCCCGCCGCCGATGCTCACGAAGCTGATGCGGACGGAGTACAAGCCGGCCTACGAGTACTACCCCGCCCCGGTGGTCAACGGGCAGCCGGACTTCGGCGCGCTGAAGGGGCTCCGGCAGGTGTTCCGGGACAAGGACATGTCCCTCACCGGGGACAAGTCGATCTTCACCGTCCCGGCCGGGACCGAACTCGACATCACCGGCATCGCGGACAAGAAACTGAAGGAAGTCACGATCCTGCCGAAGCTCGGCAAGGTGCCGGGCGCGGACGCGACGGCCCCCAGGCGGGTTACGGTCCCCGTCGACGGCGACAAGTTCACCGTCGCCTTCCGCGGTCCGGACGCCCCGACCGCGAACACCGAGTTCGAGGTCACCCTGACCGACTTCGACAACGTGACCTCCAGCAAGGGCGTGCTGATCCAGGTGACCGAGGACAAGGCCCCGGAGGTCGAGGTCGGCGTCGACGTGCTGCGGAAGGCCGGCAACGTCTACCTCTGCACCCCGATCGCCCGCATCCCGTTCCTCCCGGACAGCGTCGTCCGCGACGACAAGGGGCTGAGCAAGGTCGAGTACGAGTACACGTCGACCAAGCAGGAGTCGGCCTCGATGCTCGGCCAGCAGGGCGGCATGGTGGCCGGCGTCTGGGCGTCCGCGCCGACGTTCCCCGACTTCGGCGCGCTGCTCGGCACCGTCGTCCGCGTCAACCGGGCGGAGGTGCTCATCAAGCCGGAAACCGCCACCAGGCGGATGCCGGTGCAGCGGTTCGCGGACGAGTACGCCGGCCTGCCGAAGGACACCCTGGACCGGCTCCGGGGGAAGCTGAACAACCCGCTCCCCGAGGACGGCGCGGTCGTGGTGAAGTCGGTCAAGTTCCAGGACCCGACCCTGGACTCGTTCGAGCTGGAGCGGGCGCTGCCGAGCATCCGCGTGATCGACAGCGGCGACCTCCAGCCCCGCTACCGGGTGGACCTGAACGTCGTCGCCACGGACACGAACGTCGAGACCGGGCCGAAGTCGAGCCGCAACGTCGAGCCGATCCGGCTGCTCATCATCCCGGAACAAGACCTCCTCGCGGAAATGTCCAAGGAGGAAGACCAACTGCTGACCCGGCTCGAAGACGTACTGAAGAAGGCCGAGGAGGCGAAGCGGAAGATGCAGGAGTCCCGCAGCCGGATGGCCGCCCCCTCGCCGCCGGCGGACCTGTTCGAGTCGGTGAAGGTGCGGATTCTGGACCTGACCCAGGACCTCGGGAAGTCGAAGGACCTCCTCACGACCGCGCTGACGGACTACAAGCGGCTCGAACGCGAGGCGCGGGTCAACCAGTGCAACCCGCGGTACATCGACCGGCTGCAAGCCGAGACGATCCGGCCGATCGACAAGGTGCTGACGGCGCGGTTCCCGGAAGCCGAGCGGACGATCGCCGAGGTGCAGTCCGTCTTGAACACCAACACCAAGCCGAGCGAAGCCCAGTTCGCCGCCGCGAACGCGGAGTTGGACCAACTCACCCGCGAGTTGAAGGCGATCATCGACGCGATCGGCGAGCAACTGTCGATCGACAAGTTCCGCAACCAGCTCCAAGACCTCATCAACAAGCAGCGCGAGGTGACCGTCGGCCTCAAGCGGATCTACGACCTGTACCAGATCCGGCAGTTCCTCCCCTCGATCGCGGCGTCGCCGGCCGTCACGCTCAACAAGGGCGAGAAGAAGGCGATGAAGCACGCCATCAACTGGAAGGTCTACGACAAGGACGACCTGAAGGTGAAGATCGCGGCCACGCCGGGGAGCGAGGTTGCCGTGCCCGCGGAGGTCGTCATCCCGAACGACGGCGTCGTCAACTCGGTGGACTACGAGATCGCCGCCGGCCAGAAGGCCGGAAAGTTCGAGGTGACGCTCACCCCCGCCGTCGGCGAGCCGGTGGTGCTGGAGGTGACCGTGAAGTGAGGTGGAAAGAATCGGGGCAGGTCGGGCCGAACGACCGACCCGCCCCGTTCGCTCAATCCGCCTTCTTCGCCTTGTACTCCCCTTCGAGCACCGCCTTCGCGCCCTCCGCCTTCTCGGACTCGAAGTCGGTCAACTTGGCGGTCTTGCCGTCGATCGTGAACTTGCACTTGAACTCCAGCCCGACCGGCGGCTTCGACGGGAACGTGCCCTTCTCCTTCACGTCCGTGATCGTCGCGGAAATGACGCCGTCCTTGCCCACGGTGTACTTGACCGTGTCGTCCCCGACGAACTGGAACGCGAGCTCGATGCCGTCCGCCTCGCGGACCCACGTCCCGGCCAGCTTCGGGGCGTCTTTCTTGTCCTCGGCGTAGGCCGTCGAAACGAGCCCGAGTGCCAGCGCCGCGGCGAATACCGTCTTCATGCGTTCGTCCTCCGTGTTCGAGACCACGGGTAGGCTATGGCCGGGCGGAACTCGCGACCGGGGTCGGTTCCATTTTTCTCGCGGCCGCTACACTGACTTCACGTGTCCTTCGCCCCGCGAGTGCGCCATGTCGCCGACCGCCCCGATTGCCGAACGGGCCGCCCAGTTCCGCCAGCGGTTCGCCGCCCTGGAAGCCGAGATCGGCAAGGTCATCGTCGGCCAGCAGGAGATCGTCCGCGGCGTGCTGACGTGCCTGTTCGTCGGCGGGAACGCGCTGCTGGAAGGCGTCCCCGGCCTCGGCAAGACGCTGTTCGTGCGGACGCTGGCCCAGGTGCTCGACCTGAAGTTCGCCCGCGTCCAGTTCACCCCGGACCTGATGCCGTCCGACATCACGGGGGTGAACCTCCTCGGCGGCGATGGGCGCTTCACCTTTCGCGCCGGACCGCTGTTCGCCGACCTCGTGCTCGGCGACGAGATCAACCGCGCCCCCGCGAAGACGCAGGCCGCGATGCTGGAGGCGATGCAGGAGCGTGCCGTCACCGTCGACGGCGAGACACGTCCACTCTCCGGCGCCTTCACCGTCTTCGCCACGCAGAACCCGATCGAGTTCGAGGGGACCTACCCGCTCCCCGAGGCCCAGCTCGACCGCTTCCTGCTGAAGATCCTGCTCGACTATCCGCCGAGCGAGGCGGAGGAGGGGATGCTGGGGCGCGTGCTGGAGG
>CAYUHJ010000219.1:0-10534 GCA_964444365.1 uncultured Alcaligenaceae bacterium | reverse complement strand
CCGCAGGGAGTTTGGTGGAACGGGCTCGCTTCTTCGGGATCCAAGACCCGGCGTTCGTGGGCGGGGCGCGGCCCGCCGTCGGGGACGTGAACGGGGACGGGTTCGCGGACATCGTCGTGAGTGCCGGTTTCGGCGGCGGCCCGCGGGTGTCCCTGTGGGACGGCAAGGCTGTGCTCGACGGGCGGACGACGTTGGCCGACGCCCCGACGGCCGACTTCTTCGCCTTCGAGAGCACGCTCCGCAACGGATGCTTCGTGGCCGTCGGGGACGTCACCGGGGACGGGTTCGCGGACCTGATCTTGGGCGGCGGACCGGGGGGCGGGCCCCGCGTCCGGATCGCCGACGGCCTGGCGCTGCTCCAGGGCGGGAACTTCGGGGCCCTCGACTCCCGGCTCGACCTGCAGGTCGCGAGTTTCTTCGCCGGCGACCCCCAGACCTCGGGTGGCGTCCCGGTCGCCGCCGCGGACCTGGACGGGGACGTGAACGCCGACGTCGTTGCGGGGTCCGGAGAAGGCTCGGCACCGGTCGTCCGCGTGTTCGCGGGCCGTTCGGTCGCGTCGGGCGAAACGCCGTCCGTGGTTCGAGAGTTCGACCCGTTCCCAGGGTTCACCGGGGGCGTCTTCGTGGGGTGATCGTCCCGACTGACGTCACGGCGGGGGTGGCCAGCCCTTTCGGTAGCCGGTGCCTCACTCGTCCCGCCGTCGTCCGTTTCCACTTCCCGCTGATCGAACCGGAGAGGGGGCCCGCATCCGGCTCTCGGAAAGAGTCTCACGCCCACGGAATGCTGTCGCGAGGGCCCGACCATCGCATCAGGCCCGGTAAGAATTTTAGCGTCAACCGGACCGGAAGCCTTTTCATGCTCAATCCGATCATCACGCTCAACGGTTCGAATGAATCGGACGCCTGATCCTCAGATGCTCTCCGATGTGCGCGGAACAACGATTTGGGCTCGCTGGATGCCAAGACTTGAGATCCACAGAAGGTATCGTCATGGTATCTGTGGGGCCATCACGGGTCGGGTTCCTGTGCCGAAGGGGGCATCATGCGTTCGCCTCTTGCGCTCGTTGTCGGGCTAACGTTGGTCTCGCACGGATTCGGGCAGGGCACCCGGACCGACTACGACCGCGCAGCGGCCCTCGGCGAGAGGTTCGGGGGCAAGGTCGTCCGCGATCAGGTCCGCCCGACGTGGTACGCGGACGGCACCTTCGTCTACACCAACCGCCTCCCGGACGGCAAGAGCGAGGCGGTACTCGTCGACCCCGTGGCAGGCACGCGGACGGTCGTGACCGCGGCCGAACTCGCCGCGAAGAAGCCCGTCGAGACGAAGGCGAAGCCGGCCGAGCCCGAGAAACCCGTTCGACCCCGGAAAGGAAACAGTTCACCGGATGGAAAGTGGACGGCGGTCGTCCGGGATCACAACGTCGTCCTTCAAGCGAAGGACGGGACCGAAACCCGCCTCTCGACCGACGGCACCGCGACCGACGGCTACGGCCGCATCCAGTGGTCCCCCGACTCGAAGCGACTCGTGGCGATTCGCACGGCGGCCGGCGGGGACCGTGTCGTCACGCTCGTCGAGTCGTCGCCGAAGGATCAGCTTCAACCGCGGACGCACACCTACGCTTACCTCAAGCCCGGCGACGCGATCCCCCGGCCGAAGCCGCACCTGTTCGACGTGGCGACGGGCAAGGAAATCCCCGTCAGCGATGAACTCTTCCCGAACCCGTGGGGCGTCACCCACGAGCACTGGTCGCCGGACGACTCGCGGTTCTTCTTCGTGTACAACCAGCGGGGCCATCAGGTCGTGCGGGTGCTGGCGATCGACGCCGCGACCGGGGCTGTGTCCGAGATCGTGAAGGAAGAGTGCAAGACGTTCTTCGACTACACGAACAAGCTCGACATTCACTTTCTCGATGCGACGGGCGAGATCCTCTGGATGAGCGAACGCGACGGGTGGAACCACGTTTACCTGATCGACGCGAAGACGGGCACCCTCAAAAACGCGGTCACGAGCGGGAAGTGGGTCGTGCTCGGCGTCGATCGCGTGGACGAATCCGCCCGCGAGATCCACTTCCGCCTCAGCGGGATCGACGCGGACCAGGACCCGTACCACGTCCACCACGCGCGGATCAAGTTCGACGGCACTGGCCTCGTTCGCCTCACGGACGCGGACGGCAACCACGGCCCGCTGGAATTCTCCCCGGACGGCAAGACGTACCTCGTGACCCACACCCGCGTGGATCTGCCGCCCGTCACGGAACTGCGACGAACCTCGGATGGCAAACGGATTCTGGTGCTGGAAAGGGCCGACATCACCCGCCTCGAAGCCGCCGGGTGGAAGCCGCCGGAACGGTTCGTCGCGAAGGGCCGGGACGGGACGACCGACATTCACGGCGTCATCCACCGGCCGACGAACTTCGACCCGAAGAAGTCGTACCCCGTGATCGAATACATCTACGCCGGCCCGCACGGGCACTTCGTCCCGAAGAAGTTTCGGCCCCTACACGGCTCCGTCAGCGCGACGGCGGAACTCGGGTTCGTAGTGGTTCAGATGGACGGCATGGGCACGAACGGGCGTAGCAAGGCGTTCCACGACGTGTGCTGGAAGAACCTCGGCGACTCCGGATTCCCGGACCGCATCGCGTGGATCAAGGCGGCGGCCGCCAAGTACCCATCCCTGGACATCAAACGCGGGGTCGGCATCTACGGCGGGTCCGCGGGCGGGCAGAGCAGCACGCGGGCCGTCCTGGCCCACGGCGACTTCTACACCGTGGCCGTCTCGGATTGCGGGTGCCACGACAACCGCATGGACAAGATCTGGTGGAACGAAATGTGGATGGGCTGGCCCGTCGGCCCGCACTACGCCGAGCAATCGAACGTGACGAACGCGAAGCGGCTGACCGGGAAACTGATGCTCGTCGTCGGCGAACTCGACCGCAACGTCGACCCGTCGAGCACGATGCAAGTCGCGAATGCCCTCATCGCGGCGAACAAGGATTTCGACTTGCTCGTGATGCCCGGCGTCGGCCACGGGGCAGCCGAAACACCATACGCGAGCCGACGGCGGGCGGACTTCTTCGTCCGCCACTTGATGGGCGTCGAACCCCGCTCGAAATGAGCGAACCCGCACCGCGGCGTCACTCCCGTCCAATCCGTGCTCGACGAGTTCGATGTCGCAGACCGAGCGAGGCGAGGCAACGGGTTCGGTCCGACCGTGAGGAGGGGCTTGTCGCGATCACTTCGACCGCGACTTTGCTGTCATACCTGATCCGGTGGATCCCTTCTTCTTGTTCCCCTCTCCCCGTCGGTGAGAAGGGTTAGGGGTGAGTGTACCGTCTCACTACTGCCAACTCATAGTCGCTATAAAATAATACACGTTGAAGCGTTGACGATCGCACGGAAAAACAATCTCTCTCAAACTCCGCGGCCGTTCCGGGTGAGGTGGAAGACGAATTTGGCCCAGGAAGGACCCGGTAAGACTCATCTGCGGGACAGTTGCAGCGTCCGATCCTCGGGCAGTTGGAGGGTCGGGATCAGGTTGCGGTCCACCCGGATCGCGCGGCCCTCGGCCTCCTTCACAAGCACGAACTGCCCGGCGGCCTGGCCGGGGAGTTGGGCCGAGGCGTCCAGTCGCGCGGCGTCGAAGAGCGGCTTCAACTTGTTGATCGCGACCGGCTGCCCGACCGTGCCCACCAGCCAGGTCAGGATCTGGTCGCGGGCGCGGTAGTCGAAGTCGCCCGGACTCTGGCTGGCGAGGAACACGCCGATGCCGGCCGACCGGCCGCGGCGGAGCAGGCTCTCCAGCGGGGCGCGGGTCGAGGGGAGCTTCCCCGACGCCGGGAGGTACTTTTCCGCCTCGTCGAACAGGAACACCGCCTGGAGCCGGCCCTCCGGGGCCGGGGTCTTCGCCCGCCACCGGTCCACGGCCGAGAGGAACTGCGCGAGCCAGAAGTCGACGGCCTCCGCGTCGCCGAGGAACTGGGTGTTCACGACCGCGAGGCGGGTCTTCCCCGGCACCGCGTGCGGCCCCCGGCCGAGCAGCCGGTCCACGTCGAGCGTCTCCCCGCCCTCCAGCAGCCGGCGGTTCTGGATCGCGAACGACAGCAGGCATTCTTCCAGCTTCTTGAAGTGCCGGTCGTCGAGCCCGCCGACCTCGAGCAGCAACGACGGGTCGCGGTCCCGGACGAGTTGGTGCAGCGTCGGGACCGAAATCGCCCGGCCGGGGGCGCGGCCGAGCACCTCGATGGCCTTCTGGAGGATGGCCTGCTTCGGGTCGGTCCCCCGCGGCCGCGGACCCATCATGCCGAGCAGCGCCGCGGCGGCGTACCCGGCGAACTGCTCCCGGTCGGCGGCGGGTAGGGCGTGCAGGTCCGGCGGGGCGACCGGGATGGCCAGCGGCCGGCCGTCGTTCGCGCCGGGGGTGTAGACCCGCACGTCGATTGCTGCACGGAGGGCGGCCCGGCGGGCGACTCGATCCGCGTCCGCGTCTGCTTCCGCCCACGCCGACGGGTCGGCGTACCGGCCCAGGTCGCCCTTGCGGTCCACGAGCACGGCCGGGACACCGCGAAGCAGCAGGGCCTCGATGACCGTCAGAGCGGCGGTCGTCTTGCCGCTGCCGGACCCGCCGAGGAACGCGGCGTGTCGGGTCAGGTCGGCCGGGTTCAAGGAGACGCGAACCGGCGTGACGCCGCGGGTTTCCCCAAGGGGGATCGGGTCGCCTACCGCCGCACGGCTCGGCGGCGGGGCCGGGGCGGCGACGGCCTCGACCGGCTTCGGCAAGCTTTTCTCCGGTACCTGCGGGGCGACGGACGGGACCGGGGCCGGGGGCGTGGCCGCCTCCAGCCGGTCGAGGTCCAGGACCTTGCGAACCGCCGCGAGCCCGGCCAGCGGCCGTTCGGCCGCCTGCCACGCGGCGAACCGCGGGTCGGTTCGGTGCTTCGCCCGGAACGCCAGGAACCCGCTCATGCCGCGCCAGTCGCTGTCGGACACGACGACGCTGGCCCCCTTCCCGATCGGCCGGATCATCGACGCGATCCGCGTCGAGACGGCCGCCGTCGGCGTCTTCGGGAACTCGGTCGAGCGGACGAGCACGGCGGGCAGCTGCCCCGCGCGGGCGGCGGTTTCTTCGACCTGTGTCCGCAGCCCGTTGCCTCGGGCGCTCTTGTCGCAGACCGCCACCAGCGTCTGCGCGACGGTGTTCTCGCCGGTGTGGGTTTCGAGTTCGACGAACCGGCCGTTCGAGTGCGCCCCGAAGTGGATGCCGTTCGGCATCTCCGCGGACGCCGCCTCGCACACTTCGGCGAGCAGCCGCGCGAGTTGCGGCTCGTCCGATACCCGTCCCCGCCGAGCCGGAACGCCGGGGTCATCCGAACCCGCGTGCCGTCGGGCAGGCCGACACCGTCGATCCATTCTTGAGCGACGTGTTCCGGCACCCCGGCCCGCCGTCCAATCTGGGCGACCGTCAACCCCTCGTTCGTCACTTGTTCGCCGATGACTGCCAGCATTGTCGTTCCCCGTGTGTGTGGTGGTGACTCGTCCCCTATGACACTCACGTCACAAGTCGGCCCCGACTTGCATTCCAGTCGCCACCTCAATAACCCCTCTCCACTTGCCGCCCCTTCTATGCACGCCAAGCCAAGATTTTCGGGGAAGGTGGCTAACCGCCGTTGTCACTTCAATAACCCTCTCCGCTTGCCGCCCCTTCTATGCACGCCGACGAAGAAGCAATCCGGACGGACGATTCCGGCGGGATGTAGTGTCACCCGGGCGATCCACTCGCGCTTGAACCCCGACGCGGTCAAACACTGCAATTCACAGGGCGAAGACTGCATCGACGGGGGTTGTGGGTTGTAGTGCTACAGAGTGAAGCGATTCGCATCAGGCGGGCGGATGAGTCGGCGAGGGTGAGGATCGCCGAACGGATCGGGTCGGGAAGGTGTGGCCACGAAGTGAGAAGGCGGACGAGTTCGGGGTGGGCCGAAGGGTTTAGAGCCAGCAGCAGGGCCAACAGATCCGGCGGGATGTTGAAAGTGTTAGGATTTGTAGTGTTTGAAGTGTTTGATAGATCAGTCTCGAAAACTGATTTACCCGCAAGGGTAACAAGGGTTCGAATCCCTCCCTCTCCGTTCGTCTCAGGATCTCGGAAACCCTCAAAGCCCTTCATTTCAATCGATTCCGAATCAGAACTAAATCGATTATCTTTCGCGGGTGTAGTCTCACCGGCTATCCCTTGCTGGCTCAGTTTTGAGCCAGCTATAGGCCAGCAACAGAGCCAGCAGAGATGGCCGGAACCGTCGACCCGCGCGAGCTCGACACGCTTCACGATCTCGTTCAACATCCGTTGAGCCGCCACCTTGTTCGCGCTGAGCGGCTTCCGAACGACCTGGCCGAACTCGTCAGTACATTGTCCGTACCACTTTTGCGACTGCACCGTCTTTCCCGTTCGCTTGTCCGTCCGGGTTCGCTTGAACAGTGACGACATTGTTAAACCCTCTTGCTGTTCGTGTTCTACCCCTACGCACCACAAGCCACAACCCCACAACCCCGGAGGGTGTGCCACTGGAAGTAGGCAGTCAGGCGGCGAGGGCATTCCAGTACTCGGCCCACTCGGGGGTGTCGGACATCGCCAGCAGTTCCACCAGCGGCCCGACCCCCTCCACCCGCCACCGCGCGCCGGTTCGCTTGAGCCGCAGGTTCACCCGCTGCTTGATCGTCCCCTCCACCAACCCGCTGCCGATCGCCTGGCCTCGCCGCAGACGGGCCGCGTAGTGGAGCCGGTCCCGGTGACCGGCCAGGTAGTTCAACGCCGCCCTGACCGGCAACCCGGCCAGCGACTCGCACGCGCCGGCGTACCCATCGGCCAGCAGCCGGCCCTTCGCCTGCTCGAACCACGCCGTGAACGCCGCCGCGTCCAGCGATCCCCGCCCGACCGCCGCCAGGTGCTCCGCCGCGTGGTAGTAGTCCAGCACCTGCCCGGACAACGGGAACTGCTCATTGGCCAGGTTCCAGATCCACTGCGCCCCGTCCCCCAGCACGGTCCGCCGCGACGGGTCGGTCAACCCCAGCCGATCCGCCTCGGCTCGGCAGCGGCCAGCAAACACGCCCGCTTCCTCCACCGCCGCGACCACGCCCCCCGTGACCGGGGCCGGCAACGTCCGCGATGCCGCTTCGGCCGACCCGCACGGGGCCGCCAGTCCCCGCACCGCGAACACGGCCACCTTCACGTCCCGCCAACCGCCGGTGGCGTTCACCTTGCCGGCGTCGATGGCCACCTCGTCGTCGGTCGGCTCGGGTCGCTCGGCCGTCGGTTCCTGGGCCTGGGCGAACGCATGCGGCACTGTCGCCCGTGCGTCGCGGGTGCGGGTCGCGTCGGCAGCTACGGCGTGCGTCCGCCAGCGGATCGTCTCGGCATCCACCGCCCACCCGCTCAACTCCCGCAGCAGTCCCTCGGCCTTGCGGAACGGATCACTCACCCCGGCCAGGGTGGCCATCCGGCAGGCGCGGGCGGTCAGGTACCCATCCACCCCCAGCCGCGTGTCGGCCGCGAACCCGACGTCCCCGCAGTCCGGGCATCGGCTCTGTCAGCGGTCCAGACGGATGGCCCCGACGGCCGTCACCACGTCCCGCCCGACCCGCCGCTTGGGGTGCCGTCGGCCGCCGCACACGCACGCCCGGTAGGCCCCGTTTTTTCCGCCCCCCCGTCTGACGCTCGCCTGAACACCGCGTTCGAGGGTGCTGCGGAGCAATTCTCGTCCGGCGTCGAAGGCGTGCCCTTCCAAACGGTTGAGCACCTGCCCGTGCGGGGCGTTGACGGCCAGGTCCCGCATCTGGGCGACGAACGCCAGGGCCTGTTCTATCGCCACCCGCTCGCCCTCGTCTCGATACTCGAACGTTCCCGTTGGCATGGCTACCCTCCGTGAGTCGCCACCCGATACTCGAAACCGATGCCTACTTCCAGTGGCACACCCACCCCCGGATAACGAAAGAAAACGCCAGGAATCCTAGTGTCCTGAGTTGCAAGTTGGTTGATTATCTCTTGCGCGATCAACCATTCCGCGTTAGGGTTGTCGGAGGAGGTACTCATGCCACTCGGACGACCCGTCAAACCCGTCATCCTGTCCGACGTCGAGCGAGCCAAACTCGCCGACAGGGCGCGATGCCCCAAGACGGCCCAACGGCTGGCCCTGAGGTCCAAGATCGTCCTGGCCGCGGCCGACGGCCGGTCCAACACCGCCATCGCCGCCGACCTGCGTGTCACACTCCCCACGGTTGGCAAATGGCGGCAACGATTCCTCGAACACCGACTCGATGGGCTCACCTACGAACCCCGGCCCGGTGCCCCTCGAACCTTGACCGATGCCCGGGTCGAGGAGGTGGTCACCAGGACCTTGGAGTCCAAGCCGACCAACGCCACGCACTGGAGTACCCGGGCCAGGCCGAGCGGGGCACCCACGATTACGTCCGCAACGGGACGACCTCGCTGTTCGCGGCCCTGAACGTGGCCACCGGACAGGTGATTGGCAAGTGTTACCGTCGGCATCGGCACCAGGAGTTTCTCAAGTCTCTCAACGAGATCGATGGGTCGGTCCCGGCCGAGGATGGGGTGACGGTCCACCTGGTGATGGACAAGTATGCGACGCACAAGACCCCGGCGGTGTAGCGGTGGTTGGCGAGCGGTGGTTGGCGAAGCGACCTCGGTTCGTTGTGCACTTCACTCCGACGAGTGCGTCGTGGATCAACCAGGTTGAGCGATTGTTTGGGGCGATCACGGGAGATCGTATCCGGCGGGGTGCGTTCAAGAGCGTGAAAGCGTTGGAGCAAGCGATCGAGTCCTACCTAGCGGAGCACAACGCCGACCCCCAGCCGTTCCGGTGGACGGCGAGTGCCGATTGGATCCTGCGGACGGTCGAGGAAGTTTGTCAACGAACTTGCAACTCGGGACACTAGCAGACTGCTGAAAAATTCGCTTTTCATGTGGTTTTGTTGCGCTAAACTCCCACGATCGCAAACGGGAGCCGATCATGCGTGGCGAAGCCGATCAGCAATTGCCCTTGTTTCATGTGTTCGAGGTCGAAGATCGCATCCGGCCCGACCACCCCCGTCCGCGACATCAAACGTCGGACCGATCGCATCCTCGCCGGCATGACTCACACGTGTGCCGCCGCTGACAGCCGGACCGGACGACCCAGCGTGCCACCCGAGCGGCTCCTCAAAGCCCTTTTGCTCATGGCCCTGGACTCCGTCTACAGCGAACGACAGGTGTGCGAACAGATCGATCTCAGCCTCCTCTTTCGCTGGTTCCTGGACCTCCACCCCAGCGACGAAGCCTTCGACGCCACCACGTTCACCAAGAACCGTCAACGACTGCAGACGCACAGTCTCACCCAGGCGTTCTTCGATGCGGTGGAGGCGGAAGCGTCGACCGAGAACCTGTGCAGCGAACACTTCAGCGTGGATGGCACGGTGATCGAAAGCTATGCCAGTGCCAAGAGTTTTCAGCCCAAGACCCCGGGTGCCAAGACCCCGGACACCGAGACCCAGGGCGGCAACAACGCGTTCAAGCCCCGCAATGTCGAAGTCGATTTCCACGGTCAGAAGCGGACCAACGAGACCCATGCCCGCCGGACCGATCCGGAAGCCAGACTGTACCGCAAATCCCGGGGGAAGGAGGTCAAGCTGTCCCACATGGGTCACGTCTTGGCCGAGAACCGGCACGGTTTGATCCTCGGGATCGCCGCGACCGAGGCCAACGGCACCGCCGAACGCGAGGCAACGCTGGAGATGCTCGACACGTTGAAGTCCAAACACAACCGAAAGCCCAACACCTTGGGCTGCGACAAGGGGTACGACGACGGCACGTTGTTCCGGACCCTGGAGGTCCGCACGATAGTCCCTCACATTCCGCTGGTCCAGGAACCCGCGGATCTGAAGGAGGTGAAGGACAGGAAGCGGTTGCCGGGGATCCGGGCGCGTCGTCGGATGAAGCGTCGGTTGAAGAGTATGGGGTATCGGTTGAGTCAGAAGTGTCGCAAGGAAGTGGACGAGTGTTTTGGTTGGTTGAACGTGGAGACGGCACCCCGGACCTGATCGTCGCGGCCGGGACCGGCGGCGGCCCCCGGATTGCAGTGTACGACGGCATGACCGTGACCGGCACGTTTGCCGGCCAACCTCAACGACTGTTCGGCGACTTCTTCGCCTTCGAGGAAGCCTTGCAGAACGGTTCCTATGTGACGGCTGGGGACGTGAACGGTGATGGATCCGCTGACCTGATATTCGGGGGCGGCCCGGGCGGGGCTACGCGCGTCCGAATCGCGGACGGAAAGGCCCTCCTTACGGCCGGCGACTTCGGCTCACTCGACAGTCCGGACGCCGACTCTCTGACGATCGGCAATTTCTTCGCGGGCGGTTCGACCTTCCTCAACTTCCGCGGGGGCTTGGTCGTCGCGGAGAAAGATCTCAATGGTGACGGCTTCGATGATGTGGTGGCCGCGACGAGGGGAGAGCGACAATGCGGCCAGCACCGACACCCTTTGTCGGC
>CAYUHJ010000218.1:0-10666 GCA_964444365.1 uncultured Alcaligenaceae bacterium | reverse complement strand
GAGAGCCTACCCGACCGCCCAACCCCAATTCACCCCCAACTGCGTAAGTCCTAAATTTGAGAGGTTTTTTAAATATACGCTTCCCGCAGCCCTGGTGTCAACCTGATTCGGCGATCGGCGATCGTCGCATGATTCTTGTCGCGATCCGTTCGGCCCCCGTGGATGTCAATAGGGGATCAAACCAGCACGGGCTACACGGGCCGGTCCGCGGGATCACTTCGTCGGCCAGTGCCACGCGGTCAGGCCGGTCAGGTCGCGGACGAAGACCTCTTCGCCGCAGACCGCGAGGTGCGCCCAGGTCTCGGACTCGGCGACCTTCCGCTTGTCGATGAGGTCGAACTCGGACCGGTTCGCCTTGAAGTAGTACAGCACCCCGCGGTTGTCGAGGGCCAGAATCCGGTCGCGGTTCGCGACGAGGCTCCAGTAGTCGCCGAACCGCTCCTCGGTCCGCCAGGCCTCCTGGCCGGTCTTCACGTCGACGCAGAGCAGCCGCTTGTCCTTGCCCAGCAGGTAGGCGTGCCCCTCGACCACCACCGGGGTGGACATGTTCCCCTCGTACCGCATCGCCCAGGCATCCTTCGCCGCGAGCTTGCCGGGCTCCCCGGCGACCGTCAACAGCCGGGTGTTGCCGCCGTACGTGCTCGTGAACACGGCGTTGTCGCCGACCGGGATCGGGGTGAGGATGTTCATCCCGCGGAACGACGGGATCTCCCTCGCCCACAGCTCCTTCCCGGACTCGCGGTCGACCCCGACGAGCCGGGTGCGGGTCTGGACCACGACCTGATCCGCCCCCCCGAGCCTGGCGAACACCGGGGACGAGAACGCCGAGCCCATCATGCCGCCGTTGTCCTTGAGGGACCGCCACAGCACCTTGCCGGTCGCCTTGTCGACCTTCACGAACGACCCGCCCGCCTGGAGGTACACGCCGACGCCGTCCACCAGCGGCGAACACACGCAGCCGAAGTCCGGGACCGGGGTGCCGAACTCCTTGACGAAGTCGACCCGCCACCGCTCCTTCCCGGAGTCCCCGTCCAGGGCGACGAGGACGTCGCGGATGCCGGCCACGTACAGGGTTTTACCGTCGAACACGGGCGTCGAGCGGATCCAGCTGCCGTTCTTCGCGGCGAAGAAGGGGACGGTGAGCGAACCGTCCCAGGTCTGCTTCCAGAGTTCCTTGCCGGTCTTGCGGTCGTGGGCGGTGACGACCTCGGTCTTCTTGTCGACGGTCTGCGTGGTGAAGACGCGGTCGGCGGCCACGACCGGCCCGGAGTAGCTGGGGCCGAGGTTCTCGACGCGCCACGCCTGCTTCAGGGCGTCGTCCTTGATGGTCTCCGACCACTGGGGGCCGTCGACGAGGCCGTCCCGGGTCGGGCCGCGCCACTGCGGCCAGACGGCGGGGTCGTCCGCGGAGGCGACGGAAGCGAACAGCAGGACGGCGGCGAAGGCCCATCGGGTGGACATGACGGTTCCAGCTCGAACGGGGGTTGAAGAGTGCCAATGTGATGGTAGCCGCTCTCCCCCGTCCACTCCCACCGCCGGGAGCTTTTTCCGCAGGTCGCCCCGCCCGGCTCATCGTTCCCCGGTCAGGAACGCCGTCGGGTTCGACACGCGGACGGGCGGCGGTTCGGTCAGTTTCTTCAGCAGTTCTTGTTCGCTGCCGGGGCTGGCGAACGCGGCCCGCATGAACGCGGCCGTCGGCCCGTCGATGACGATCACCCCCGCCCCCGGCCGCTTCGCCGTCTCGACCCGGCAGGCGTACTTCTTCCGGCCGAAGCCGTACCGGGTCTCGGCCACCTGCGTCGTGTCCCACCGGTTCGACCCGGCGACCGCCGCGCCGGTGACGCGGTAGTCCGCCGGGCCGTCGAAGGCGGGCAGTTCCACGCGGGGGATCGGTTCCTCGTACTCGTCGACGAGTTTTACCCGGACGTCGCCCCGGCCGCGGGCGAGCAGGTGCCAGCGGAAGTGGATGCCTTCTTCGACGTTCAACGACCCCGGCCCGGTTTCGCCGCTCACCCACGCGACCCCGGCCCCGGCGGGTGCGACGCGCTCCACTTCGTGGACCACGTCCCACAGCATCCGGGAGCGGGCCGCGACCTTCTCCTGCCGGCCGACGTTCGCGATCACCAGGACGACCAGCCCGACCGCGACCGCGGCCCCGGCGACCCGCTTCGACCACGCCAACGGCAGCGCGACGAACGCCGTCAGCGTCAGGGCGAACAGCACGTCGAACCCCCAGATCGCGGGCATGGTGTACCGGGCCGCCATCATCGGCAGCGGCAGGTAGACCGCCGAGCCCGCCGCGAGCAGGAGCCCGCCGGCCAGCACGGCCGCGCGGTGAGTCACCAGGAATTCCCGCACGTTCACGCGGTTCCACGCCAGCGCCCCGAGTACCCCCGCGATCCCGACGCCGAGGAAGTCGAGCCCCGCCGCCCCCTTCATCCACGACGCGAACCGGCCGACCTGGTCGACGGTCGGGCCGGGGGTTTCGTACTGGCCGGGGTGCCAGTTCAGCTTGAAGTAGACGAAGTGCGCCGCGGGCAACGCCAGCGGCAGCAGGTACGCCGCGGCCCGCCAGCGGTTCGCCCGCCAGCCGTCGCGGAGCGAGACGCCGTCCGGGAACAGCCGCAGGGCGATCTGGGCCGGAACGAGCGCGACGAACGTGTTCTTGCACCCGAGGCACATCAGCACGCACGCCACGGAGAGCACGTCCCACCGCCCCGCCCGCGGGGAGGTCGTCGCCTTCCGGGCCGCCACGAGGGCGAGCAACGCATACGGCATCGCGACGCCCTCGGAGAGCGTCAGGCTCGTCCAGATTTCGTTACGGTAGGGGTTCCACATGGCCGCCGCGGCCGCCAGGAGGGCTGCCGTCGCCGCGAGATTTAGCTCCCGCATCAGCCACAGGAGCGCCCCCGCCGCGAGCCCGCACCAGACGAGCCGGACCGCCCGCCACGCCACGGGGTCCGCCCCGAGGACGTTCGCGGTCACCTCCCAGTGGACCCACAGCGTCGGGCGGAACGGCCCGAGGTGCTCGACGTTCGCCCGGACCTTGTCCCACCAGATTTCGGCGTGTTGGGTCAGGGTCGTGCCCGCAGCCGCCGGGTAGACGAGGTTCCCGTCGTCGGTGAAGTCGAACGGCGCGGACAGGGTCGGCAGGTACCCGAGGGCCAGGACGATGGCCCCCAGCGGGATCCACCACGGGAAACGGGTCGACGGCATGGCACGGCTCCGAAACGGGTCGGACCGGGAGTGTAAACCGATTCCGCGCCGGGTGGGAAGGGGAACCGGCTCACAGGGTGTCCCTCCCGAATCTGGCGACGCACCGGCACCGTCACTGCTTTTTCAAGTGAAAGCAGTGACGGTGCCGGTGTTGGTGACAGTGAAGAAGGAGGACTGCAAGATCCCGGAGGGACCCCTCGGCTCACCGCTTCAGGGCGTACAGCACCGCCGCGGCGGCGAGCCGCAGGGCGCTGTCGCGGTTGTGGCCGAGGCAGTCGCTCGCCTTGTGGCCTTCCAGCGCACACCCGACGTCGAACTTGCTGTAGATGACGACCCACCGGCCGTCGATCTTGATGCCTTCGAGCAGGGGCGGCAGGTCCTGGAACCCGCCGTCGGGGCCGGAGGCGTCCGCCTTCTCGCGGCGCTTCACGGTGGCGATCCGGCTGCCGTTCAACTTCGCCGAGTACAGGTCGTCGCCGACGGGGATCACTTCCAGCTTGGAGTCCGGGAACATCTTGGCGGTCATGGCCCGGAACGCCGTGTCGAACTCCGGCTTGCCGCAGCAGGCGTCCGCGAACAGGAGCCCGCCGCTGGTCAGATTCGCCTTGATGTTGTCGATCTCGTCGTCGGTGAAGTTGAACGCCTTGCGGCCGTGCATGTAGACGAATTTGTACTTGAAGAGTTCGTCGTTGCCCGGAAACATCTCCTGCTTCTCGGGGACGACGTCGATCTTGGCGGCGTCGCGGAGGTAGCCCATCAGGTTCCGCATGGCGGCGGGGGCGGGGTACTGCTCGTCGCGGAGCTTCAGTTGCGCCGGCTTGACGAACCCGTTCGGCGGGCTGGCGTCCCCCTTGGTCGGGTCGACGATGACCCGCTGCGACAGCCGCTGTTTCGGCGGCTCCATCCCGGTGGCGTAGGCGATGACGTTCCCGGCGAGGCGGAACGCCTGTTCGCCGCGGTCGGCGGCGGGGGCGGGCTTCTGGCCGGCCGGGGTGCGCGGGGCGTACTTCGACACTTCCCAGTACCCGGCCAGCGGCTCCGGGCTGAACACCAGCACCGTCCGGCAGCCGCGGTCGAGGCACTCCAGCTTCGCGAACTGGTTCGGCGGCACCGCGTAGAACGACCGCCAGATCGCGTGCTCCGGGGCGACCGGCTTGAGTTGGTTGTCCGGGAACAGTTCCCGCATCAGGGCGCGAAAGCTGGCGGCGAACTCCTCCGACCCGCAGCACGCTTCCGCGAGGATGAAGCCGCCCTCCTCGATGTACTTCTGAAGAATCTTCTTCTGCTGCCCGCTCAAGACGATTTTCTTGTGCCCGTTGAAGTACAGGATCGGCGACTGTACCAGCACGCCGACCTCCGCAAGGATGTCCTCCTCCTTGGGGTACTCCCGGCGGCGGGGGTCATAAATCTGCCAGCCGAGCGGGAGCCCGTTGAACAGTTCCCGGCTGGCGAAGTCCGTCAGGTTCCGGGCGTCGTGGTGCTTGCGGTTCCACCCGGTCACGCCGGGGTCGTCGCCCTTTTCGAGGAGCGTGCCACCGCCTTGAAGGACGTGGTCGCCGTGCGCCAGTTTCGTGATGAGGATCGGCGTCCGGCCTTTCGAGAGAAAGAGCAGTGCGAAACTGGTCGAGATCACGTCCACGCCGTCGAAACTGAGCCCGGCCTTATCGAGCTTCCAGTTCCCGTCGACGCGACGACCGGACCGCTCGGACGTGAGGTAGTCGCACCCCTCGCGGTACCAGTCGAACCGGCCGAGGAACCGCTGCCCGGACAGCCGGCCGACCCGCTCGATGCCGTAGACGTTGTAGAAGACGGACTTGAGTTCCGGGGCCTCGTTGAAGGAGAACCGCTTGCCGATCCAGTTCATGCCGCGGTTGACGGCGTCGCTGGACTCGTACCTCCCGCAGTTGGCCGCCACGCCGGTGGTGGGGTCCAGTTTCTGCTCGTTGTCGTCGAGCGCCATTTCCGCGATGATCAGGCCGCACACCCCGGCGACGGTCATCGTGAAACTGGCCCGCTCGCCGGCGATCTGCTCCTCGATATACCGCCAGTACCCCGAATCACCCTCCTTGCGTTGCGTCTTGGAATACAGCCCGCGGATCTGCCGCCACACCTCGTCGTCGATCTTCGCCCCGGCGAGTTTCCCGGCGTAGAGCCCGAGCAGGGCGTACTGCGTGTTGGAGGCGTCCGGCCGGGACGACTCGTCGAACGGGTAGCTCCAGCCGATGAGCTTGCCCCCTTCCCGCCGGGCGGGGCCGGCGTTGCCGCTCGCGACGAGCCAGTCGACGTTCGCCTGGATGCGGGAGACGTCTTCCTTCTGGCGGGCCTCCGCGAAGACGATGGTCGTGAGGGCGACGACGTAGGTTTTCTTCCGGGGCAGGGTCCGCAGGTACCCGAGGGCGTTCGCCACGACGGGGTCGGTCGGCTTCTCGCCGCAGTTGAGCAGGGCGAGGGTGGCGAGGGCCGTGACGCCGCCGTTCATCTCGCCGAACTGGTTGAGCCAGAAGCCCTCCCACCCGCCGCCGTTGCCGGGGTTTTTCAGGTCGACCGGCTTGTACTTGGTCTTCAGGTACCGCACCCCGGCGTCGATCGCCTTGTTGACGCGGGCGACCGCCTCCTGCTCGTCCACGGGCGGGGCCGCACTCGCGGGCTGGGCGCAGGCGAGGAGCGCGATGAGTGGCAGGAAGCGGTAAGACATGGGTTGCTCGCATTCCGATCGAGTCTAGCCATTACTCCAAAGCCGGTCAGTGTGCGACCCGCTCGAACGGCCCTCATTTCCCGGTGAACGGGTTCCGCTTCCCGCTGCTGCCGGAACTGCCCTTCTTGTTCCGGGACGAGGATTCGCTCGCCGACTCGCTGTCGGGGTCGGCCGGGGCGGTCGCTTTCTTTTCGAGGGCGAGCTTGCCGTGGCGGATCCACTCCTCGGCGGTCAGCAGCCCGTCGCCGTTCAGGTCCATGTCCACGAAGTCGGCGGTCGCGCGGCCGGCCTTGCGCCACTCGTACAGCCCGACCTGGCCGTCCTTGTCGGTGTCGAGTTCCTCGAACCACGACGGCACTTCCTTCGGCAGCTTGCCGAACCGGTAGACGGTCGGCTTCGGGGCGTCCTCGTCCTTGGGGTCTTTCCGCTCCTCGCGGGAACTCCACCCGCCGCTGCCCCACCCGCCGGGTTGACCCCAGCCGGAAGGCTCGGGCGGACGGTCCCGCCGGTCGCGGCTTTCGCGATCCCGTCTTTCCCGGTCGCGGTTCTCGCGGTCTTGCCGGTCGGCGTCCCCGCCGGTCACCTTGATCTCGACCTTCGGCGCGTCCCCGCCCGGCGGAGGTGTCGGGGGGCCGCCCTTGCCGGCGAACCCCTTCGCCTTCATCACTTCGACGTTCTTGTTATAGAAGTCGAGGAACTGGGCCTTGTTCATCGTCCCGGTCTCGGGGTACGGCAGGGTGCCCATGAACTGGGCCATCTTCCGCGACCGCTCGTGCGTTTCGGGCGGGAGTTTCGCGAAGTCGATGACGTCCGTCCCGCCGGACTGCTGGGCGAGTTGGGCGAACTTCGACTCGGGGTCGAACCCGCCGAACCCGCCGCGACCGCTGCCGCCGGGGAACTGCCCCCGGGACGGGTTCCACGCCCCCGCCAGGACGAGGCACGAGAACGCGGCGACGAGCAGGAACCGGCGCATGGTAGCCCCCCGAACGGATCAACCAGTATCATAACCCGGGAACCGGTCGGTTGTCACGCGCGGGGCGAAGTCTCACCTCGTTCTCATCCGGCCCGGCCGCACAAAACCTGTGGTCGACCCCGACCTTCGGGCAGACCGCCGCCAGCGGACAGGCCCGGCACTTCGGCGACCGCGCCCCGCAGACTTGCCGGCCGTGGAGGATCAGCCGGTGGCTGAACCGCGTCCACTCGGGTTGGGGGACGAGTTCCATCACGTCCCGTTCGACCTTCACCGGGTCGGTCTGCACCGTCAGCCCGAGCCGGCGGGACAGCCGGCCGACGTGGGTGTCGACGGTGACGCCCGGCACCCCGAACCCGTCGCCGAGGACGACGTTCGCGGTCTTGCGGCCGACGCCCGGCAGCGCGACCAGGGCGTCCAGCGTGCCGGGCACTTCCCCGCCGTGATCCCGGACGATCGCGCGGGCCGCTTCCCGGATGTTCTTCGCCTTGTTGCGGAAGAAGCCGGTGGACTTGACGAGGAGTTCGATGTCCCGCAACTTCGCGGCGGCGAACGCGGGCGCGTCCGGGAACTTCGCGAAGAGCGCCGGCGTGACGAGGTTGACCCGCTTGTCCGTACACTGCGCGGACAGAATCGTCGCCACTAGAAGTTGAAACGGCCCGGCGAACGCGAGCGCGGTGCCCGTCTCCGGGTACAGTTCGGCGAGGCCCGCCATCAACGCGGGGATTCGCTTCGCGGCCCCCTTCGGCGGCCCAGCGGGTTTCGCTCTTGGCACTGTGTTGATCCTGTCATCCTGTCGAAAATCGTCCTCTCAAGAACCGTGAAATCTCCGCGAACAGCAGCACCGACGCCGTCGCCGCCGCGATGGTCAGCCAGTCCCAGAGGCCGAGCGGCTCGACCGCGAAGATCGCGCCGCCGAACGCGACGATCACCACCTGTCCGATCACCGTCAGGGACGCGATCGCCAGGAAGTACGGGTTCCGCCAGACGCCCGCCAGACCGGACGCCTCCGGCGTCAGGCTCCGGCAGTTGATCTGGTTCCACACCTGGAAGAACACGTAGACCGTGAAGAAGATCGCGACCTGCCGCACCGTCAGTTCCGGGAACTCGTCGGACTTCTCCCCGGTCCCCGCGAACCAGCCGGCGTTCTCCATCCCCTTGAGCAGGCCGATCATGACGACGACGAAGAACGCCGCCGTGGTGCCGATGTTGCCGACCATGGCAGGGGTCAGAATGCTCTCGTCGCGCCGCTTCGGCCGCACCCGCATCAGCCCGGCCCGCGGCGGCTCGCTACACAGGGCGATGGCCGCGAACGTGTCCATGATGACGTTGATCCACAACAGCTGAAGCACCGTGAACGGCGGCTTCAGCCCGAAGAACGGGCCGAGGAACGCGATCACGAGCGCGGACACGTTGATGGTCAGTTGAAACTGGATGAACCGCTGGATGTTCTCGTACAGCGACCGGCCCCAGTGGACGGCCTTCACGATGGTGCTGAACGAGTCGTCGAGCAGGACGATCTTGCTCGCCTCCTTCGCGACCTCGGTGCCTGCAATCCCCATCGCGAGGCCGACGTCCGCCTTCTTCAAGCTCGGCGCGTCGTTGGTGCCGTCCCCGGTCATCGCGACGACGTGGTTCATCTCCTGAAGCAGCGTCACCATCCGGTACTTGTCCAGCGGCCGGGCGCGGGCGAGGACGCGGAGGCGCGGCAACAGGGCTTTGACCTCGTCGTCGGACAGCTTGTTGAACTCGTCGCTCGTGAGAATCACGGCGTCCGGGATGTCGAGCAACCCCGCGTCGCGGGCGATGGCGGTGGCGGTCTCGGCGTTGTCGCCGGTGATCATCTTCACTTCGATCCCGGCGGAGCGGCACTGGCTCAGTGCGTCCGTCACGTCCGGGCGGAGCGGGTCGCGGATGGCGACGAACCCGTCGAAAGTCAGGGGGATTCCGTCGGCTGAAGTGGCATCGGGTGCAACTTCGGCGTGCGCGAACGCGAGCGTCCGCATCGCCTGCCCGGCGGCCGTCGCGATCTGCTGCCGGACGACTTCGCGGTCGGCATCGCCTAAACCGGGGCACAGTTCCAGCACGAACTCGGGGGCACCCTTCACCAGCGCGACCCGCTTCCCGGCGATTTCGACGACCGTCGTCATCCGCTTTGTCTCGGACGAGAAGGCGATCCGGGCGACGACCGGTACCGCTTGCCGGGCCTTGGCGAAGTCGGCGGCCGAATCGTACAGCCAGTGCAGGAGTGCGCCTTCCGTGCTGTTGCCGACGACGACGAGCGTGCCGTTCTTGACTTCGAGGGAAGCCGTCGAATTGAGCGCCGCGTTGAGCCCGAGCCAGTCGACGGCGGTCGGCGAGTCCGTCGACAGGTTCGGCTTCGGCAGCGGCGGTTCGTGCGCGATTCCGCCCGCGCAGACCCGGACGACCCGCATCTTGTTCTGCGTCAGCGTGCCGGTCTTGTCCGAACAGATGACCGTGGCCGAGCCGATGGTTTCCGTCGCGACCAGTTGCCGGACCAGGGCGTTCGCCCGGGTCATCTTCCGCATCGCGAGGGCCAGCGACACGGTCACGCTCATCGGCAGCCCCTCCGGGACCGCGACGACGATCACGATGACCATGTACACGAAGTACCCGAGCAGGTTCTGCGCGACCGTCAGCGACTCGGCCCCGTTCGCGGGCCAAAACACTTCCCGCACGAGCAGGCCGCGGACGAGGAGCGCCACGAAGATCGCGGCGGCGGCGGCGTACCCGACCTTGCTGATGAGCCCGGCCAGCGACGCGAGCTTCTGTTGCAGCGGCGTCAGTTCCTTCGAGATGGTCAGCTTCCGGTGGACGCGGTTCTCTCGGGCGTCTTCGGTCTCTTCCGCCCCCGAGAGCTTCCGCGCGATCTGGCCGAGCATCGTGTCGTCGCCGACGTTCGTGACCGTCATCCGGCCCAACCCGTCGATGACCTGCGTGCCGCGGAACAAGCAGCCGGGCGAGTCCGGGCCGTCGGCGGGGTCGTCCTCCGGCAGCGGGGTCTTGCCGACCCACTCGGACTCGCCGGTCATCAGCGACTGATCGAGTTTCAAATCGTGGGCACTGACGAGCCGGCCGTCCGCGGGGATCTCGTCGCCGGCTTCGAGGACGACGAGTTCGCCGACGAGCACCTCGTCTTGCGGCAGGGTTTGCAGGGTGCCGTTGCGGACGACCTTCACGACGGCCGCCTCCTTCCCGGCGTTCAGCGCGTCGAACTCGCGGTCGCTGCGGTACTCGGACAGGAACGACACCCCGGTGGCGAGGCCGACCGCGACCATGACGGCGAGCCCCTCGACGGACGGGTGGCCGAGGGCCGCGGAGACGGCGAACAGGCACCCGGCGAGGGAGAACAGCAGCGTCGGCACCCACGCGGCGACCCGCGGCACGAACGACCCGACGGCGACGGCCAGCACCGCGAGGAGCCCAATTCCCCCGGCGAGCGGCGCGACGGCGAACAGGTCGACGACGATCTTCAGCAGCGACGCCGCGAGCAGAATCTGGATGATCGGGTCGTCGAACTTTTCGAGGAGCTTCTTCCAGACGGGTTCCCGCGGCAGCGGCGTCAGCTTGTTGACCCCGAACCGGGTGCGGCTGTCGGCGACCTGCGCGGCGGCGAGCCCGTGCTCGCGGGTGCCGGGGAACAGGTCGAACACGGAGCGGAGGGTGCGCATGGTCCGTTAAGCGTTTTTCTCCCTCCCCCTTGAGGGGGGAGGGTTGGGGTGGGGGTGAAAGGTTCACCACCCAAGCGACCCCCACCCTTACCC
>CAYUHJ010000217.1:0-10676 GCA_964444365.1 uncultured Alcaligenaceae bacterium | reverse complement strand
GGACGGGTGTCAGCACTGCGGGGAGCAGCCGCAGGTGAAGCCGGGAGCGAGCGGCATCCCGGACGAGGCGGCGCCATCGGCCGGTGAAGCGCTCACGCTAGTGCTCCCGGGGCGCACCCCCGGGGCGGACTTCACCCGAACCGATTACCACGTCCGGCGGGCCGCGCCTGCGGCAGGGCCGCCTCTCACACTCCGGCACATCCACACCGTCGTCCTCCTCATCTGACCTCCTGTCCGCGATCCCAACTTGGTGACCCGCCGTCGGCCCGCGGCCGCCTCTACGACTCGCGTTGAGCGGTTGGCGACCGGGCAAAGCTCCATACCCAACCAGTATTCTTAAGTGTCACATATGAAAACGATCATACTTACTGTCCTTCTGGTCTGCTCGGCCGTTGCAGGCTGCACCTCGTACTCGCCTGGATACCCGCTGAGTGGCACCCAATCTGGGGGCGGACACTCCGACGGACACTCCGACGGACACTCCGACGGGACTGACCCGTGGGATAGGCCGGCGGACAGATACCGGCGCGATGGTCACTCGGGACACAGCCACTGAGATGCGGGCGGGTAGCGGGTTGGCGGCAGTTGCCCGACCCCCCGCCCAACACGACAGGGGCCACAGTTTCGGGATGCAGTAGCAGTTCCACAAATTGGAGAAAGGGCAGCCTCATGAAACGACTCATCCACACATTGATTGCAACCGCTCTCTTCGCCTCTCCCGCCTTCGCCCACGACCCGAAGCTCCACAAGGGCCCGAAGGTCGAGGGCAAGGTCGTCTCCATGAAAGGCGACCGGCTCGAACTCGGGGCACCGGGCAGCTCCGTCCCCGTCTACCTGACCGACGAGACCAGGTACGAGCAAGGCGAAGGCGGCGCGAAGGCGGCGCGGAGCGCCCTCCGCGAGGGCCAGCGCGTCGTGGTCCACGGGCGCAAGCTCGCGAGCGGAAAGTTCGTGGCCTCGGAGGTCATGATCCACGCGGACGCCGACGGGGAGTCGAAGCCCCACGGTCACTGATAGCAAGCCCGGTTGTCCGGCGGGGCGCCGCCGGACAACACGGCAACTCGGAGGCGGAAGCGTATGGGAAAGAAAATGTGGGCGGCCGTGCTCGGGTTCGTCGTCGTGGCGGCGGCCGGCGGCGGCGTCGCATACCTCCGGGTCCACGGGCTCAGCGCCCGGGCGAAGCCGAGTGCGGTCGAGGTGTGGGTGGCCCGGCGAGTCCGGGATCTTGCGACGCCGTCCTCGGTCAGGGACGCGGTGAACCCAGTCCGGCCGACCGAGCTTGCCCTCGCGGAGGCGCGGGACCACTTCGCCGACCACTGCGCCGTCTGCCACGGGAACAGCGGGGACGGGAAGACGATGCTCGGGGAGGGGATGTTCCCGCCGCCACCGGACCTGAGGGCCGAGGCTACCCAGGGCCTCACCGACGGGGAGATCATGAACATCATCCGAAATGGCATTCGGTTCACCGGCATGCCCGGGTTCGGGGGGAGCGACGAGGACAACTGGAAGCTCACGCACTTCATCCGGCACCTGCCGAAGCTCTCCGAAAACGAACGAGTCTTGATGAACGAAATCAACAGCCTAGAAAAGAGCACCCATGAACAAGCCCACTAGAGTTTGCTTGACTGCCGCCCTCGTCCTGGCGCTGGCCGGCTGTGTCGGCACGGTCGAGATCGCCCCGCTCCCGTACGCTCACCCGGCGCACCCGGACGCGCCGGCCGGGACGACCCCCGAAGTCGGGTCGATGCTCGACGCCCCGTCCCGAGAGACCGGTGCAGATCCCGGCGGGGGCGAGGCCATGAAGGGCAGGGACCACTCCGCGATGGGTCACGCCGGGCCGGCGGCGAAGGGTGGCGGCACGGAGCACGGAGGCGGCCATGAAGGGTAGGCGGGTCGCACTCACCTCGGTCCTCCTCGCGAGCGGATGCGCGACCATCGACCCCCAGCCCGCGCTCGACCGGGTCCGCGCCGAAGTAGCGGACCGGGCGGCGGTGTCCGTGGACTGGGAGCTGGAAAGTCAGGGGCAGGAAGCAGTCGGGCGGTGCGTTGCGGCGAAGCTCGGGGGCGAGATGACGGCCGACGACGCGGTCGCAGTCGCCCTCCTCAAGAACCCGACGCTCCGGGCCCTCTACCGCGAGCTCGGCGTCGCCCAGAGCGACGTCGTCGCGGCGGGACTGCCGGAAAGCCCGGTGTTCTCGGCCGAGCGGCGGTTCCGCGGCAAGGCGGCCGAGTTCGACGTGGCCCAGGAGTTCATGAGCGTCTTCCTCATCCCCCTCCGCCGCCGGCTCGCCGAGAGCGAGTTCGAGCGCGAGCGGCTCCGGGTCACGCACGAGGTGCTCGACCACACGGCGGAAGTTCGCTCGGCGTACTTCCGGGTGCAGGCGGCCCAGCAGCTGGTCGAGCTGCGCCGGTCGGTGGTACAGGCGATGGACGCCTCGCTTACGGCCGCCCGCGCACTGCGAGCGGCGGGGAACAACGCCCCCCTGGACGTCGCCCTGGCGGAGCGGGGGGCGAATCAGGCCCGCCTCGAACACGCGGACGCCGAGCTCGAGGCCGCCGAGGCCCGGGAGCGGGTGAACGTCCTGCTCGGCCTCTGGGGGGAGGAGACCCGGTGGCGCATCCCGCCCCGGCTCCCGGAACTCCCTGCCGCCGACGTACCCGTCGGCGAGCTCGAGCGGCGGGCGGTCACCGACCGGCTCGACCTCGCCTCACTCAGGGCCGAGGTCGATGCGCTCGCCCAGTCCCTCGGGGTGACCCGGATCACGAGCGTCCTCCCGGAGCTCTCGCTCGGCGGCCACTCCGAGCGGGAGCCCGAGGGGAACACGACGCGCGGGCCGAGCCTCTCCCTCCCGCTCTCGATCTTCGGCCGCGGCCGGGCCGCTCGCGCCCGTGCCAGCTACATCCTCCTCCAGGCGGAGGACCGCTACGCGGCGCTCGCCATCGAGGTCCGCTCCGAGGTCCGGACCGCGTTTGCGCGGATGGCGACGGCCCGGAAGAAGGCCGCGTTCTACCGGCGAGCGGTGCTCCCCGTGCAGCAGACGGTCACCGACCAGACGCAGCTCCTGTTCAACGGTATGTTCGTCGGCGTCTTCCAGATCCTCGAAGCCAAGCAGGACCAGATCGCCGCCGCCCGCGACTACATCCAGGCCCTGGCCGACTACTGGCTCGCCCGCACCGAGCTCGAGAAGGTGCTCGGGCGGCGAATACCGACGGGCGAGCTTCAACCCAACTCGGTCGGCGAGCCGAAGGCCGCACCGACGATGCACCACCACTGAGGAGTGATGAAGAAGACGATGGACA
Source organism: uncultured Alcaligenaceae bacterium (assembly GCA_964444365.1). Taxonomy (GTDB): domain Bacteria; phylum Planctomycetota; class Planctomycetia; order Gemmatales; family Gemmataceae; genus CAYUHJ01. The sequence continues at coordinate 7,376 of CAYUHJ010000217.1, read as the reverse complement.
GGAAGAACGGATTATCGAGGCGGGAAGCCCTGGCCGTGGGTGGCGCGGCCGTTGCCGGAGGGGCGTTGCTCCTCTCCGGGCGGGGAACAGCGATCGCCCAAGACGTGCCCGGCGCGAAGCGGCCGCGCGAGGGGACCGCCGCCGACACCGGCGGGAGCAACGTGAACCAAGAGGCGCTTCCCCCCGGCGAGGAGGGGCGCGACTACACCCCGGTCGTGGTCCCGAACGGGACGAAACTCCCCTGGAAGGTCGTGGGCGGGGCGAAGGTCTACCACCTCGTCGCGGAGGAGGTCGAGCACGAGTTCGCCCCCGGCCTCCGGGCGACGTGCTGGGGGTACAACGGGTCGGTCCACGGCCCCCTTATTGAGGCCGTGGAAGGGGACCGGGTTCGGATCTTCGTCACGAACCGCCTCCAGGCCCCGACCTCGGTCCACTGGCACGGCCTCCTCCTCCCGAACGGGATGGACGGGGTGGGGGGCTTGAACCAGCGGGCGATCAAGCCCGGGGAGACGTTCAAGTACGAGTTTACGCTCCGCCAGTCCGGGACGTGCATGTACCACTCGCACCACGACGAGATGACCCAGATCGGCCTCGGCATGACGGGCCTCTTCGTCATCCACCCCCGGAAGCGCCCGGAGCCGCGGATCGACCGGGACTTCGCGGTCCTCCTCCACGAGTGGCGGATCGACCCCGGCACCTCGCGGCCGAACCCGAACGAGATGACCGACTTCAACATCCTGACGATGAACGCGAAGGTGTTCCCGGCGACGGCCCCGCTCGTCGTCAGGACCGGCGAGCGGGTGCGGGTGCGGATCGGGAACTTAAGCCCGATGAGCCACCACCCGATTCACCTCCACGGCTACCAGTTCCTTATCACCGAGACCGACGGCGGGCGGCTCCCGGAGTCCGCCCGGTGGCCGGAGACGACGGTGCTCGTCCCCGTCGGGAGCACCCGGACGGTCGAGTTCGTGGCGGACGAGCCCGGGGACTGGGCCATGCACTGCCACATGACCCACCACGTCATGAACCAGATGGGGCACGAGTTCCCGAACATGATCGGGGTGAAGCCGGGGGCCATCGACCGCAAGGTGCAGCCCCTCCTGCCCGAGTACATGACGATGGGGCAAGACGGCATGGGGGAGATGGCCGAGATGGGGATGCCGGTGCCGCAGAACAGCATCCCGATGGTCGGAGGTCCTGGTAAGCACGACTACATCACGATGGGCGGCATGTTCACCGTGCTGAAGGTGCGGGACGGGATCGACTCCTACGACGACCCCGGGTGGTACGAGAACCCGCCCGGGACGCTCGCCTCGCCCGCAAGCGCGGACGACCTCGAGCGGAACGACATCCGGGTGAAGGGAACCAAGAACTGACCACGCGGCCCGACGGGGTCGGCATACCGCCGACGGACCGGCAGGGGGCGTGGGAGAGAGGAGGAGAGACGACAGATGAAGGTGCGACTGGACTGGACGAGGGCAATCGTTGTTGTGGTGCTGGGGCTAGTGATCACTCTCGCGCCCGGGGCAATTCGGGCGTGGGCGACACCACCTAACGTTTCCATCCCGGAGCGGACGCGGGTGTGCATGATGCAAGACACGGTCATGGCGGTGCCGGCCGTGCCGCTCACGCACAACGGGAAGAGCTACTTCGGCTGCTGCGAGATGTGCAAGGCGAAGATCGCCGCCGAGCCCGAGCGGTACACGCTCGCCCGCGACCCGGTCTCGGGGGCGGTCGTGGACAAGGCGACGGCCGCGCTCCTCAGCGTGGACGGCCGGGTCCTCTACTTCGAGTCCGAGGCGACACGGGCCCGGTACACCGAGCGGCTCGGTGCCCGACCCTGACGGGCCGCGCGACAGGCGGCTCGCGGAGCGAGACCGGCGGGCGTGCCCCCGGCCGCTCGCTCGGACCGCGTGGAGGTAAAGAACGGCCCGCCACAGGGGCGGGCGACTGGTTTGGCTCGCGCTGGGAGTGAGGAATGGAACCGACCCGCAGAACCCCGCTACGCTTCGTCATGACCCTCGCGGTCTGTCCGGCCGTGGCGCTGGCCGGGTGCGTGAGGCCGCTCCGGGGCGGGCCACAAGAGTTGCCCGCCGCCGCGACCCCGGCGGGCGACCCCGACGCCAGCGGGCCGGCCGGTCTCGTGCCCTTCCCAGCTGCCACCGTCCCGCCCCCGGCGGCACCCACCCCTGGGAATGCGGCCGTGCCGGGCTTCGGCCGGGAGCTCCGCCCCGACGCCGTGGTCGCCCAGGTGCTGGCGCGAAACCCGACGGTCGCCCAGATGGCGGCCGCGGTGCGGATGGCCAACGCCCGCTACCCGCAGGTGACCGCGCTCGACGACCCGGCCCTCGCGAGCTGGCTGGCACCGGCCAGCATCGGCTCGGACAAGGTGAACGACTCGGCGCGGTTCGAGGTGAGCCAAAAGTTCCCGTTCCCCGGGAAGCGGGCCCTCCGGGGCGAGGCCGCGCAGGCGGAGGCGAGCGCGGCCGGGTACGACCTGGAGGACACAAAGCTCGATCTCATCGAGGGCGCGAAGGCGGCGTACGCCGATTACTACCTGGCCCAGCGGGCGCTCGAAGTGAACGCCGACGGGCAGAGGCTGCTCGGGGAGTTCAAGCGGAACGCGGAGGCCCGGTACGAGACCGGGCAGACCCCGCAGCAGGACATCTTGCAGGCGGAAGTCGAGCTCGGCCGGCAGAGCGAGCAGCGGCTCGCGCTCGAGCGGGCGAGGGTGGTCGCCGTCGCGCGGCTCAACACGCTCATGAACCTCCCGCCCGAGTCGCCGCTCCCGCCGCCGGCGAAGATCGCCCGGCCGCCGGCCGCGCTCCCGGCCGTCCGGGAGCTCCGGGAGTTGGCCCTCTCACGGCGACCCGACCTGCACGCGCTCGCGGCCCGTGTCGCCGCCGACGCGGCAGCGCTCGGGCTGGCCGAGCGGGAATACTACCCGGACATCGAGGCGATGGCGGCGTACGACTCGTTCTGGCAGTCGGCCGACGACCAAGAGCGGCTCCGGCCGCAGGTCGGCATCCGGGTGAACCTGCCGCTCCGGCTCGACCGCCGGCGGGGGGCGGTGGCCGAGGCGAGCGCGCGCCTCGAGGAGCGGCGGGCCGCCCTCGCCCGGCAGTTGAACCAAGTCGCGTTCGACGTTCAGCAGGCCTACGCCGAAGTGCGGGAGAGCGAACAGGCGGCGAAACTCTACGCGGAGAAGATCCTTCCGGCCGCCCGCGACAACGTGAAGTCCGCACAGACGGGGTACATGACCGGCAACATCCCGTTCCTCGCCCTCATCGAAGCCCAGCGGAGCCTCGTCGAGCTCCGCGACCGCTCGTACCTCGCGATCGCCGATTCCGAGCGCAGGCGGGCAACGCTCGAGCGGGTGGTCGGCGGCCCGCTCCCGAATGCCTCCACAGGTCGTTAGCCACTCGGCCGGCTCCCGTGGGCTGACCCTTCGGCTAACTGCGGAGTTCGACCAGTTGGGTGTCTTCAGGTTTCGCGTCTGTCCCGGCCGCAAGGCGTTTCTCGTCTTGGAGCTTGAGCCACCGGGCCCGCCGGACCCAGTAGAAGCGGACCGGGAGGAAGAGGTCCACCACCTCGTCCGAGATGAGAAGCCCGCCCAGGACGGGGAGCGCCATCGGGGCGAGCACCTCGCCGCCCACGCCCGTAGCGAACACCATCGGGAAGATGGCGACGATCGCGACCCCTTCGGTCAGGAGCTTCGGGCGGAGCCGGTGGACGGCGCCCTCGATGACCGCGTCTCCGAGCTCGTCCAGGGACTTGATGTTTTCGAGCCCGCCCCGCTTCTCGATGGCTTCTCGGAGGTAGACGAGCATGATGATGCCGGTCTCGGTCGCCATCCCGAAGCAGGCGATGAACCCGACCCACACGGCGACGCTGAAATCCATCGGCGGGGAGTGCCAGCCGTTTACGAGCTTCGGGAAGAGGAACAGGAAGAACGCGCCGCCGGCGAGCGCCTCCGGCACTGCGAGCATCATGAGCACGGCGTCGGCGAAGTCGTGGTAGGTGAGGTAGAGGATGAGGAAGATGAGCAGGATGACCACCGGGAAGACGATCTTGAGTGTCTGCGCCGCCCGCTCCTGGTGCTCGAACTCGCCGGCCCACTCGACGTGGACCCCCTCGGGGAGCTTCACCTTCTGCGCGACGACCCGCCTCGCCTCCTCCACGAACCCGACCGCGTCCCGGCCGCGGACGTTGAGCGTGACGTAGTTGAGCAGCCGCCCGTTCTCGCTCTTGATGACCGCCGGGCCCTCGACGAGTCGCACGTCCGCGACGGAGGCGACCGGGATGAGCGGCCGTCCGCGGGAGGCGTGGCCCGGGACGACGGCGTGTTCTGCGGGAGCTCCCTGAAGGATGAGCCCGGGCACGCCCGGGTCTGCGTCCACTGCCGGGCGGTCCGCCCGTGCGCTGCCGGAGATGAGGAGCCGCTTGACCGCCTCCTCGTCCTCGCGGCTCGCCCGGGCGTAGCGGACGCGGACCGGGAAGCGGTCCCGCTTCTCGACGGTTTGGGTCACGACCCGCCCGCCGAGCGCCATCTCGATCTCCGTCTCGATGTCCTCGACCGTTACACCGTAGCGGGCGGCCTTCTCGCGGTCGATGGTGACTTCCAGGTAGCCCTTCCCCATGATGGGGGCCGCGATCGCGTCGCGGGCCCCGGGGACCGGTTTGACTGCGGCTTCGATTTCCTTGCAGACCCGGTCAATGGTGTCGAGGTCGGGGCCGAACACCTTGATGCCGATGTCGGTGCGGACCCCGGTCGAGAGCATCTCGATGCGGTTGATGATGGGCTGCGTGAAGATGTTCGACCACCCGGGCACCTGGAGCACCCGGCCGAACTCGTCGTCCACGAGGTCACCCTTCGGCCCGCCGGTCCGGTGCCAGAAGAAGACCCACTTCCGGAACGGCTGCTCGAGCTCCCCGCGGAGCTCGCCGAACGGCTTCATCGCCGAAGCGTCGTAGGGCTTCCCGAGCCGGACGTTCATCGCCTCGCGTGAGAACCGCTCGCTCTCGGCCTTTCTCGGCGCACCGCCGAGCAGCCCGACGTTCCCGCCGGCCGTGACGAGCTCGTCGAGGGCGTACCAGGTGAACGTCTCGGTGCCGCGGTCGAAGAGCTCCCAGTTCACCGCCGCGACCCGCTCCCGCCAGAGATCCTCGCGCTTCGTTTCGGTCGCCCGATGGACAACACCGGCGAGCGTGTCGCGGCTCCCGCCGAGGGCCGTTCGGACAGAGCTCCTCACCCCGGCAAGTCCCGTCTCGCGGAGCTCCAGCGCCGCGGCCGGGTCGGTCACCACCTTCTTCGCGGCGAGGTACTCCGCCACCTGCTTCTGGATTCGCGTGACGGCCTCGAGCGCGGTCCGCTTGGTGAGACCAGGTGCTTCGTCCGCGGAGATGCGTGCCACGAACTCGTCGGTGATTCTCGCCTCGTCGTCTGCCGCGAGGGCACCGAGGAACCCACCCGCCCGCATGCGCCGGAGGGTTTCTTCGACGACGAACCGGGTGAGTGTCAGGCCGAGCTCCGTCTCGAACTCGGTGTACCGCCGGAGGGCGAGCTCCCGCATCGTCTCGTCGAACCGTTCGAGCGCCTTCTGCGAGGCCTCGTTCAGGAGGTTTTCGCGGTCGTCCGCGTGTGGCGGGGCGACGACAAAGCCGCGGTCCTCGAGCGAGCGGAGCACCTCCCTCGTCTGCCGGTCCGCGTCCTGGAAGCGGAGTACCCGCTTCGGCCAGTGCGGGCGGGGGCGGAAGTTCACGAACGTCTCGACCATGTCGAGCGGGGCGGGGTCGGTCGGGGTGTCCGCCCGCCCGGCCTTCCCGACGACCGACTCCACCTCGGGGAACCCGCGGAGGAGCGCGCCCCGGGCCTTCAGGTCGTCCGCCACCTGGGTGACGCTCGCCCGGGGGACGGTCACCGGCATGTCGAGCGTGGTCCCCTCGTCGAGCGCCGGCATGAACGAGACGCCGATCTTCGGGAAGTGGAACGCGACGAGGGCGAGGAGTACGAGGGTTCCGAGCGAGAGCCCCTGGGAGAAGGCCCCGCGGGTGAACCCGACGGTGAGGAGCGTCACCACTCCGAAGGTGAGGAGGAACATCGCCCGCCAGGCTTCATCGGAGGCACCGAACCCGACGAGGGCCTGCACCGGAAAGAGCCCGGCGGCGAGAATCAAGAGCGCCGCGAACGCCCACATGACGAGGTTCCTTCGCGGGAGCGCCCAGGTGAGGAGCGGCTTATAGATGTGGATGAAGCTCCGGACGATCCAGTTGTCCTCCTCGCTCTTCAAGCGCCCGCGGATGAAGGACGGGATGAGTGCCGGGACGACCGTCACCGAGATGAGGGCCACGCCGAGGAGCGCGAAGCTCTTGGTGAACGCGAGCGGGTGGAAGTACTTCCCCTCGCGGCCCGTGAGCATGAAGACCGGGATGAACGAGAGGAGCATGATGAGGACCGAGAAGAAGATCGGCCTCCCTACGGTCCGGCACGCCCGGATGACAAGCTCCCGGGTGTCCCCGGTCACCTGCTCGTTCCCGAACTTTTCTTTCAGGTGGTGGGTCGCGTTCTCCACCATCACGATCGCCTGGTCCACGAGGATGCCGATCGAGATCGTGATCCCGGCCAGCGACATGATGTTCGCCTGGATGTCGATGATGCCGAGGCGGCGGAGGACGAACATCAGCAGGAACGAGAAGAGGACCGCGAGCGGGAGCGTCACGCAGATAACGAAGGCACTCCGGACGTGAACGAGGATGAGCAGGATGGCGACGGTGGCGATGGCCATCTCGTGCCACATGACTTCGGCGAGCGTGTGGATGGCCCCGGTGATGAGCCGGGTCCGGTCGTAGGCGGGAACGATCTGCACGCCCGGCGGGAGGCCCGGCTGGAGCTCTTGGATCTTCGCCTTCACCCGCTCGGTGACGGCGAGCGGGTTCTCCCCGTGCCGCATGAGGACGACCCCGCCGACCACCTCGTTCCCGTCCTTCTCGAAGACGCTCCGCCGGAACTGGGTGCCGAGCTGGACGGTCGCGACCGTCCGGACGTAGATGGGGGTGCCGTTTATCTCCTTCACGACCGTGTTCTCGATGTCCGCCTTGTCTCGGATCCAGCCGACGCCGCGGACGATGTACTCGGCGTTATTCTTCTGGATGACGCCGCCGCCCGCCGGCTGGTTGCTCCGGGAGACGGCCGCGTAGAGCTCGCCGACCGTCACCCCGTAGGCACGAAGCGTTTCCGGCTGGACATCGACCTGGTACTCGAGCGGGGTGCCGCCGACCGGGGCGACCTCGGCGACGCCGCCCGCGGCGTTCAGCTGCGGGGCGATGTAGAACTTGTTCAGCGCCCAGAGCCGGCCCGGGTCGACCGGGTGCTTCGG
>CAYUHJ010000216.1:0-10682 GCA_964444365.1 uncultured Alcaligenaceae bacterium | reverse complement strand
GCCCACTGGCGTGGGCGGCTCGCAACCGCCCAGGGGACACCCGACGGGCCGCGTCTGGCCGCGGGTCAGAGGTCTTTCGACGACCGCGCCTTGAAGTACGAGTCGAGCTTCTCCTTCGTGAACACGCCCGTCTCGTACCCGGTGCGGAAGCTGCGGACCCGCTGTTCGCTGCGGCCGTGGGTGAATTTTTCCGGCGACACCCAGCCCTGGGACCGCTTCTGGATGCGGTCGTCGCCGATGGCGTTGGCCGTCTTCACCGCGGCGTCGATGTCGCCGGGCTCGATGAACTTGAACTTCGCCTGCCCGTGGTGCGCCCACACCCCCGCGAGGTAGTCCGCCTGGAGCTCGAGCCGGACGGACCACTCGTTCGCGTCCGGGTCCCGGCGGTGGCGGTCGACGAGTTCGGAGTACCCGAGCAGGTTCTGGACGTGGTGCCCGACCTCGTGGGCGATGACGTAGGCCTGCGAAAACTCCGCCTTCGACCCGCCGAGCTTCTGTTCGAGTTCGTCGAAGAACGTCGGGTCGAGGTACACCTTGCGGTCGGCCGGGCAGTAGAACGGGCCGACGTCGGACGGGGCGACGCCGCACCCGGTCTTCACCCGCTGGGCGAACAGCACCATTTTCGGGTGCTCGTACCGCTTCCCGATCCTCGCGAACTGCTCGTCCCACACGTCCTCGGTGAACTTCAGCACGGTCTCGGAAAAGTGCAGGGTGCGGTCGTTGATGGGCTTCGCGGCGTGCTGCTCGACGGCCCCGTGCTGGTTCGCGATCCGGCCGGCCTGCTGGGCGACCCGCGCGTCGCCGGTCAGGAAGTAGACGACGGCCATCAGGATCAGTCCGCCGATCCCGGCCCCGCCCGCCATGGCGGGGTTCATGCCCCGGCGGTCCTCGACGTTCGAGCTTTCCGCGCCACCTTCCCACCGCATGACGAACCTCCGAAGGGAATCGAACCGGGCGAAGCCCGTGCGAACCGCGTGCCGTCACCGCCCGTCCGCCGGGAACGTCACCGCGACGGCGTTGTCCCGCGCCCAGTTCGTGAGCTGCAGCACGGCCGGGTGATTCGGCGGGATCGCGGCGTCGGCGGTAAAGCGGATCTCGACGCCCAGCGAACCCTTCGCGGACTCTTTCTTTCCCGCGAGGGTGGCCCGCGCTTCCGCAATCGTCCGGGGCGTGGGGTCGTCGTCGAGCAGGTAGAAGCGTTCGTTCTTGACGGCGTCCCCGCCCAGCACCGTCACCCGCACCCGGTCGCGCGGGGAAGGTTGCTCTTTGCGGGTGTCCGGGGGCTTCGTCGTGTCCGCGGACGTGGCCGGGGGGCCGCCTCTGTCCGGCCCGCCGGGGCCGCCGGGCGGCGCGGTCCCCTTCCCGTCCCCGTCCCCGCCACCGCCCATCAAATTCCAACCGGAACCGTGTCCGAACACGATCAGCGCGACGAGGACCGCCAGCCCGACGCCGCCGAGGACCTTGGCGATCCGCCGGACCGCCGGGGGGGATTTGCCCCCGGTCAGCCGCTTGTCGAGGAACCACGCGGCCGCCCCCGTCAGCAGCCAGCCGACGAGGAACCCGCCGGCGACGGCGAGGGCGTTGACGAAGAACTGGGCCACCGTCTCGGAGGACAGGCCGACGGCGAACAGGACGAGCATGATTCGCCTCCGGGGGCCGAACGCGGCGGGCGTCGTCCCGTCATTCTAGGCGACGCCGGTGCCGTGCCCGGGCGGGATGCACATACAATGCCGTCGGCTATCGCACCTGCTTCACCCATCGGTTTCCCGTATGGAACTCCACCGCCTCCGGTACTTCGTCGCGGTCGCCGAGACGGGCAGCTTCACCCGCGCCGCCGCCCGCGAAGGGGTGACGCAGCCGTCCCTCAGCCAGCAGATACTGGAACTGGAAAAGGACCTCGACACCCGCCTGTTCGACCGGCTCGGGCGGACGGTCGTGCTGACCGCGGCCGGGAGCCAGCTGCTCCCGCACGCGCAGGGGGTGCTCGCCGCCGTCGCCGACGCGGAGCGGTCCGTCCGGGCGACGGCGTCCGGCGGCGACCTCCGGGCGGGGGCGATTCCCACCGTCGCGCCGTACCTGCTGCCGAACGTGGCCCGCCGGTTTCTGAAAGAGCACTCGACGGTGCGGCTGAAACTGCTGGAGGACCGCACGGAGCGGCTGCTCGAAGCGATCCACGCCGGCGAACTCGACGTCGGGGTGATGGCGCTGCCGATCCGGGACGACCGGCTGCACGTCGAGAAGCTGTTCGTCGAAGACCTCGTCCTCGCGGTGCCGGCGGGGCACAAGCTCGCCGGGAAGCCGACGGCCCGCCTCGGCGACCTGGCGAACGAGCCGTTCCTGCTGCTGGACGACCTGCACTGTTTCGGGGATCAGGTGCTCAGCCTGTGCCGCCGGGGCGGGAAGTTCGAGCCGCGGGTGGCGTGCCAGGGGGAGCAGCTGGGCACCCTGCTCGGCCTCGTCGCCGGGGGGATGGGGGTCACCGTCGTGCCGAAGATGGCGGCGGACGCGGACCGGTCCAAGAGGCTCGCGTTTCTCTCGTTCGCCGCCCCCGCCCCGAGCCGCACGCTGTGCGCGGTGTGGCACAAGCAGCGGTTCCGCCCGCCGGCGGCGCGGGGGTTCGTGGCGCTGTTGACCCCGGCGGCCGGTCAGTCCTCCGGGTGACTGCCGTCCGACGAAACCGAGGTGCTGATCGTGATGCCGTGGGTGCGAATCTTGTTCCGCAGGCTGCCCCGGGTGATCCCGAGGATCCGGGCGGCCTGGAGTTGATTCCCGTTCGTGTGCCGCAGCACCTGGGCCACCACCTCGCGTTCCATCCGGTCCACGCACTCGGCGTACAGGTCTTCGGTCCCGGTCGCGATGCGGTCGGCGACGAACCGGGCGAAGTCGGCGGTCTCCCCGCGGGGGGCCTGGCGTTCGGTGACGGCCGCCGGCAGGAAGTCGGCCAGCAGCACCTCGCCCCGGGTCCGGAGGAGGGACTGCTTCACGACGCTCTGGAGCTCGCGGATGTTCCCCGGCCACGGGTACGCCTTCAGCGCGGCCATCGCCTCGGGGGTGATCGTGCGGACGGACTTGCGGAGTTCCTGCCCGAGCCGGCGGACGTAGTGCTCGATCAGCTGCACCACGTCGTCGCCCCGGTCCCGGAGCGGGGGCAGGGCGATGGCGAACACGTTGAGCCGGAAGTACAGGTCCTTGCGGAACCGGCCGTCGGCCGACAGTCGCTCCAGGTCGGCGTTCGTGGCGGCGATCACGCGGACGTCGGTCCGGAGGGTCTCGTCCCCGCCGACCCGCTCGAACGTCTGCTCCTGCAAGACGCGGAGGATCTTGGCCTGGGTCATGGGGGTCATGTCCCCGACCTCGTCGAGGAACAGGGTGCCGCCGTTGGCCTGCTCGAACTTCCCGATCCGGCGGCGGTCGGCCCCGGTGAACGCGCCGCGCTCGTGGCCGAACAGCTCGCTTTCCAGCAGGGTTTCCGGGATGGCGGCGCAGTTGATCGCGAGGAACGGCTTGTCCGCCCGGCGGCTGTGCTGGTAGACGGCGCGGGCGACCAGTTCCTTCCCGGTGCCGGACTCGCCGAGGACCAGCACGGAGGCGTCCGTCGCCGCCACCTGACCGATCGCCTTGTACACCTCCCGCATGGCGGGGCACCGGCCGATCAGGAGGTCGCCGGTGGCCGCGGCCGACTCGACCTCGGGCATCGCCGCCGGCACCCGCATGAGCCGGCTGGACCGGATCGCGCGGTCGATCAGGTCGCGGAGTTCGGCGAGCTCGACCGGCTTTAGAAGGTACTCGAACGCCCCCTCCTTGATGGCCTGGATGGCGAGGTCGGTGGTGCCGTGGCCGGTGACCATGACGACCGGGATCCGGGCGTCGATGGCCCGGACGCGGTGGAACGCCGCCAGCCCGTCCGCGTCCGGCAGGTGGACGTCGAGGACGACCGCGTCCGGTCGCTCGCGGGTGATCTCGGCGAGGGCCTCGGCGGCAGTCGCCGCGGACCGGACCGCCACGTCCGAATCCCGGAACGCCCGCCGGAACGCGTGCAGGATGGCGGGTTCGTCGTCCACGACCAGGAGAGTCGGCATGGCGGTGGTTCGCCCCTTAGGTGTCGGCGGTCGGCAGCCGGACGGTGAGGACCGCCCCGCCGTCCGCCCGGTTGGCCGCGGTCAGCGTGCCGTGGTGCTCTTCGATGATCCGCTTCGAGATCACCAGTCCCAGGCCGAGCCCCGTTTCCTTCGTGCTGACGAACGGCTGGAAGAGTTTCCCGGCCAGCTCCGGGGCGATCCCGGTGCCCGTGTCCGCGACCTCGACGGTCACGCCGGGCGTGCCGGAGCGGGCGGTGATGGTCAGTTGGCCGCCCGTCGGCATCGCGTCGACGGCGTTCAGCGCGAGGTTCACGAACACTTGCCGGAGTTGCTCGCGGTCCGCCGTTACGGGGGTCGGCGGGGCGTCGACGCGGATCTCGACGCCCTGGCGTTCGGCCCGGCCCCGGACGAGCCCGGCGACCGCCCGGAGGATCTCCCCGAGTTCGAACGGCCGCCGCTCGGGCTTCGGCGGGCGGGCGAAGTCGAGGAACGTGCGGAGGGACGCTTCCATCCGCCGCACCTCCCCTTCGACGACCCGCAAGTCGTCCCCGGCCAGGCCTTCGTCGTCGTCGAGCCCGGACTGGACGAGCATTTTGATCGACATCAGCGGGTTGCGGATCTCGTGGGCGACCCCCGCCGCCAACTGACCGACCGCGGCCAGTTGCTCGGCTCTTAGCACTTCCCGTTCCCGTTGCTGGAGTTCGCGGATGACTTCTTCGATCCGCCCGTTCAGGAACTCGAGGTCGGCTTGCAGTCCGGGGAAGTCCCCCGCCCCGGTGACGACGATCTCGGGGGCGGCCGGGCCGAGCTTCCCGGCCGCGTCGCGGACCTGGACCTGGAGCCGGCGGATCGACAGCGCCACCCCCCGGGCCACCCCGAACCCCAGCACGATCCCCGCGACCCCGCCCAGCCCGCCGACCCCGGCCATGCCCCAGGCCAGTTGCCGCAGCACCCGCTCGTGGCTCTCGGCGGAGTCCTCGATCCGCTGAACGTTGTACTGCTTGAACTCCTGGCACCGCTTCAGCACATCCCCTTCGAGCACCCGGGTGGCCTCGTCCCGTGCCGTCTCGTGCCGCGGATCCCGGCGGGGCGGCAGGGCCTTCCAGAGGCCCAGGTACCGCGCGTACGCCTCCTCCAGCTCCGCGTACAGCCGGATCTCGTCGGGCTGGTCCGCGATGGACTTCATCGTCCGCAGGTGGCTCCGGACCCGGTCGTGGAGGACGGCCACCTTCTCGACGTGGTCGTCCTCCAGGGCGATCAAGTCCTGGAGGCACTCCTCGAGTTCGACGGCGGCCCGGCGGCTGGACAGGTTTTCCCGGAGCACGTCGGCGATGCCGGCGTGCTCGCGGAGCAGGGACAGGGCCGTCACGGCGCAGAGGGTGACGAGGCAGAGGGTGATGATCGCGACGGGGGCCAGGTAGCGAAATCGGAAGCCGCTCATGCGTCTGGTTCCGTCCTCGGGGTGGCCGGGGGCGAGCCAGCCTGACTCGGCGACAGTCACGACCGGGCCAAGAAATCGATCCCCCGCTCCGTCCGCGAGTGTCGACAGCCGGAGCGCACTCCGGACCGGGTCAGGCCCGCGTGCCGAAGTAACACGAGACGAAGGCCATCTCGAACGCTTGCCAGAACCGGAGGAACTCATCCTGTTTGTTGTCCGCGGTTGAGAACGAGACCCACATCACGAGCTCGGCCCCCATCATCAGCAACCCGACGACGGACAGCCAGGCGCGGAACGTCTGGAAAACGGGGCTGTTTCGGCCCAGGATCAGGCGGACGATGTTCCCGACGGCGAACCCGCAGGCCACCGTCGCGAGGAACACGCCCCACCAGTCCTTCACCTCGGTCGGGTCCGGGGTCAGGCGGGCGTTCAGCCGCTCCGGGTGCGACGCGGCGACGAACCCCAGGACCGCGAGGCTGCCGCCGATGGCCAGCACCCGCATCAGCCGGGGCACGAACCGCGAGCCGACTTCCTCTCCGCTTTCCTTCGAGTACGGGGAGAACACCAGCAACACGAGTGCCAGCATGAAGTAGTGGGCCAGGAGCGGCTTCGGCGGGGTCGGGTCCGGCCACAGCAGGGCGGCCCAGAAGAACGCGCAGATCAGCAGGGACATCGTCCCCCGGATCGTCCCGAGGGGGAGGCCGAAGGGGTGGCGGGGGTTGTTCACGGGGTCGATCTCGTCGGCGGGGGGGACTTCGGTGCTCATGGTTCTACCCACAGATGGCAAGGAGACGAACCGCTACCACGGGGTTCGCTCCGGGGCGGCGGAACTTTCGCCCGGCGCGCCCTTGACGATTCGGCGTGCGGTTTTACGATGATGAATCTTACGAAACTGTCCGACCGCCCGCCCCGACGGGTGGGTTTTGACGCAGGATGGGCCGATGTCGACGTTCATGGCCAACGCCGCAACCGTGAAGCCGAAGTGGTACGTGATCGACGCCACGGACGTCCCCGTCGGCCGGCTCGCGGTGCAGGTCGCCAACCTCGTCCGCGGCAAGCACAAGCCGGACTACACCTTCCACGCCGACACCGGCGACTTCGTGATCGTCGTCAACGTCGAGAAGATCAAGTTCACCGGCAACAAGTGGAACCAGAAGGAGTACCAGACCTTCTCCCACTACGCCGGCGGCCAGAAGATCATCCCGGCGAAGGAAATGCTCGCCCGCAAGCCGGAAGAAATCCTCCGCCTCGCGGTGAAGCGGATGATCCCGAAGGGGCCGCTCGGGTACAAGCAGCTCGGCAAGGTCAAGATCTACGCCGGGCCGAAGCACGACCACCAGGCCCAACAGCCGGTCGAGTACAAGCCCGCGATTTAACCCACGAGCCGCGAACGGAAGTGAGCGGCTGGTGTTTGGGTTGCAGCCGCTCCCTTCCGTTCGCGGCTCCTTCAGAGCATTCGGAGACGACGGACCATGGCCGAGAAGAAAGAGCCGAAGACCTACTACCTGGGCACCGGTCGCCGCAAGACCGCCATCGCCCGGGTGCGGCTGTCCGAGGGCAAGGGCGTCATCGCGATCAACGACCGGCCGCTGGACAACTACTTCACCGAGGAAAAGGACCGCGCCTCCGTGATGGGGCCGGTCGTCGCGACGGACCTCGTCTCCCGCGTGGACATCAAGGTCCGCGTCCACGGCGGCGGCATCACCGGCCAGGCCGACGCGATCAAGCAAGGCCTCGCGCGCGCCATCAAGACGATGTTCTCGCCGGCCTCCGAGCAGCGGAAGGTGACGCTCAACCACGTCACGATGATCCGCGCCTACAAGGCCCCGGTCAAGCAAGGCGCGACCGCCGACGCCCCGGCCGCCACGCTCGACGAGACGGCCAGCGGCATGATCCAGAAGCTCCGGGCCGGCAAGTTCCTGACGCGGGACAGCCGCATGAAGGAACGCAAGCACTACGGCCTCCGCGGTGCCCGCCGCGGGACGCAGTTCTCCAAGCGCTGATCGCCGTCGCGAACGAAGCCACACCAACACCGGCCCTCTGGCCGGTGTTGTCGTTTTGTTCCGCGGAAAGTCCGACTCTCACACCGCAACCGCCCTCCTTCGCAGCGGCGTTCCCGTGTACAATTCCCCCGTCACACCCCTGCCGCGAAGGATGTCATGGTGGCCAAGAAGACCGCCCCGGAAGACCTGTCCCTGAGCGACCTGCAAGCCGAGGCCGAGGACTTGCGCAAGCGCATCCGCCGGTTCGCGGACTCGCTCAAGCGGTTCTTCGTCCGGAAGGAAGAGATCATCGACCTGATGACGGTCGCCGCCATCGCCCAGGAGCCGCTCCTGCTCGTCGGCCCGCCGGGGACCGCGAAGTCCGACCTCGTCCTGAAGTTCAAGGACGCGATGGGCCTGGAGGAAGGGGACTACTTCGAGTACATGCTGACGCGGTTCACCGAACCCAGCGAAATCATCGGGGCGATCGACATCAAGGAGCTGCGCGACGGCCGGTACATCCGCCGCAAGGACGGCAAGCTGCCGACGGCCCGGCTCGTGTTCCTGGACGAAATCTTCAAGTCGAACTCGGCCATCCTGAACATCCTGCTCACGATCATCAACGAGAAGAAGTTCTACCAGGAAGGCAAGCCGGAACCGGTGCCGCTGAAGGTGCTGTTCGCGGCGACGAACGAAATCCCGGAGCAGGGGGAACTCGCGGCGTTGAAGGACCGCTTCGTGCTGAAGGTGCAGAGCCGCTCCGTGCAGGACGACCACTTCCAGGACCTGATCGACTTCGGCCTGCGGGCGGAGTCGTTCCGCGGGCTGAACCAGAAGCCGTGGGCGGAAGGCCACGCGAGCCTGGACGACTTCATCAAGGCGAACCGGTACCTGACGTACCTGTTCGGCCGCAAGCAACCCGACGCCCGCGGCGAGGAGCAGAACGACCGCGACCTGTTCTTCCCGGCCGACGTGTTCCGCGAGTTCCAGCGGCTGGTGAAGACGCTCGTCCGCGAGGACAAAATCTTCATCAGCGACCGGAAGCTCGTGAAGCTCTACAAGCTCTTCCGCGTCCGCGCCTGGCTCTTCAGCGGCGGCACCGTGTCGCGGGACGACCTGCGCCTGCTGGCCTACCTGGGGGAAACGCACCAGGAGATCGAGCACCTGCGGGAGAAGGTGCCGGTGCTACTGGGGGATGCGTAACCCGGTTAGCCGCGAGGCGCAGCCGAGCGCGGACCCCATCCCAGGATATGGCTGCGTCACCGGGCGGGAAGTCCGCGCTCGGCTCCGCCTCGCGGCTAACCCTTCTCGTACTCCGCCCGGTAGATCGGCCGGCCCTCCTTGCGGAACTTTCGCTCGAAGTTCGTGAGGTAGTCCATGTCGTGCTGCGGGGCGTTCTCGGCCGGCGGTGGCAACAACCGAAATCCCGGTGTCGCGGCGAGGGTGCCGGTCACCATTTCAAAGTAGTCGGCCACGTCGGTGACGAAGTGGAGCTTGCCGCCGGGCGTCAGGACGTTCGCGACGGACGCGGCGAAGTCCGGCGTGAACAGCAGCCGTTTCTTGTGCTTCGTCTTCCACCAGGGGTCGGGGAAGAAGACGTGGACGGTCGCAACGCTGCCGGGGGGGATCACTTCGCGCAGCACGAACTTCGCATCCGCGCAGCACGTCTTCGCGTTCGGCAGCTGGCGGATCGCCAGCCGGGTGGTGGCGTACAGCTGGTACTTCCGAACGATCTCGATGCCGAAGAAGTTGCGGTCCGGGCGGGACATCGCCGCGTTGAGTAGGAACAGCCCCTTCCCGAAGCCGACCTCGACTTCCACGGGGTTCGCGTTGCCGAAGAGTTTGGCCCAGTCCAGGCGTTCCGGCGGCGGTTCGGGCGGGAGCGGGTCCGCCGAATCGCGGCTTCGCAACGGGTGCGGCCGGGGGAGTTCGACGAGGTGCCCCGCCAGTTCCGCCGGGGACAGGCGACGCGGCTTACGCACCGAGATCCTCCCACTTGCCGATGGGCACGCCGATAATGGTCGTCTCGAACGCGAGTTCGCTGCCGACGTACCCCTGCACGGCGAACACCGTCATCCGCGTGCGGACCCGCGTCCCCTTCCCGACGAGGACGAGCCGGTCGCCCGGCACGACGCCGCGCCGGAAGCGGCTGTCTTCCACGCCCCCGAGGCCGAGCAGTTGGCCCTCGTTCACCTTCACCGCGGTCACGTAGAAGGACACCAGTTGCGCGGCGGCTTCGAGCATCAGCACGCCGGGGAGCATAGGCTTGCCGGGGAAGTGCCCGCGGGTCCAGAACTCGTCCGCGCGGACGTCCTTGTACCCGACGATCAGGTGCTTGTCCGGGTCGAGCAGGACGACGCCGTTGAGCATCTCCATCTCGAAGCGTTGCGGGATGCACTTGCGAATGGCGGTTTGATCGGCGACGACCTGGGCGAAGTCGACGGCCGTCGGGTCGAGGAACGGTTCGGTGGCCGCCATGCGGTGTCCTGTCGGAGGAAGGCGAGCGTCACTCGTAAGAGTGACGAGTTTTGGTATTCGCAGCACTCGTCACTCTCACGAGTGACGCTCGCCAAGTCATTTCACAACACGTCCGCGATCTGCGTGAGTTCCGTCAGCAGCACGTCCGGCCGGTACTGCGGGTCTTTCAACTGCTCGCCGGTCGCGGACAGGGACGCCCTGTCCCCCGCGAACAGGGCCGTTCGCATCCCCGCTTTCTTCGCGGGTCCGATGTCGCGGGTCAAGCTGGAACCGACGTGAAGAATCTCGTTCGCCGAGATGCCCTTAGCGGACAGGGCCGTCGTCGCGGCCTTGAACAGCGTCTCGGACGGCTTCTTCGCCCGCTTTTCGCCGGAGAGAAACCGCAGGTCCGGGGCGATGGCCGTGGCGAGCTCGAAGCCCGCATCCTGCTCGCGGAGCCCCTTCAAGAGTTGGGCGGGCGTGAAGCACTGCCCGTCCGCGAGGAACCCCTGCCGGGTGCCGCCGTCGGCGACGGCTCGCAACGCTTCCGCCGCGCCGGGGTAGGCACCGGTCCCCTGAATGCTCGCGTGGAAGAAGTACGCCAGCTTTTTCGTGAAGTCGTCGAGCCCGCCGTAAGTGGCGGCGTCGATGGTGTAGTCCTTCTGCTGGAGCTTCTTGACGATGTCCTCCCAGATCTTCTCGCTTTGCACCTCGGGGAACTTCTCG
>CAYUHJ010000215.1:0-10699 GCA_964444365.1 uncultured Alcaligenaceae bacterium | reverse complement strand
GAGATCGAGGAACAGGCAGTCCCACCACTTCTTGGCTTCGCCCGCCGCGAGGCCACCACGACCGATGCGGCGTTCGATGTCCTCCCAGGTCATGAACGGTCGCTTGTCTTCGCCTTTGGGGTATCGCAGTCCCTTGTTGGGGAACGTGCCCTCCAGGATGCCCGTCTGCACCGCCCAGTTGAAGCAGGCCCGGAACGCGGCCATCTCCTTCTGCAAGGTCACGGTGCTGAGCGGGATCGACTTGTTACCTTTGATGCGAACTCGCGTGTTTACGTACTCCTGCAAGTGCGACGACGTGAGTTGATTGAGTTTGAACGACTCGCCGAGTTTACGGCGAATCTGCTTCAAGTGCAGAACCAGCATCTCCAGTGAGCATGGCTCCATCGAACCATTGCCGCAGGTGGCGAGATAACGGTCGAAAACATCGCCGAGTAGCGGCGACGACGCGACGACCGGCGGTGCCGCGAGCTTGCCATCGGAGAGCAGGAAGGTGATGAGGTCGGCGTCCGGCGGAAGGTCGAATCGCCCGCGTTCGAGCAGGACAAGGTTTTCCTCGAAGCGAAGCCGGGTGGCCTCGGCCGATTTCGCATCATCGGTGTCGAGGGTGCGGCGATACTTCTTTCCTCCGAAACGGAAGCAGAGATGATAGTGCCCAGAGGTTCGGTGCTGTTCGAGCCAAGCCATGACGAGGACTCCGAAAGGACGCCTGAAGTTTCGCCGAAGGGTGCGTCCGCTCCCACCGACGTAACTCCAACGCAACCCCTCGACTGCCCTCCATCTGCCCTCCACAACCGGAAGGGCAAGAAATCTCGGAGAACAGCGATTTGCCATAAGTGCCGATCTGATAGACTGATCGGATCGGCGGCTTAAACTGCAACAGGTTCCCACAAACTAGCCGCTGCAGCAGACGGCGGGGCACGATAGGTTTCTGGGAGGTCATGGCCCAACGGCCCCCGCCGCTGCTGAGCGGGGTCGTTCGGCCGCAGAGGGCGACGCGAGTGCCACCGCCTGATGGGATCGAGTTCCTGACCTCGTCCACGCTGCCGCGCCCGTTGCTCGACCTCGTCGCGTTCGCCCAGCAGCGCCCCGGCTATCCGTCGGTTGGTCACGTGGTCGCCGCAGAATGGGCCGCCTCGGCCGGCCGGCACCGGTCCGAGACGGCACTGTGCCAGCTCATCCAAGTGCTGGCCTGCCCACCCGAGATCGTCTCAGGCTTTGATGTCGGCTTCGAGTGCGAAGAGTCCTACGGGTTCGTGGAGTTCTTCGGCGGCTGCCAGACAGCCCTCGCCTCGGCGCTGGGCGTGCCTGAGTTGCCGGTCCCAAGCCGGAGCGAGTGGTCCGCGAACTGGGAGCCGCACCGCCGGCGGCTGGAGTCGGTGAGCCAGCAAAGGCGGGCTGAACCAGGCGCTGCAGCAGACGGCGGGGCATGATTCGTTTCTGCGACCCCAGCTCACCGGTGCCCCGCCGGCGCTGAGCTCGTGGTTCGGCCGACCGCCCTCAGTCGCTGGGGTGCGGAGTCGGAGAGGTGGCAGCCTTCGGCCGACGGGCTGTCACCGGGTCGCCGTCCCCTCGGACTCGCGGAAACGGCGTGGGCGTCGCACCCCCCATTCGAAGCGGTGGCGACCGGGCCCCGGTCCCTGTAGGGTGCCCGACAGTTCGAGCTCGGCGGCAGCGGCCGGCCGAACCACGAGCTCAGCGGCGGGCGGTCGCCGGAACGCGGCGGCCGAACGGTCGCTGCAGCCGCGGGCGAGGCGGCCACTGGCACGGCAGGGCGCGTGCGGGCATCGCCCGCCGCTGAGCTCGTGGTTCGACGGCCGGAGGGCGTTGCGGATGCGAGTCGCAGCGGCATGCGTTCTGGTCGCTCTCGTCGCCGGCTGTGCCGACCGCCCGCCGCCCGCGAACGAGGCTGCTGTGTCACCCGACGAGGCGTACCACAATCCGGTGGACCAGAAGACCTACGTCGCCCTTGGCGGGTGGAAGACGCATAAGCCGGAGGTGCCGCGGCCGGACGAGCCGGGCCGGAAGGTCAGGACTGAGCAGGTCCGGCTGCTCACGTCGGAGGCGGACATGGCCGCCCGCACCGATGTGTCCGCCGTGGCCGCGTTCCTCAAGGAAGCCGAGCGGCTGGAGGAGGTGTCGTTCGGCTCTTCCGGCAAGCAGTTTCGGGTTATGGCGCAGTTCACCTGCAAGCCGGCAGGTCACGAGGTCAAGCTCGCTCACCAAGGCGACGCCACACAGGAGTTGCTCCAGGCGTACTACGACGCGCTGGTCACGGCCAAGAAGTTGCCAGTGCGAGACGGCGAGGTGTCATTCCAGCTTGAGTTGTCGTTCAGCCCGTGAGCCGCAGACGCCGAACCAGGCGCTGCAGCAGACCCCGCCCTGAAGTATTTTTTCCCAGAGTTCAGCTGTCCTGAGGCGGGGCTGCTGAGCTTGGTCGTTCGGCGGCGGAGGGCGGAAGCGGCGTGGAGGCACTGAGGATCCACGACATGCGTCCGCTCGGCGACGGGCGGGTGCTGGCGGTCGATCTGATCGACCTCCTCCGCCTGTTCGAGCCGGAGGTTCTGTCGCTGTCCTGGACCTGCCGGGGCGTGTGGTGCCTAGGTGACGGAGCGAGGGAGTTCGAGCGGGTGAGCGAGTCGGGGGCTGTGCTGGCGGGTGGGGAGTTGCTGCGGTTGGCGTCCGGCGTCAGCCAAGTCATCGACGGGGAGTTCGTCGGCACGCAGCCCGGCAGCCCGGCTCCGCGGCTCATCGTGGTCGCGGAGGACAGCACCCACTATGTGGTGGCGTCACCCGAGCCGGAACTGCTGGGCCGGGTCCGTCAGCGGTTCTCGGAGGTCCGGGCGTCGCCGGAGTGGGCAGCGCAGTACGCCGAACCAGGCGCTGCAGCAGACGGCGGGAGCATTCGTGGTTTCTGACCCCACGCTCGGCGTGGCCCCCGCCGCTGCTAAGCTTTGTCGTTCGGCATCGGACGAGTGACAGGGCGGTGTCACTGTGCGTCTTCCGTCCGGCGGAGTTCGCGGTGCGACTTCCGGCGAGTGGGGTCGTTGTGCGGGTGAGCGACGGGGTTCGGCGGGGGGAGCGGACTCGGATGCGACGGGTTGCGGTCTTCAATCTGATTGTCGCCCTGGCGAGCCCGGGCTGTTCCCGGCCGGATGGCAGTCGGCCGGAGCCGGCCGAGGTGCGGAAGCCCGATCCGACGCCACCGGCCGGGACGCGGAAGGCCGAGGAACTGGTCTGGGCGCGGGCCAGCGTGGTCCGCGCCATCGACTTCTACTCCCAGGACGGGTGGCTGGTGGCCAACGGCGACGACTTCGTGCCCATTGCCATCCGTGATGGGCTGCTCATCGTCGGCGGGTGCCCGAACGGCGACCCGGTGGCGGTGGACGTGCGAGAGCAACTCGGGGCGGCGGGGTACATCGGGCACGAGACGATGTGGCAGGCGGGCAGCGTTCGGGAGGTGTTCGCGGTGCTGGCCCCATGCCTCGGGGCACTGGCCGCCGGGCTGGACGCGGACGCCATGCCGCTCGACTACTCCGAGGCCACCCAGCGGGGGTAACGCACTCGCCGAGCCGGGCGCTGCAGCAGACGGCGGCGGCTGATCGGCCTCTGGGACTTCACCGCCGCGAAAGTGCCGTTCCCGTTCCGGGTCGTGTTCCCCCCATCGACGACCGCGTCGAGTCGGTCACCGGCTCCCCTCGCAGGCCGAACGCGCCCTGGCGACGCCCCGGCAGGGGCAGTCCGTCGGGAATTTTCGGCCCGGCGGCCAACATTTCGGCGGGGGCGGCGTTGTGACTGGTTGACGCGCCCCGGCCGGGCGTGATACCGTACCCGCAAAGTTTTCCGGTTTCGGTTCTTCCGGCAAACCGGACAGGTACAATGCCTTGCACGACCATTCAGCAGGATTGCGGCCGGCCTTTGCGCGCGGGTCACCTTCTTCCCGCGCCCGCCGGATATAACGAGTTTCAACCCGACAACCGTCCGACCTCCCCGCGCGGCACCCGAGGGTAGAGCAGGCCATGGCCAAATCGACCGGCTTCTGGGGCATCGACATCGGGCAATGTGCCTTGAAGGCCATCCGCCTCGAACTGATCGACGGCCGCCCCACCGCCACCGCCTACGATTACATCGAACACCCCAAGATCCTGTCCCAGCCGGACGCCGACCCCGACGCTCTGACGCGGGAGGCGCTGGAAAAGTTCCTCAGCCGCAACCCGGTGGGGAAGGACCAGGTCGCCGTCAGCATCGCCGGGCAGAGCCTGCTCGCGCGGTTCGTGAAGCTGCCGCCCGTCGAAGAAAAGAAGATCGGCGACATCGTCAAGTTCGAAGCCAAGCAGCAGATCCCGTTCCCGCTCGACGAGGTCGTCTGGGACTACCAGAAGATCGGCGGCGGCGAGTCCGTCGGCGGGTTCGCGATGGAGACCGAGATCGGCCTGTTCGCGATCAAGCGGGACGTCATCGCCAAGCACCTGAACCACTTCCAGGACGTGAAGGCGGACGTCCACCTCGTCCAGATGGCCCCGCTGGCCCTGTGCAACTACGGCACCTACGAACTCCTCAAGAAGGGCGGGCCGGACGGGTACGAGGGGGACGGCATCCCGGACGACGGCAACGCCGAGTCGCCCCGCGGCAAGAAGCGGTGCGCGGTCGTACTCGACATCGGCACGGACTCGTCCAACCTCATCATCACGGACGGCGGGAAGATCATCTGGCAGCGGCCGCTGCCCCTGGGCGGGAACCACTTCACGCGGGCGCTGACGAAGGAAATGAAGCTCACCTTCGCCAAGGCCGAGCACCTCAAGCGGAACGCCGCCAAGTCCCCGGACCTCGCCACGATCCTGAAGGCCCTGCGGCCGGTCCTGACCGACTTCGTCGGCGAGGTCCAGCGGTCGCTCGGGTACTTCACGAACACCCACCGGGACGCCCACGTCGCGTACATGGTCGGGCTCGGGAACGCCTTCCGGCTGCCGGGGCTGCAGAAGTACCTCGGGGAGAAGCTGTCCCTGGACGTGCGCAAGCCGACCAAGGTGAGCCGGGTCTACGGCGACTCGGTGATGAACGACCCGAACTTCCAGGAGAACGTGCTGACGTTCCCGATCGCGATCGGGCTGGCGCTGCAGGGGCTGGAACTCGCCCGGATTCAGACGAACCTGCTGCCCGGCGAGATTCGCGTGGACCGGCTCGTCCGGGCGAAGAAGCCCTACGCCGCCCTGGCGGCCGCGTGCCTGCTGCTCGGGACGGGCGTCGTCGCGTGGGGGCTCGGCAAGCAGTACGCCGCCGCCAGCGACCCGGAGATCGAGAGGGAGATCAAGGCCAGCGCGTCCGCCGTCGCCGCGTTCAAGGCCCAGGAAACGCAGATCGCCGCCAAGAAGGCGGAGGTCGACGCCACCCAGGGGGACGTCAAGGCGATCATCGCCGGCAACGACGAGCGGCTGAACTGGGTCCGGCTGCAGGAGGTGCTCGTCGCCGCCCTCCCCCGGCACGGGACGAAGGAGCAGGGCGGCAACCTGCACGACGCCGACCAGCTTCCGTTCTGGAGTTCGGACAAGGGCGAGCGGGCGTACCAAAAGTACCTGCAGCGGATGTCCGAGGGCATCCCCCTCGAACGCATGTTCGACGACGACCTGACCGAGAACCTCGCGAACATCAACGTCGAGGGCGTCCACGCCCGGTACGCCCCGAGCCTGACCGACTTCCTGACCAACGCGAGCGCCTACGCCGACAAGACGTTCGCCATCAACATCGCGGACGACCTGCTGCCGGCCGAGAAGGAAGAGGACACGAACGTCTCCCCGCCCCGGCCGAAGCCCAAGGCGATGGAGGGCGGCGGGTGGGTGATCGAGGTCCGCGGGTCGACGCACCACAAGGACGGCAAGCTGTTCCTCCGCCGCAGCCTCGTGCGGAACCTGCAGAAGTTCAACCAGTTCGCGGCGGCCACCGGGGAGAAGAAGGTGCCCGCCCTGCTCCCTGGCGTCCCGGACCCGGTCAAGGAGAAGGTCAGCCATGTGTTCATGCTGGCCTACGTCGAAGTCCCCCCGTCGCAGCCGCTGGTGGGGACGTCGCTCGTCGACCAGCTCATGGGCGGGCCGAAGACCGCCGCCCCCGGCGAGGGGCCGCCGGTCCCCGGCCCGGCTCCGATGCCGCCCGGCCCCGTCGGACCCCCCGGACCGGGCGGCGTGCCCGGTGCCGTCGGCGCGCCGTGGGTGCCGCTCCAGGCGCTCGGGTCCGCCCAGGGCGGGGTCGGGTTCCCGCCGCCGGCGGTGGGCGTCCCGCCGGTCGTGCCCCCGGTCGGCGGGCCGGCCGTCCCGGCCCAGAAGGTCAAGCCGCGGTACGAGTTCGTCGTCTGCTTCATCTGGCGGGAGCCGCTCGGCCCCGACTCCGCGACCCCGCCGCCGGCGGCCGCCCCGACCCCGCCGATGCCCGTACCGATGCCGAAGAAGTAACCTCCCCCCGAACACCCGCCCCGGCCCGCACCCGGAGTCTGACGTGAACAAAGACGCGCTGAAGAAGCACCACTTCTGGATCCTGACCGGCCTCGCCCCGCTGTTCGTCGTCGGCGCGGTCCTGTTCATCTGGACGGACGTCGGGGCCGAGGTCGAGACGAAGGCGGTCGCCTACAAGAAGGCGAACGACGCCCTCAAGGTCAACCCGAAGGGCAAGACGATCCTCGAAGACTACGACAAGCAGAAGGTGGTCCTCATCGAACAGCGGACGAAGCTGTGGGAGGACAACTGGAAGCGGCAGAGCGGCAAGCCGATCCTGACCGACCCGGACGGCCGGCCGATCAAGCTCTACGACTGGCCCCGCGACGGGGCCGGCCGCGTGGCCGCCCTGGAAAAGGCGAACGCCGTCTTCGGCACCAAGATCGTCGACACCGAGGACACCATCCAGGTGTTCAAGCGGAAGGACGTGTACGAGGCCGCCTACGACCTCGCCGCCAAGTCGATCCGCCCGACCACGTTCGCCGGCGGCAACTGGCGGAGCGTCCTCCGGTACGTCAGCGACTGGACCAACCGGGACCCCAGCCCGATGCACGTGTGGCTGGCGCTCGAGGACCTGTGGGTCCAGCGGGCGCTGCTCGCCCCCGTGAAGGAGGTCAACGACGCGGCCGCCCGGTTCGAGCCCCAGGGCAAGGACCCGACGGCGCTGAAGCAGACCTTCGCCAGCCGGGTGTGGGAACTCGACCTGGACGTGTCCGACCGCAAGATCGTCAAGATGAAGCTCCGCAACAAGACGGAGCGGCTGCAACTGCTCGGCGTCGGGAACACGATGCGGCTGAAGCTGTGGCTGAACAAGGCCGAGTCCGCCCGGCCGATCGAGGTCCGGATCGAGGGCGAGTTCGTGAAGTCCGGCCCGCCGGCCGCGAGTACGCTCGAGGTGAAGCCGGTCCCCGCGCTGCACGGCGTCACGGTCCCCGCGGACGAGGTGCAGGGCATCTACCGGGTCGAACAGATCCTGGACGAGCGGACCGTCCCGATCCGGCAGGTGGCGAACCTCGCGCTCAACTACAAGGACGCCCGGAACGCGGACGCCGAGCTGAAGGCCCCGCTGCAGAAGGTGTTCGAGGAAGCCCAGCCGACGCCCGGCGGCGGCCGGCCCGGCGTCCCCGGCGGGGAAGACGGCCCCCCCGGCCCGGTCGTCGGCCCCGGCCCCGGCCCGGTGGTCGGCGTGCCCGGCGTCGCCGGGGCCAAGTCCGGCACCCCGGCGACGGTCCTCGAAGGCAACCGGAGGCGGTACCTCGGCGTCAGCGAGCAGGTCCGCCGGATGCCGGTCGCGGTGGTGCTGATCGTCGACCAGATGTTCGCCCAGGACGCGGTCGTCGCCTACACCAACTCCCCGCTGCGGTTCCAGGTGACGCAGACCCACTGGCGGCGGTTCCGCGGCTCCCTCGGCACCGCCACCCCGGACCAACCGCCGGAGGAGGGCACGCCCGTCCTCCCGCCGGGGACGGTCGCCCCGCCCGCGGGGTTCGGCCCGCCGGGGCCGATGGGCACCCTGTTCTTCCCCGGAGCCCCCGGCCCGAACTCCGCGGTCGCGGAAGGGCAGGTCACGTCCGGCCTCGTGGAACTGACGATCTACGGCGTCGTGTCGCTGTACGAGCGGTACGAGCCCGCGGCGGAGACGCCGAAGAAGTAACCCCCGAGTTCGGCACCCGCACCGTGCCGCTCGCCCAACCGAACCCCCTGAACCGAACGAAGGATTGCCGCCATGGCCAAGAAATCCGGTTCGAACTTCTTCCTGGAAAAAGGCGAGAAGATCGCCGTCGCGGTCGGCGCGGTCGGCCTCGCGGCGTTCCTCGTCTGGGGCGTCATGTCGTTCCTCGCCGCCGACGACCCGAAGGAACTCGCCGGCGCGATCAAGAGAAAGTCCACGCAGGTGACGACCGAAGTGAACGGCAGCAAGGTTCGCGCGGAGGACCTGCCCAAGGCCATCCTGATGCCGCCGTCGTTCCCCGCCGTCGCGCCGAAGGAGTTCCCCGTCGTCGCGTCGACGTTCGAGCCGATCGCGCAGCCGGACATGCTCCGCGAGAACCCCCGCGTCCTCGGCATCTACCAGTGGCAGGTGGACGTCGTCCGCGGGCCGATGCGGGCCCTGGACATCCAGCGGAACGCCAAGGGCGAGATCGAGGTCGGCGTCCTGATCACGAAGAAGATCGCGGAGAAGGACAAGTTCAACTTCGAAAAGAACATGAAGGACCTCTT
This sequence comes from uncultured Alcaligenaceae bacterium, assembly GCA_964444365.1. GTDB lineage: Bacteria > Planctomycetota > Planctomycetia > Gemmatales > Gemmataceae > CAYUHJ01. The sequence goes on along the minus strand of CAYUHJ010000215.1, from coordinate 2,000 downwards.
CCAGAACCGTCCGCGGTTCAACCCCCGGCAACCCGTCGCCCCGCCGCAGCCGCAACCCCCCGGCCCGCCCGGCCCGAACCCGGCCGTCCGCCCCGGCGTCGGTCCGAACGGCGACCCCTACGGGGCCGGGCCGAACTCCCTCGGCGGCGACTTCCGCCGGTCCGAGGACAAGGCCGTCGAGTACATGTCGCCGGAAGAGGCGGCAAAGAAGGGGCTGCCGCTCGCGGAGACGGTCGTCCCGATGCGGATGGTCGTCGTCACCGCCGCGTTCCCGATCAAGCAGCAACTCGCCGAAATCCAACGGGCGCTGCGGCTCCAGAGCCTCGCCCACGCGGCCCTGGAGGCGACCGGCGGTACCGCGGTCGGCGTGGTCGGGGGCGTCCAACCGGCCCCCGCCCCGATCCCCGTTCCCCCCGTGGGCGGGAAGGTCACCGGCCCGACGGGCGGCCAGGCCCCCGTCTTCGACGGGTTCGACGTCGAACGCCGCGTCATCCCGCCGGGCACCTCCCCGGACGAGATCGACAAGCTGCCGTGGACGCCCTACGACCATTACGGGGAGTACAAGGAGCGGATCGCCGCCCGGATGATCGACAGCCTGCCGGACCAGGGCTACCTGCCGTACTTCACCCGGCCGGAACAGAAGATGACGGCCCCGCTGCCGCAGATGATCCCCGGCCTGTCGTCGTACCCGCCGATCCGGCTGGCGTCGGTCGTGGACGCGATCGCCAAGCTGCGGGAGGCCCAGAAGCCGGTGCTGACGCCGAGCCAACTGGAGAAGCGGCTCGGCAAGCTTGGCGAGGACGAGAACCCGTTCGCCCCCCGCGGGCAGGGGACGACCAACGGCCTGATCGGGAACTTCCCGAACGCGCCCCAGCCGCCGGTCGACCCGAAGAAGCCCGACGGGAAAGTCGACCCGAACGCGCAGGGCCTGCCGGACGCGGACGTGATGATGCTCCGGTTCCTAGACCCCGACACCGAGTCCGGGCACGCCTACCAGTACCGGGTGCGGGTCCGGATGAAGAACCCGAACTACGGGAAGGAGGACAAGGTCCGGGAGAAGAGCGAGGCGAAGAAGGCCCTGCTCGAAGGCCCCTGGGTCGCGATCCCGGACATCGCCGTCATGCCGCCGGAGGCGTTCCTGTACGCCTACGACCCCGAAGAGTACCTGAAGGCGGCGAAGACGACGGTGGAAGAGGTGCTGTCGAACGTCGCCGTCCCGAAGCGGGCGGCCGCCCTCTACAACATGAACAGCCTGCTCCACCACCGCGAGGTGTCGTCCGGCAAGCAGGCGGTCGTCCAGTTCCAGACCTGGATGCCGCAGGTCCGGGCGTCCGCCGACAAGTCCGAGCCGGTCGGCACCTGGGTGATGGCCGAAATCCCCGTCGCGGTCGGCGAGTACATCGGCAAGCGGACGCTCGTCCGGCTGCCGCTGTGGTCGTCGTCGGTCGGCAACTACGTCCTGCGGGAACTCGGCGGCGGCATCAAGATCGCGGGCATCCCCGCCGACAGCCAGCCGAAGGGGTGGGCCGTCAACTTCAAGACGAAGTCCCTGCTCCTCGACTTCGAGGGCGGGCTGCTCAACGAGAAGGTCGGCAACAAGACCGTGAAGGACGCCGCCGCCACGGACCTGCTCATCCTCCGGTCGGACGGCAAGCTGATGCTGAAGAACTCCGCCCGGGACATGGCCGACGAGGGCCGGACCCAGCGGAACGCCGACTGGGACAAGTGGATCGCCGACGTGAAGGACCGCAAGGAGGTCGTGCCGGGGACCGGGACCAACCCGAACCCGATCAAGCGGGACTGACCCCCGCCGGCCCGGACGTTCGGACCGACGGCGGCCATTCCCGCGCGGGGGTGGCCGCCGTCGTTTCCCGGTCGCCGGGCCGGACGCCGTCGCTAGACTCCATGCGGGCTGATTTGATCTCTCGTTGACTTCTATTCCCCTCCCCTTGAGGGGGGAGGGTGAGGGTGGGGGTGGTCTGGGGCGTGAACCCTTCACC
>CAYUHJ010000214.1:0-10811 GCA_964444365.1 uncultured Alcaligenaceae bacterium | reverse complement strand
GTGGATGGGCGTCTCGATGGCGTGTGCGCAGTGCCACACGCACAAGTACGACCCGATCTCGCAGAAGGAATACTTCCGCGTCTTCGCGTTCCTGAACAACACCGAGGACGCCGACCGCCGCGACGAAAGCCCGCTGCTGTCCTTCTACACGGAGGCCCAGAAGCAGCAGAAGGCGGCCCTGGAAGCCGAGGCGGCCCGGGCGAAGGCTCGCGCGGCGGCCCTGCGGCAAGTCCCGAACCAGCCGGCGTGGGCGGTCAAGGCCGCGCAGGACGTGGCCGCCGCCGTCGAGAAGGCCGCCGCGGGCGTGAAGCCCGAGACGAGCGTCCCCATCTTCCGCGAACTGCCGAAGGACCGCCGCCGGGTCACGAAGGTCCAGATCCGCGGCAACTTCCTCGACACCGGGGACACCGTCACGGAGGGCGTGCCGTCCGCGTTCCACCCGCTGCCGAAGGGGGCCGACCCGACCCGCCTCGCGCTGGCGAAGTGGCTCGTCGACCCCGACAACCCGCTGACCGCCCGCGTCACGGTGAACCGCTTCTGGGAGGCGATCTTCGGCAACGGCCTCGTCCGCACCTCCGAGGAGTTCGGTTCCCAGGGGGAACTGCCGTCCCACCCCGAACTGCTCGACTGGCTCGCGACCGAGTTCGTCGCCCAGAAGTGGGACACCAAGGCGTTCCTGAAACTGCTCGTCACGTCGGCGGCGTACCGGCAATCCTCGAAGGTCACGCCCGAGGCCCTGGAACGCGACCCGGACAACCGGCTGGTCAGTCGCGGGCCGCGGTTCCGTCTGCCGGCGGAGACGGTCCGCGACCAGGCCCTCGCCGTCGCCGGCCTGCTCAGCCCGAAGATGAACGGCCCGTCCGTCCGCCCGGCCCGCCCGTCGATGGGGCTCTCCGCGGCGTTCGGCGGCGGGCTCGACTGGAAGACCTCGGACGGCGAGGACCGCTACCGCCGCGGCCTGTACACGGAATGGCGGCGGACGAGCCCGTACCCGTCGATGACCACCTTCGACGCCCCGAGCCGCGAGGCGTGTACCATCCGCCGGGTGCGAACGAACACGCCGCTTCAGGCGCTCGTGACGCTGAACGACCCGGTCTACGTCGAATCGGCCCAGGCCCTGGCCCGGCGGATGGACGCCGCCGGCGCGAAGCCCGCGGACAAGCTCACCGCCGGGTTCCGGCTGGTCCTCTCCCGTCCGCCGACGGAGAAGGAAGTCGCCCGGCTGCTGGCCCTCTTCGACGACGCGAAGGCCGGCTTCGCGAAGGACTCCGCGAAAGCAGTCATCGTCGCCACGAAGCCGCTCGGCCCGCTCCCCAAGGGCGCGGACGCCGCGGAACTGGCCGGCTGGACGGTCGTCGCGAACGTGCTGTTGAACCTGGACGAGACGCTGATGCGACGGTGACCTTTTCACGTAGGTCGGGCCGAGTCTTCGAGGCCCGACGCCGTCGCACGAACATTCAAGCCTCTCGGTTGCGCTTCGGACGCGGTTCGACACCAACCCGAAGCGCAAGCGAGGGTTTTGCTCCGTCTCGTTTCATTTCCAGCCCCGTCTGGATACACCCCCGTTACATTTCCCGCGGGTTCCTCGTCATATCCGGCCCGTGTATACTCGTGTTACCGGGTTCCCCTCCGCCGGGCCGAGAGATTTTCCGATGCTTCGATCCGCCGCACTGCTCGTCGTCGTCGCGCTGGCCGTGCCCGCGTTCGCCCAGGAGACCGCGACCGCGGACCAGGTGAAGGACGGGCTCGCGAAGTTCCGGGCGGAGCGTCAGGACGCCCTCAAGACGTTCACCGAAGCGGAACTGAAGGCGGCCGACGACTTCGCGAAGCGGGCGGAGGCGGCCCTCGCGGACGGCAACCTGGCCGCCGCCGCCCGGCTGGCGCGGGACGCCCGGTGGCTGATCCCGTTCCGCCCCGTCGGGCTGCCGGACCACGTCGTCCGCGTCATCGGCACCGCCCGGCTGCGGCACTCGGACCGCGTCAACGGCCTGTCGTACAGCCCGGACGGCACCCGCCTGGCGTCGTGCTCCCGCGACGGCACCGTGCGGGTCTGGGACCTCGGCAACGGCCGGGAAGTCGTCAACTACAAGGGCCACCTCGACAAGCCCGGCGCGAAGCCGGAGGACACCAACGTCTTCCGCGTGGCGGGGGTGTCGTTCGCCCCGGACGGCAAGTCCGTCGCGTCGTGCGGCGGGACCGAGGTCCACGTCTGGGACGCGAAGACCGGCGAGACCAAGTCCACCCTCAAGGGGCACAAGAAACTCGTCCGCGCCGTCGCCTTCGGGGCCGACCCGAACACCGTGGTGTCCGGCTCGGACGACCAGACCGTGATCGTCTGGGACGTGGCGAAGGAAAAGCCCGTCTACACCAGTCCCGAACAGTCGCAACGGGTCGAGGGCGTCGCGGTCGGGTCTAAGGGCCGGGTCGTCGCGTCCGTGAACGCCTCGGGCGAGATGTTCGTCTACGCCCCGGCGACGGACAAGAAGATTCTGCTCTCGCTTCCCGTCACGGACGCCGGGCAGGCCGGGTACGGCGTCGGGTTCGCCGGGGACGGCGTCGTCACGTGCGGCGGGGACACGAAGGCGAAGCTGACCGCGATCCCCGCGGCCGACGGGTCCGGCGGCGGGGCCGGGGCCACCGTGCGGAGCTACATCGGGCACACCGACAAGATCAACACCCTGGCCGCGTCCCTCGACGGGAAAGTCCTCGTCACCGGCAGCAAGGACAAGACCGTCCGCGTGTGGGAGGTCGCGAGCGGCAAGCAGACCTGGAGCTTCCAGGGGCACCTCGGCTGGGTGACGGCCGTCGCGGTCCGCCCGGACGGCAAGCAGATCGCCTCCGGGGGCGAGGACGGGTCCGTCCGGCTGTGGCCGCTCGCGGAGGCGGACGAGCACCGCGCCGCCACCGACGCCGGGGCGCCGCTGTGGACCGCCGCGTTCAGCCCGGACGGGACGAAGCTCGCCGCCGCCGGTGCGGACAAGGTCGTGCGGGTGTACGACGCCAACGGGAAGTCGTTCAAGCCGCTCGACGGCCACGCCCGCGCCGTGACCGCCGTCGCGTTCTCCGGCAACGACAAGCTCGCGTCCGGCGGCGGGGACAAGCTCGTGAAGGTCTGGGACCTCGGGGCCGGGACCGCGACCGACTTCGCCGGGCACTCGTCCGCCGTCCTCGCGGTCGCGGCCGACGACGCCGCCCGGCTGATCGTCTCGGGCTCCGCCGACCGGTCGGTCAAGGGCTGGGACGCGGACGGGAAGGAGAAGAAGGACAAGTGGACGTGGGCCGGCAAGTCCGCGGTCTGTGCCCTCGCCGTCAAGAAGGGGGGCAAGCAGGTCGCCGTCGGCACCGCGGACGGCGGGCTGACGCTGCTATCCCTCGACGCGGCCGAGCCGAAGCTGGTCGGCACCGTGTCCGCCCACACGGCCGGGGTCGCCTGCGTCGTCTACTCCCCAGACGGGAACCGCCTCGCCACCTGCGGCGGGGACGGCGCGGTCCGCCTCTGGACCGCCCCCGCGACGGGGGCACCCGCCCCGGTGAGCAAGTTCGAGCCGGCGGCCAAGGGCACGAGCACCGCCGTCCCGCCGGTGACGGCGATCGCGTTCAGCAACGACGGCCGGTACATCGCCGCCGGCGGGTCCGACTCCGTCACCCGCGTCTGGGACGTGCAGACCGGGGCCGAATTCCGGGGCTTCCGCGGCCACACGGACTGGGTCACGGCGGTCGCGTTCCGGCCGGACGGCGGCGCGGTCCTGTCCGCCGGCGTCGACAAGTCCGTCCGCATCTTCGACACGGCTCGCCCGGACTCGGTGTCGTCCGCCGGGCACGCGCTGCCGGCTCGCTGCATCGCGATCAACAAGGACGGCACGCTGGCGGTCACCGGGTCCGAGGACAAGACCGTGAAGGTGTGGGACCTCGGGTCCGGCCGGGAAGTCGCCACCCTGACCGGGGCCGCCGACGCCATCAACGCCCTCGGGTTCGCCGGGCCGGATCGGGTGGTCGCCGCCGGCGACGACCAGCGCATCCGCTGGTGGACGCTCAAGCCGGTCGGCGAACTGCGGTCCGCCCCGACGGGCCGCGTCTTCAACATGGCCGCCGCCAGTGACGGCTCGAAGGTCGCCGTCGTGTGGGCCCGCCGCGACGAGAAACTCGCCGCGTTCGAGGTCTTCCCCGGCGACGGCAGCGGGGCCCCGACACAGGTGACCGAAAAGGGCCGCAGCCTGACGTGTGCCGCGGTGTCCGGCGACTGCACCCTCGGCGTGACCGGCGGCGAGGACGGCGTGATCCGCCTCTGGGACCTGGCCGCGAAGGACCGGCTCGGCGGCGACTGGCCCCTGTTCGTGAAGGCCGCCGCGGACCTCGCGCTGACGCCGGACAAGTCCACCCTGGTGGCCATCGACATGGACGGGTCCGTGAAGATCGCCAACGTGAAGACCCGCGAGTCGAAGCCCGCGTTCAAGGCCGTCACCGGCGGCGTGAACGGGCTCGTCGTCGCCCCCACGGGCAAGGCGTTCGCCACGTTCTCCGCGGAGGGCGAAGTCAACGCCTGGGACATGGACGGCAAGGAAGTCCGGGCCTGGAAACTCCCCACCGCCGCCAACGCCGCCGCGTTCACCCCGGACGGCAAGCGGCTCGTGACGGCGAACAAGGACGGCACGATCTACGTCCTGGAGTTGCCGAAGTAAGCCGAGGTCTTACGTAGGGTGGGTCGAGCGCTTCGCGAAGGCCCACCGGAGCGGCAAGCAGTCGTTGCCGCTCCGGTGGGTCTTCGCGAAGCGCTCGACCCACCCTACAAAAGCGACAGGTTTCTCCGGGAGGGGTAATGGGTGCCGTTCCCGTCCTGATGCAGAACCGCGGACAACTCAACCGCCAGGCCGAGGCCGCACTCGTCCCGGAAGGCGGGGTGCTCGCGCTGGTGCCGGTTCACGTCGCGATGACGCACACCGTCTTCCCCCTGCGGCTGAACGGGGAAACGCTCACGCTCGCCTCGGCCGACCCCGTCAACATCGCCGCCCGCGATCAACTCGGGTTCCTGCTCAACAAGAAGATCAGCCTCGTCCCCGCGTCGCGGGACGACATCTTAGCCGCGATCACCACCTACTACACGCAGGAATTCGACGGCTACGAAGTGGTCACCGACACGATGTCCGCCGGACCTCCAAGCGGAGCGGTGAATTGGCACGCGCAATCACGTCAACGGCGTGTGACGGGAACCGCCCCGAAGTCCGCTTCGGACCGCCTCGAACGGATGCCCCTTCGATCTGCCGCGATGGTGATGCCCGAAAATGCGGTCGCATCCTACATGTCGCTTGCTTCTTTGGAAGAAATGTCCGGTGTCCCCGACTATAACCGCCTCGCTCAGCCGGCTTTGTCTGGTCCCGATGGCGAAGACAACACCCCCCGTTACGGGAGAATCGACATGTTCTTCGAGACCGTCGAGGACGGCCAGCGGGCGTTGCTGGTCCATAAGGACGGCCGCATGGAAGTCGTCGTCGGCCCGGCCCGCGTGTTCACCTGGGGCAAGCGCATCCTCGCGATGAAGCACTTCGTCGCCCACCCCGGCGAGTTCCTCGTCGTCCGCCACCGCGACGGCATGCAACAGCACCTCACCGGCCCCGCGGACATCTGGTTCGACCCGCGCGTTCACGAGCAAGTCACCCGGCAAGACGCCCTCCAACTCGCGGCGAAGGAGGCCGTCATCGTCTACCGCCGACCCGCGGACGCCGACACCGTCACCCGGCGAATCGTGTACGGCCCGACCGTCTTCGTCCCCGAGCCCGGCGAATGGCTGCACACCTTCGCGTGGCACGGCAGCGACGGCGGATCCACCGGCCAGCGGAAGACCGCGAAGGGGCTCGTTTTCCAGAAACTCTGGCTGATGCCCGACCAGATGTACCACGACGTGCCCGAGGTCCGCACCGCCGACGACGCCGTGCTCACGATCAAGCTGATGGTGTTCTTCGAGCTCGCCGACATCGAGCGGATGCTAGAAACCACACACGACCCGATCGGCGACTTCATCAACGCGGCGACTTCCGACGCGGTCGACTTCGTAGGTCGGCGGACGTTTGAAGACTTCAAGAAAGAGAACGGCAAGCTCAACGAGATCGAGACGTACCGGCAACTGACCGCCCGCGCGGCCCAGACCGGCTACCGCATCACGAAGGTCGTCTACCGCGGCTACGGTGCCCCGGACCGCCTGCAAGCGATGCACGACCAGGCCATCGAGGCCCGCACGAAACTCGAACTCGACCGCGCGACCGAACGACAGGCGCAGGACCTGGAGAACTTCAAACTCACGGCCCAGATCGAACGGGCCGCCCGGCGGCGAACCGAGCAATCCGCTGAGGTCGAAGCCGAGATCGAACTGTCGCGGAAGCGGCAGGAGGCGGACCTGCGCCAGAAGGAGGCGGAGCGCTCGGCCGTGCGGGACCAGCGCCGCCGCGACGCGGAGCAGCACCTCGAAATGCGCCGGCAGTCCGAGCAGCGCGAGCGCGAACACCTCGGTTCGCTGAAGGACATGGGCGTCGACCTGACCGCGTACCTGACGCAAGGCCGGGCCGACCGCGTCATCGAACTCCGCGGCGGCCACGGCCCAACGCACCTGCACCTGGACGGCGTCGCCGAGGAGGGGTGATGAAGCACATGGCATCCGGATCGTCCCTGAAGGATGTACCGGACCTACCAATCCGCGAGGGTCTCGCCTCCGGCGGGGGTGACGGCTCCCCAAAAGGTTTCGGGGGCAATCTTCGGGTGGAGGATCCGGACGCTGCCGTCCGCCAGGGCCGCGAGCATCCCGCTGGGATGGGGGGTCTGGTTAAAGTGCCAGTCGCACGCGGGCAGCGTCCCGCAATCGGGTTCCGGAGCGGTGGGGGAACTCCTCGTCTCGGTACATGGTTGAACCTGGAACGTAACGGGGTCTGGCCAATCGGGAAGAGTGACGGGCGGATTGCCAGTCGTGACCGTCACGACCTGTGCAGCGAACTCGGCGGGCATGTGTTGGTATACAGCAAAATCACCCCATCGTGCGTGCCATTTTCGGTATGTAGCGTCACACCATCCGTACTGCTCACCTAGCATGATTGTTGACGAGGCTCCGTCTGATAATGTTCCGGAAAGTGTCGGATGTATCTCGCGGTTAAATATCTGTCGGTTACAAGAATAGCTAGTCAGTCCTGGATTCGTTTTGGGATTATTGCCAGCGAGCGTCGGATCCGCTGGACTCTGGAAAAGCTTATGGTCGACAGGATTCGTCCAATCCAGTTCACAGTATATTGCGACTTGATGGAATACCGACTTCTGCCCATCGACCGGAAGGCGTCCATCGTTAGCAGTTGCGTATTGGTGGACGCCAATCGCTAGTTGACGTAGGTTGTTCATACTCTGTGCCCGCACAGATGTTTCTCGAGCGCGTTGGATCCCTCCCAATATCAAACCAATCAACACGGCAAGGATACCGATGACAATGAGTACCTCGACGAGCGAGGCACCGTGAATCCGATGACGCATGACGTCCTCCTGACTCAGTTTGGTCGCCCTCGTCCACATCACTTCTTGACCCAAGCTGCGCCCACCTCATAAGATGGACCCTTTTGACCGGCCTTCGGAGTCAATCGTGCACGGGCGAGTATGTTGTGCTCAAACGCTGCAGGTGCAAGAATGGACGCATTATTCCAGTTGTAGATTGCGCCAGCCGGAGGCGGAACGACCGGCAGGCCTTCTCTGACAAGTCCGCCTTGAACAGGAATGGCCGCGAGGACAACCGGGTCCGTCCCTGCAAGTTGATAAGTCGGCTGAGTCACCGTTACAGTTCCACTCGCAACGATTTGGGCTCCGAGCATTTGTCGTTTAGGGAACCCAGCAGAATAATTCACCAGAGCCCCATTAGGAACTGCCGGTGCGTCAGGAGTGTTGTTGATTGGGAAATTAGGTGTGACAGATGATCCAACTCGTTGAAAATCATTGCCCGAGGCAATCTCAGACACTGCCCAAACGAAATATGTCCCGTTAGGTACGTCAGCGATGGTTGCCGTCCATTTCATGCCATCCGTCGGATCAACAACTGCATCCGCACTGCCATGGATGTAGTTGCCATTTGTCTTCATGGCAAACGCTTGCACTTTGCCAACTGTGCAGTTTTGAGCCACGGTCGTTGCCACTTTGACTACGATGGACATTTTGTCTTTCCCAATCGAAGTGACCACGACCGTTCCCTTCGCGTCCGGGTCGGGTATCGGGTCTGCCGCGAGGGAAACAAGCCCACTCGAACCGACCGCAAAGTAGGCAGCCAGAATCGCGAAACGTCGCATGTGTTCGTCCCCAGGTGAAGGGAGAGGGACGACTGTTTGGAGGTGGAGATATGGGCACATAGATATTACGGGCACGCCTCGCCTTCGTCAAGTACGGCAAAATCCCCGAACAAAGTAATGTCGTTCAGTTCGGTCCGTACGATTGATCGACTAGTGCTTGCATATTCGATTCGATTAAGCTTTTCTCTGCCGGGACACTTTTGCGGATCCTCGCCGACCGTGATAACTTGCAGTCTCGGCGTGCCCATACCAGGGTACACGGGCGTCGACCTGACGGCGTACCTGACGCAAGGCCGGGCCGACCGCGTCATCGAACTCCGCGGCGGCAATGGCCCGACGCACCTGCACCTGGACGGCGTCGCCGAGGAGTGGTGATGGATTTCTTCACCCGCCGAAACATCGCGATTCTCGGCTTGATGCAGATCGGCGTACTGGCGACCGGCGTGCTCAGTGCCGCCGCGTGTTACAAGTGGTACCCGCTCGCCGGCTTCACGGTCCCCGAGATCGCCGCATTCTGGGCGGAGTACGGCGTGCTCACGCTCGGGTTACCCGTGGCCTGGGTCGTCGCGGGCATGACAGTGGTTGGACGCCATGAAGAATCGGCCGATACCCGCGGAATCGCGGTCATGCTCTCCGGCGTCGGGCTCCTCGCGGCGTGGCTCGTCGTGGTGTGGTGCGTCGCGGTGCGGCCGCTCGCGTGGATCATGCTCGGCGGCTGCGGCGGGCTGTCGTCGTGAACCGATTCCGGTGTTTTGTAGGTCGGGCCGAGTCTTCGAGGCCCGACGTTGCGCCTCCCGTCGGGCCTCGAAGACCCGGCCCGACCTACAAGAACAGCACGGACCGAGCTTCCGCTCACACCCGTTCCGCGCGCTTGCGTTGCCGGTAGTACTTGATCCCCGGCACGAGGAACGACACCGCCGACACCACGCCGAACAGCAGGTGCCCGACGGCCGGGACGACGGCCATGAGCACCGCCGTCACGAAGTACGCGAAGGAACTGATGTAGAACTGCCCGGACAGCGTGCCCGCCTTGAAGAAGAAGACCATCCCCGCGACGACGGCCAGCACCGGGGACAGCGTCAGCGACGGCAACCCCTGCAGCACCTCGATGACGAACAGCCCCACGCTCGCCATCGTGGCGGCGGCCCAGGCGTGGGCGATCTGCCGTTCCACGAACAGCACCGGCCCGCCGCGGCGACGGAGCCGCCAGAAGATCGTGCCCCACGTGGCGAGCCCCGTCGCCCACACCGCGAGGTACGCCGAGTGCGAGGTCACCCCCTCCCACGCCATCACCTGCGTCAGCAGGCAGAGCAGGAAAATCATGAGACTGTGCCAGATCCAGAGCAGGCCCCAGTTTTCCAGCACCGCCGCGTGGTGGGTCTCCCGCAACAGCCGGGACACGAACGACCCGAGGCTGCCGGGCTGCACGGACATCGGCTCGCCGGCGAGGAAGGCGTCCAGGTCCGCGGCGAGGGCGGCCGCAGAGGAGTACCGCAGTTCCGCCGGCTTTTGCAGGCACTTCAGGCAGACGAGTTCGAGGTCGCGCGGCACGACGGGGTTCAGGTCGCGCGGCGGGACGGGCTCCTGCTCCAGCACCATCAGCAGCGTGTCGACGGGGTTCGACGCCCGGAACGGCGGCCGGCCGGTGAGGAGTTCGTACAGGATCGCGCCGAGGGAATACACGTCCGCCGCGGGAGTCAGGTCCTTGCGGCCGGTCGCCTGCTCCGGGGCCATGTAGCTCGGCGTGCCGACGATCGCACCGGTGCGGGTCAGCGACTCCGCCCGGCCCGTCTGCTTCGCGAGGCCGAAGTCCGCGATCTTGGGAACTTCGGCACTGAGCAACACGTTGGACGGCTTCAAGTCCCGGTGCAGGATGCGGTGGTCGTGGGCGTGCTGGACGGCGCGGGCGATCACCGCGACGAGCCGGGCGGCCTCCTTCGGCGGCAGCGGCCCCCCTTCGGTCACGCGGTGAGCGAGCGTCTCCCCCTCGACGTACTCCATGCAGAAGTACGCCTGTTCGTCGTGCGAGCCGACCTCGAAGACGGTGACGATGTTCGGATGCTGCAACCGGGCCGCGGCCTCCGCCTCGCCGCGGAACCGGGCACGGTCGCCGTCGGAGGCGAGGTGCGCCTCGCGGACCATCTTCAGCGCGACGACCCGGTTCAGCGACTTCTGCCGGGCCTTGTAGACGACGCCCATCCCGCCGCGGCCGAGTTCCCGCAGGATCTCGAAGTCGCCGAACTCACGCGGCGGCGCGGCCGGGGCCTCGGTCGGCGATGTCGCGTGAGGGTGTGCGATCGTGGACGGCAACGGCCGGGCGAGTTCCGCCACCTGCGCGACGGCCCACAGTTCCCGCAGTTCGGCGGCCAGGTCCGGGTTCGACGCGGCGGCGCTCTCGATGTCCGGGGAGCGGCCGGCGCGGACGTCGGAGGCGAAGCCCTCGATCAGAAACGCGAGGCGCTCGTCGCGATCGGTAATGGTTGGGGACGGAGTCATTGAGGGTAGTTG
>CAYUHJ010000213.1:0-10841 GCA_964444365.1 uncultured Alcaligenaceae bacterium | reverse complement strand
GGCGAAGACCCACCGAAACGGCAACGAGTGCTTGCCATTCCGGTGGGTCTTCGCCGAAGCGGCTCGACCCACCCTACCAGATATCGACCCTCCAGGGCTGCCCTGCCAGCCTGACAGGTCCGTCCCGCCCGGCTGACATTTTGCGCGCATCCGCCGCCCCGTTCCTGGCCGGCATTCGGCCTTAACCCGTTCGGATTCATGAGGTAAACTAGGGTGCCGTCGCCGCAGGGTCGCGCCGGCACTCGGTTTGCACAGCCGGGGACATCGACACAAGCTTCCGCGCCGGCACTCGGGCAGTCCGCCCGCCAACCGCGGGGAGGTAGGCGGATGGTAGCCGAAGCGAACACCCCACCCGACGCCGAGCCCGCCGACAAGCGGTTCTCCGTCCTCGTCGCCGACGACGACGCGGGCTGCCGGGAGACGCTGGCCGGGCTGCTGGCCGACCGCGGGTTCAAGCCCGTCGTCGTCGGCTCGGGTGAAGAAGCGATCGAGGTCGTGCAGATCGAGATCGTCCACGTGGCGTTCTTCGACATGCACATGCCGCGGATGACCGGGCTGGAGGCGCTGCAACAGGTGCGGCTCATCAACGCCCTGCTGCCGGCCATCCTGGTGACGGCCGACGCGACGCGGGAACTGCTGCGGCAAGCGCTGAGCGCCCAGGTGTACAGCGTCATCCCGAAGCCGGTGAACAAGAACGTGCTGCTGCACACGCTGGCTCGGGCGCTGCAACAGGTATACCGGCCGACCGAGCCCAACCGGGGGGCCGGCGATGGGACGGCAGTCGATCCCCACTAACCGCCGGCTGTGGCTCGGGTTCGCCGTCGGGCTGCTCGTCACCTTCGGGTGCGTGAACTGGGTGCCCGAGTCGAAGGCCCTGGCGTACTGGCCGACTTGGGTGGTGTTCCTGACCGGGAACTACGGAATGAACACCGGCGAGTTTCTGTTCGTGCTCGGGATGTGGGGAGCAATGCTGCTGCTACCGGCCGTTGTTCTCGGTTGGCTCGGGCAAGCACTCGTCCAGGTGTTTCGATACAAGTTTGTTTTGTCCGGCGAATAGCGGCCCGCTGACACCGTCAGCGGTGCCCGTCAACTGAGTTCTCTCTCACCACGGAGGTTGGCATGAAGATCGTCCCGTTGAACGACAAGATCGTGGTCGAACGGCTCGAAGCGGAAGACAAGACGGCCGGCGGGATCATCCTGCCGGACACCGCGAAGGAGAAGCCGAAGCAAGGGAAGATTCTGTCCCTCGGCGAAGGCAAGCTCCTCGAAAACGGCAACCGCGCCGCGTTCCAGGTGAAGGCCAACGACCGCGTCCTGTTCACCAGCTACGCCGGGACGGAAGTGAACGTCGACGGCAAGGAATACCTCGTCCTGACGGAAGACGACATCCTCGCCGTGGTGGAGTAAGCAAACAGGCGAGCGGCGGGGCGTAAGCCCGCCGTGTCAATCGGCGTGTAAAACGGCGTGAGCCCGCCGTGTTCTCCTCGAAGAACACGGCGGGCTCACGCCGCGCCGCTCGCCGTGTCAGTTCCCGTTACTTGTTCTTCTTCTCGAACTCATCCACGAACTTCTTCGGGTTCGCGTTGAACTCGTCGCGGCACCCCGAGCAGCAGACGTAGTAGGTCTTACCGCCGTAGTTGACGGCCATGGTGGCGGCCCCGCCGGTGACGACGCACTCGGGCTTCTTCTTGCCGCCGGCGAAGGACTCGCCCTCCTTGCCGCAGGTGAACTTGAACTGCTCGACGAAGGAGCCCTTCCCGCCGGCCTTGACCTCGTTCACCATGATGAGCCGGGCCCCGTCGGAGACGGTGTACATCGTGATCTTGCCGACGTCGCCCGAACCGCTGTCGGTCTTTTCGAGGATCAGCTTGCCGACCTTCAACTTCCCGGCGTAGGTGCCGATCTCCTTGCCGCCGGCGTCGGTCAGGGTCAGCAGGTAGTCCTTCTTGGCGGGGTCGTACTTCAGTTCCCCCTTCGTGACGAACTTGCCGTCCTTGATTTCGAGGTTGACCCAGCCGTCGCCGTCCTTGAACTTCCAGCCGAGTTCCATCTTTTCCTTGGACGACTTTTCCGCGCCGGCGATCTTCCCCTTGGCGTCGACGTTCCACTGGCCGATGAAGTCGCCGATCTCGGCGAGGGCCTTTTTCGTGGCTTCGAGGGCCTTCTTGTCCTTCTTTTCCTCGGCCGCGGTGCCGAACCCGCTGGCGGTGAAGGCGAGGCCGGCGGCCAGGGCCGCGCCGGCGAACAGACGGGACATCATCGGAATCTCCGGAGATCGGGTCGGGGTGACAGGGGTTGGACGGGCGCAGCCGGCGGGCGGTTCCCGAATCGGGCGCACCCGCGTAGCGTACACGCTTTCCCGGCCCGAATCCAGAACCGGCCGGGTCGCGAAGGGTCACGCCACCCCGAGCAGTTCCTTCACCTTGCGCTCGATGAGGTCGCGGACCTCCCGGAACTGTTCCGGCGGCATCTCGCGGGGGTCGGGGATTTGCCAGTCGACGCGGGTCTTCGCCAGGACGAGCGGGCACTCGTCGCCGCAGCCCATCGTCACGGCGGCGTCGAAGGTGCGGCCGTTGAACGCCTCCAGCCCCTTGGATTCGTGCGTGCTCAGGTCGTACCCGCGTTCGGCCATCGCCGCGACGGCACGGGGGTTGATCCTCCCGGACGGCCGCGACCCGGCCGAGTGCGCCTCGACGAGCCCGCCGCCGTGGATCGTGGCGAACGCCTGGGCCATCTGGCTGCGGTTCGAGTTCTCGACGCACACGAACAGGACGGACTTCACGGCGGTCATGGGGTTCTCCGGAGGGTTTCAAGAGCCGCGAACGCAAGCAAGTGAGCGGCTGACGTCCACGCACGGGACGCCGTCACGATTCGCAGGAAGTCACGCCCTTCACCGGGGTCACTGTCGCGATTCGGAGGAAGCGAGCCGCTCACTTGCGTTCGCGGCTCTCGGGTCAGCAACAGCCCGCCCCCACCCCGCAGCGGTCCGGGGCGAGGCAGTCCGTGCGGGCGGTGCCGAGGTGGAACAGCAGCCCGCCCGGCGTGGCTTCGATGGCGGCCAGGGGGAACCGCGACGCCGTCGTCGTCTGGTACTCGAATTCCACCGGCAGGTCCGTCCCCTTCAGCACCGGGGCGGCCAGCCCGACGATGCGGGCCAGTTTCGACGTGTCGAGCCGGTGGGCGGTGTCGTCGGCGACCCACACCTGAATCGCGCACGTCGTCGCCGACCGGACGGTCCCGCCGCAGTCGACGAAGTCCTTGTGGACCCGGCCGACCTCCGTGACGTGGAAGTGCGCGGGCACGAAGCTCTCGTCCGGGAGCATCAGGTGCAGCGGCTGGCCGGCGTTCGCGGCCAGGGCGCGGGTCAGGGTTTCGACGGTCATGACTCGGTCTCCGGTCGGGGTCCGTGGACGATCCGCGAGGCCAGCACGCCCGCCCCCGCGCCGAGCGGCGGGGCGAGCAGGTACACCCACAGGTGGTCGAGGCGGCCGGACACCACCGCCGGGGCGAGGGACCGGGCCGGGTTCATCGACGCGCCGCTGACCGGCCCGCCGAACAGGGCTTCGAGGGCGATCACCGCCCCGACCGCGACGCCGGCGAGGACGCCCTTCTCCTTCGCCCCGGTGCAGACGCCGAGGACGACGAACATCAGCACCGCGGTCAGCACGAACTCCATCACGACGGAGCGGGCGACCGGCCCTTTCGGAAGCGTCGCCCCGAGGTTCGGGTGGTCGGGGAACATCGCGGAGAGTGCGACGCTCGCGGCCGCCGCCCCGGCCAGCTGGCACCCGAGGTACGCGGCCACGTCCCGCCACGGGAACCGCCCCGCGGCCGCGAACCCGAGCGTGACCGCGGGGTTCAGGTGGGCACCGGACACGTCCCCGACGGCATAAATCATCGCGAGCACGATCAGCCCGAACGTCAGTGCCACGCCGACGTGCGTGACCGTACCGGGGTGCGTGTCGTCCACGACGATCGCCCCGGTGCCCGCGAACACCAGGCAAAACGTCCCCACGACTTCCGCCGCGCATCGCCTCGAGCCGGGTGGCATGAACAGAACCCCTCCCCCCAACCCCCTCCCCGAAGCGGAGAGGGGGAGAATACCCGTGATTGGACCTACTCCCCGCAGCAGCCCGTGCCCCACCCCGGAAGCCGCCGGTCGGAGGCGTTCACGAGGCACCACCCCTGTTCGAGCAGCCCGGACACGCACACGTCGACGACGCGGTAGTAGACGTTGTTGCCGTCCCGCCTCGCGGCCAGGATGCCCAGGTCGGACAGCCGTTGCAGCTGGTTCGAGACGGCCTGCGGCTTCATGCCCAGCGACCCGGCGAGGTCGCCGACGCACATCTCGCCGGCCCGCAGCAGGGCGTGGAGCAGCCGCAGCCGGGTGTCGTTGGCCAGCACCTTGAACACGGCCGCCAGCCCGCCCGCCTGAATGGGGGACAACAGCGGCGTCCGGGCCATCACCCCCGGCGAATCGCACGCGGTCTGGGACTTCCCCTTCGCCATCCGTTTTCCCCCTGTGACACGACTACACTACGCGGTGGAATAGCCGGCGGCCACCCGCATTTCGCGCAATCGGTCGCGGTTCCCGCCGATTCCGGCAATCCCGCGCCCGGCCCCGGCGAACTTCCCTATACCTCCCCCCGAAGGACACCCGGAGGCCGCCATGTCGCCGACCGATCCGTCCGCAGTCCCGGTCCCGACGCTGGAACGCCGGCTCGCCCCGGTGATGTTCGCCCTCGCGTTCGCGGACCTGCTGATCCTCGCGGGGCTGATTCACCGGGCGTCGCAGCCGGACGTGACGCAGCACGAACTCGACGCGATGTACCTGGGGCTGGCGGTCCTGTGGCCGGTGTTCGTGGCGGAAGCGGTCGAAGCATATTTCCGGCGGTCGCGGGAGATTTCCCCCACGAAAGCGGGGCTGCGGTGCCTGCTGGTGATCGTCGCGCCGCCGGCCCGGCTGGCGTGGGTCCACCCCGTGACGAACCGCATCTGGCTGCCGCGGCTCGGGTGGCGGCCGCCGGGGAAGGAGTTGCTCAAGACGCTGACGAAGGCGTTCGGCGGGCCGATGCTGGTGATCGCGTTCCTGATCCTGCCGGTGCTGGCCCTGGAGCACGCCTCGGGGGACACGGTCCGCGCGAACCCCGCGTTCGGGCTGGCCGTGGACCTGGGCGTGGCCGCCATCTGGGTCGCGTTCGCGGCCGAGTTCGTGGTCAAGGCGTCGGCCGCCCCGAGCACCCTGGGCTACGCGAAGGAGCGCTGGCTCGACCTCGCGATCGTCGGGCTGCCGACGCTGGAGTTCCTGCTCACCCGCTGGGTGGACGCGGCCCCGCTCGCCCGGCTGCTGCGGCTCGGCCGGGCGCTCGCCCCGGACCAGATCGCCAAGCTGGGCAAGGCGTACCGGCTCCGCGGCCTGCTGATGAAGGGCTGGCACGCGGTGCTGGTGCTCGAAGTCGTCACCAAGCTGACGGGCAACACCGCGGAGAAGCGGCTGCGGGCGGTCGACGCCCGCATCGCCGAACTCGAAGAGGAACTCGCGGAGCTGCGGGCGGAGCGGGCCGCCCTCCTGGCCGCGTTACCCGCAGAGAACCCGCCTCACATCAGCCCCGGCTCTTCCGGGTTGACGGCCACGACCCCGGTGAACGACTTGAGCACCTCGATGACGGACAGGAAGTCCCCGAAGTGCGCGAGTTCGTAGTCCGGCGTTTCGCTCCAGACCTCGACCCGCGTCGCCGCCTCGGCCATGTCCCCCGCGTCGTCCCCGGCGATCTTGTGGGCGATGCGAGCGGACTCCTCCAGCACCTCGGGCGCGTCGTTGACGGCGAGTTCGATCTCCCAGTCCGGGCTGGACACGGTGATCTGCTCGCCGTTGAGCGTGACCTTGTACTGCGGGAACTTGGCGGCCAGGCGGGGGACCGCGTCCTCGATGGTGAAGTCGGAGTCCGGCAGGAGCAGGCCGTAAGCGCGGTTCATGAAGGAAACTCACGTCGGGAGCGGGGCGGGGGCCGAGAGTCCGTTCTATTCGGGTCCGCCTTGACTCGTCTGCGCGGCCCCGCTACTTTCCCGCCCCCCGCACTCGGCCGCGGGTCCGCTCGAAGGGATCGGGTATGTCGCGAACCGGGTTCGTCGCCTCGGCTGTGGTCCTCGTCTCCGCGTGGGGGGCGACGGCGCAAGACGTGCGGTGGCGGCACGACGTTGCTGCCGCCCGAAAAGAAGCGGCCGAGACCGGGAAGCCGCTGCTGCTCGACTTCGGCACCGAGTCGTGCGGGTGGTGCCGGAAGATGGACGCCACCACGATGCGCGACCCGGCCGTCGTGAAGGCGCTGAACGAGCGGTTCATTCCCGTGAAGGTGGACGGCAACCGCGAAGACCGGCTCACGTCTGCCCTGGGAATCGAGGCGTTCCCGACGCTGGTGCTCGCGGCCCCGGACGGCAAGGTGCTGGACCGGCACACCGGCTACGCGGACCCGGCCCGGCTGATGGGGATTCTGGCGAAGGCCCCCGCCCCCGTCCCGAAGCCGGCCCCGGTCGCGGTGAAGCCGCCGGCCGGCCGCCCCAGCCCGGACGACGACTGGAAGCGGGCGAAGGCAAAAATCGACGCCGACCTGACGGCACTGTTCCCCGAAATCGCCGCCGGGTTGCCCCGGTGACGACGGCAGGTCAGTCGTCCTTCTTCTCCAGCAGCGGCGCGAGCATCTTCTTCCCGACGCCGTAGGCCGCCACCGGAACGAAGGTGTCGAACCGCAGCGCCCCCGGCGTGACGGTGATCGCGGCCCCGAGGTACACCGGAGGGCCGTCCGGCTTCTTCAGCTTGGGCAGCGGCCCGATCGGGAGGCCGGGGATCGTCCCCGTCACGTCCCCGAGCTGCTCGCTCAGCGACGCGAGGGCCTCCGCCAGATCGAACAGCCCGATCGCGGACGCCTCCGCGGGCAACTGGCTCCGGGTCGCCTTGAAGGACGCCGTCGCCCCGAGGGTGGACTTGCCGGACGTGAGGTCGTCGAGCAACTTCTTGGCCCCGTCCCAGTCGGCCGCGGCCACCTTCACGTACCGCTTGCCGTCCGTGCCGAACCAGACGGCCGGCTTCTCGCCGACGAGCCGCTTCATGGACGCCCGCGTCGTCTCCCGCAGGTTCTTGTCCTCGATCTTCTCGACGGTCGCGTCGTAGTCGAGCGCGAACCGCGCCTCGTGCAGGGTGAACCCGGCGTGCTTCTGGGCGGCCTCCTTGACCGCCGGCTTCTCTTTGAGCACGACGCCGTGGAACGAGCCGCCGGCCGCCAGCGCCTTCACGGCGGCCAGGTTCGCGGCGACGAGCGCGTCCGCGTCCGTGGGCGACAGCACCTCCAGGCTCGCGGCCGGCCCGGACCCGGCGGACGCGAACCCGTTCCCGGACGCCGCCGCGAGCAGGTCCGCGTACTTCTCCACGACCGCGGCCGCCTTCTCGTCCCCCTCGTCCGGGACGTACTCCTGGCCGAGCTTCGCCATCGCGGCCGACAGCTTCGCCCCGACCCGGCCCGCGGTGTACGACGTCTTCCCGGCCGGCAACTCCCCGAGGAGCTCGACCTTCCCGGGCTTCTCCCCGCCCAGGGCCTTGGTCGTCGGCGAGTCCGGGGCGAACGCCGCCTCCGCGCGGACGGCCAGCCCTTCCGGGCGGAACTCGACCCCGACCGCCAGCCCCTTGCCGTCTTCGACCCCCTGGAACAGCCCGTCGTACAGGGACTTCACCAGTTCCATTTGCTTCTTGTCCAGCCCCGGAAAGCCCATGCC
This sequence comes from uncultured Alcaligenaceae bacterium, assembly GCA_964444365.1. Classification (GTDB taxonomy): domain Bacteria; phylum Planctomycetota; class Planctomycetia; order Gemmatales; family Gemmataceae; genus CAYUHJ01. Next base: position 3,074 of record CAYUHJ010000213.1, on the reverse strand, counting down.
GCCCCCCTGCTGGAGCAGCAGCTGGAACAGCCCGCGGAACTGCTTGATCTTGTCGCCGTACTCGTCGTTGACGCGGTCCAGGTTGACGTACACGGACAGGTCCGCGGCGAGGAACGCCTCGGCCACCGCCTCGCCCATGTCCTTCGCCGCGAGCGGGACGAACTTGCCGGCGTACAGGTCGGCCGTGTCCGCGTGCCGGGTCACCGCGACGTACCCCTTCGCCGTCAGGTCCACAAAGAACGTGGTCGTGCCGTCCTTCTCGACGCGGTCGACGGTGCGGCCCTTCTTGAACTCCTTCCGCTCCTCGGCCGTCAGCAGCTTCTGCTGGAAGGCCTTGTAGTCCGTCGCCGGGAACAGCACTGCCACCTCCGCCTCGTCCGGGCTGGTGAGGGTGTCGAAGCTGGTCACCGCGAGGTACACCGGGGCGTCGGCCGGCAGGGCCTTGAGATCCCGGCCGGGCAGTTCCGCCGCCAGGAGCCGATCGAAGTCTTTCACGACGGCCTCGGCCGCCGCGGGGTCGGCCGCCTTGAACAGCTTCGTCAGCCGGTCGCGGGTCCGTTCGACGCCGCGGACCTGGACCACGAGCATGGCCTTGGCGGGCACGGGGAGCTCGACCTTCGCGGGCTCCGGCTTGCCGATGGGTGCTGCGAATCCGGGGGCGGCCAACACGCCGACCGCGGCCAGAACGAGCGCGGGGATCGACCGGGACATGGGAACGCTCCGGGGTGACGGGCAGCGGACACGCCTCTATGTTAGCACCCACCCCCGACTCCGCCTTGCCCGTCGGCGGAACTCGGCTAAATTAAAGTGGCACCCGCCGGGGTAGCTCAGTGGTTAGAGCAATCGCTTCATAAGCGATGGGTCGCCGGTTCAAACCCGGCCCCCGGTACTCGCGAAACCCCTAGGATTCCTGGGGGTTTCTTCGTTTTCCGACAGTGAGGCCCGCGTCAGCAAGTCGCAAATCCCCACACAATTCCCACACGATTAGGATTCTCATTGCGGTCTGATTGATTGAGAGGCCGGGGGCGAAGGCGAAGCCGTAGCCCTTGTTGACCGCAGGTTCCCCAGAATCGAGGGGATTGGCAACCCGAAAGTTCAGCCGGGGCAGGGCACTAACAAAGAACAGTTATAAAATGCCCGTAAAGAAGCCCAATGGCGAAGTGCGTCTGGGGCGGCGGCGTTTATGATGCCAACGCGATTGTCAGGAAACTCACTCAGTAGGATTTCATGCCGAATGAATGCCTACCTCTGGGATCACGGTACAAACCTTCGCGATATGCTACGCGCAATCGAACTGCAATCTGCGAGCCGCAAGAACCGCCTCTTTAGCTGCACTTGCGCTCGTCGATTATTGAGACTCATCCGTGATGACATACTACAGCAATGTGTCGATGTTGCAGAATTGTTTCTCGAGTTCAAAGCGAGCAAAGAACAGTTAAAAAATGCCCGGAAAGAAGCCCAATGGCGAATCGATGAGAGTGTCAAGCCTGAGGGAATCATCCGGTCGAAAAGATGGCGACTACCCGATCCCGCTATCGATTGGGACTACCTCGGGGCAAGATTTGGTCCGCAAGAAGACACCACACTGCTGACGAAACGAATAGCGGCGGCAGTATGTGACACTTCAACGCCCCGATCTCCACAACTTGCCCCAGTTGTCTGGTGGAGTTATCATTCGATTCCTCCGGACGACGGGGCGTATTTCAGCTTACTCCGCGACATCTTCGGCAACCCGTTCCGCCCCGTGACGTTCGACCCCGCGTGGCGAACCGAAGCCGCCGTCGGCATCGCGCAAGCGGCCTACGATTCCCGCGAGTTCGGCAACCTCCCCGTCCTCGCGGACGCACTGCAAGACGCCGGCTGCGAGCACCCCGACGTCCTCGCCCACCTCCGCGGCCCCGGCCCCCACGTCCGCGGGTGCTGGGCCGTCGACCTCGTGCTGGGGAAGGCGTGATTCAGCGGACCGGCAACACGGGAACCGCATACGCTCGGACCTCGGCATCGACGGTCGCGATCGTGAGCCCGTATTGCAACGCCTGCGAAATGAGGATGCGGTCGAACGGGTCGCGGTGCAGGTGCGGCAACCCGGCGAGGAAGGGCATCGCACCTTCGTCCAGGGGAAGTGGCTGGAACCCGTGTTGTTCGCGAAGGTTTGTCAGGTAACTCGAAGCTGGACCCGGCAGTGGCAACTTCCCAAGTGCGTGTTTGATGACCGCTTCCCAGATCGAGACGGCACTGACGAAAACCTCGTTCGTGCGATCTTCACAGGCGAGCCGCACCACGTCCGGCAACTGCTTATCAGCGCCGACGTACCAGAGGAACGCATGGGTATCGAGGAGCAATTTCATTCGCCGTTGAAGGCTCGGAGGATGTCGTCCGGAAGAGGGTCATCGAACTCTGCCGGCACGACGAACTCCCCTTTAGCCAAGCCGTAGGGGCGCTTTCCGGGCATCGGCTCGATGACCGGACGAACCTCCGCGACCGTTCGGTCGCCCCGCAACAGAACGGCGGGCTCGCCGCGTTCCACGGCGTCCAGAAACGCGGACGGGTTCCGCCGCACGTCGTCGATGGTGAAAGTGCTCATCCGGGTAACTTACCACACCTAACCGGGCGGGTCACTCCTTCGGCGGCGGGCCCTTCGGCTTCGGCGGCAGCTTGCCCTCGAACGGACCCTTCTTCTCCTCCGGCGGGTCGGGGTCGCGGGTCGGGCGGTCGTCCTTCGCCTTGCCCTGCTCGACCAGATACCGGTGGCCCCACGGCGGCGGGGGGATGATCTCCCAGATCGGCGGCCACCACGTCCAGAGGAAGACCACGAGGCCCAGCCCGACGCCGAGTCCGGTCCGGCCCCACCGGCGGCGGGGGGCGGGGGGCTTCTTCCGCTTCTTGGTCACGCCGGTCTGGGTGCGACTCTTCTTCCGGACCGCCGTCGGAGACTCGTCCGGGCGGACGCGCGGCGGCCCCGCCGGGGGGAGCGGTTCCGTCGGCGGGTCGGCGTGGCCGGCCGCGACCAGTGCCGACAGCGCGGCGACGACCTCGGCCGGCGTCTGGTAGCGGTCGTCCGGCTTCTTCGCGGT
>CAYUHJ010000212.1:0-10842 GCA_964444365.1 uncultured Alcaligenaceae bacterium | reverse complement strand
GTGACGAGGTCTTCCGCTGGGCAAGACCTCGTCACCCTCACCCCGTTACGGACTCCCCTTCCCGATCGCCTGCCGCACCGCCGCGTCGCTCGGCCGCCCCGGCAGGTCCACCCGCACCACCCGGTTCCCGACCGGCACCCCGATCACGACGGCCTCCCGGCCCGCGTCCGGGAACGAGTCGCACCCGACGCACACGCACCCGCCGACGTGCCGGACCGGTTGTCCCACCCACACGACCAGCGGCCTCCCTTCCCGCACCGCCTTAGCGAGCTGCTGCTCGTAGCTCGGCGGCGTCGCGTCGGCGAACGCGATCGCCAGGGCCGCCCGCGCCCGCACGGTCGGGGCGTCGATCGGGGTCCAAGCCAACGTCAGGGACACAAGAAACGTCGTCATGGCAATCTCCCATTTTGGTAGGTCGGGCCGAGTCTTCGAGGCCCGACGTGGAGCGCAATGTCTGGCCTCGAAGACTCGACCCGACCTACGAAACCCGGTTCAATGGTCTTCACCGCATACCAGTCGATCTTCCGCGCCGGGAAGCCCGCGAACTGGCTGAACGCCCAGCAATCGCCGCTGCGGCACATCCGGTCGATCACGTCGGCGGACGCCCAGAACCCCGCCGCGGGCGGGTCGCCGGGGCCGCGCGGGCCGGTGTGGAACCGGTCGCCCCACGAGTTCAGGATGAACCCGCCCGGCCGGTCGGCCCGCACCCCGAGCAGCGCCATCGCGTGCGGCCAGCGGTCGCCGGGGTTCGGGGCGGCGAACCCGTCTGCGTCCCGCGTTCGCACGAACGCCTGCTCCGAACAGAGCATGACGGGGTAGCCCTGGAGTACCGCCTGCTGCGCGTCCGCCCAGCTCCGGACCCGGGCCGCCGTGCAGGTGTGCTTCCCGGCGAACGGCTCCCTCACCGGCTTCGGAATCCCGGCCTGCCCCCAGCTCCGGGCGCGGTACGGGTCGAACCGGGTGAGGTCGACGTCCGGGGTCACCTTCGCCATCGGGCAGGTGCCGACCTTCTCCGCGGCCGCCGCCGACCACGCCCCGATGCTCCCGTCCCCGCGGATCTGGCCGTTGCCGATGTCGACCCGCCCCGCCGCGTACACGAACTCGACGGCCGTCGGCTTCCACTCCTCGGCCGCACTCCCGGTGACGATCTCGACGGCCGAGAGCGTGTCGAGCACGTGCTTCTGGGCCATCCCGACGCAGCACCCGACGTCCCGCTGGTCCTCGTTCGGGTAGCCGCGCGAATCTTTGCCCGGATACCCGGCCCAGCACTTTTCGACGGCCTTCCACAGGTACGCATTCTCCGGCCCGAGGGCGGCCTTCCCGGCGGGGGTCGTTCCGAACTCCGGGCACCGCGCCGCCACCGGCTCGCGGGCGGCGGGGTCGTCGACCCACCCGAACGCGAGGATCGGTTCGTCCGGCGGCGGCGGCAGCGGCGGGACTTTGAGCCCGAGGTACGCCGCGGCCGCCGCGATCGCCGCGAGCAGGAACCAGCGGACCCAGGCGGGGTTGAGCTTGGACATTGCATCTCCTCTTGTAGGTCGGGTCGAGTCTTCGAGGCCCGACGGGAAGTCGCAACGTCGGGCCTCGAAGACTCGACCCGACCTACCAATCCGGCAACCCTCACCGCGCCGCGTCCAACGCATTCGCGATTCGCGCAAACACCTTCGCCGCCAGCTTTCGCGTGTTCGCATCCAGCGGGCGGTCGTCCACCGGCAGTTGCTTCGCGATCTCGTCCGCGATCCGCTTGCGAACCGGAACCAGGGCGTCGGCCGGAAGCAGGCTCGCCGCCGCGGTGCGGATGCGGCCGGCGAGGTCGGCGACCGTGCCGACCTCCGCCTTCTCTGCGAAGGCGACCGCCTCCCGGTACACGGCCGCGAGCTGAATCAGGTGTGTGACCTTGTCGGCGGACGGGTCTTCGGTCAACAGTTTGCGAAACTCGGCCGCCAGCGGGTCGGCCGGCTTCGGGTCGGGCTCCGGTTTCGGGTCGCCCACGACGACCCAGCAGCGGGCCGCCTCGGACGGCTCGCCGTCGGCGGCGGTCCACGCCAGGACCAGGAAGCGGCCCGCCTTCGCGCTGCAAAACAGGGCGGTTTTGCCGTCCGGGAACGGGATCAGGTCGGCGTCGTCGGACGCGAGCGCCCACCGGACGTGCGTGCCGGTCGTCTCGGCGGTGAGCTTGACCAACCGCCCCGGCGACGCCTTCACCTCCGCGGGCAGGGTGACGGTCGGCGGCGCGACCAGGACCGCGGCGAAAGACCACCCCGAAGCGGAGAGGGGGAGACCGTCATCTTCTCTTCCTCCCCTCTCCGTTTCGGGGAGGGGCCGGGGGAGGGGTGGTCTTTGCACGCAACCGCCACCAATGCCGCAGCGAGCAGGAGCATGGGACACCTCGGGTCGACGAAAGTGAACTGGTGTCCATATCCTATCCGAATGGACACTTGTCAACCTGATGTCGCGATTTTCCCGCCCGCCGGGTAAAATCGGGTGATGCGACACCTCATCACGCTCGCGCTCCTCGCCGCCGGGTCGGCCCCTGCGTTCGCCGCCGACCCGCCGATCGACACGTCGTTCCTCAGGCAGTACGCCGAGACGCGCGGCTTCATGCTCGGCCGGCCGAGCAAGCCGAAGGTCACGCCGGACGGCAAAACCGTGCTGTTTCTGCGGTCGGAACCGACCAAAGCGAAGAACAAACTCTTCGAGTTCGACGTGCAGTCGAAGGAGACGAAGGAGCTTCTATCACCCGAAACGCTGCTGAAGGGGGCGGAGGAAAACCTCTCGCCGGAAGAGAAGGCCCGCCGGGAGCGGCAGCGCGTCAGCGTAGGCGGGTTCGCCGATTACCACCTCGACCCCGAGGGGAAACGCATCCTCGTCATGCTTTCGGGCAAGCCCTACGTCTTCGACCGCGGCACCGGGAAGGCGAAGGAACTGGCCGTCGGGAAGGGAACCATCGTCGATGCGAAGTGGTCGCCGGACGGGAAGTATGTGAGTTACGTCCGCGACTACGACGTGTACGCCTACGATCTGGCCGCCGACAAGGAGCTCGCCGTCACGACGGGCGGGACCGAGGAGAAGACCAACGGCCTCGCGGAGTTCGTCGCGCAAGAGGAAATGGACCGGCACACCGGGTACTGGTGGTCGCCGGACTCGACGCGCATCGCCTTCGCGGAGGCCGACCACGCGGGGGTGGAGGTCTGGTACCTCGCCGACCCGCTGAAGCCGGATGTCCCCCCGCAGAAGCAGTACTACCCCCGGCCGGGGAAGAAGAACGTCAGCGTGCGGCTGGGCATTCGCAAGCTCTCCGGCGGCGACACGGTGTGGATGACGTGGCCCAAGAACGACGACGGCGCGAAGTTCGAGTACCTCGCCCGCGTCGTGTGGCAGAAGTACGGCCCGCTGACCGTCGTGTTGCAGGACCGCAAGCAACAAGAGGCGGATGCCTTTTCGGTCGAACCGACGGACGGGTCAACAAAGCGGCTGTTCCCCATGCGGCCGTGGGTGAAGTACCACTGGATCGACCTGGCGCAAGCGGAGATTCACTGGACGAAGAACTGTGTTGCGGTGCTGGTCGGGGCGGATTTCGCCATTCGCAATCAGACGGTGAAAGTCATTCAAGCCGGAGGTCATGGATCGCCCCTGAAATCCCTCACGGGGTTTGATATCGACAGTGGACATGTTGTATTTGAAGGCAGTCAAAGCCCACTCTACAATCACGTCTACATTGCCAAGCTCGATCAAGAAGAGCCGAATGCGAGTATCTATCTTGGATCGGCAGCGAGAGTCACCAATCGCGACGGCGTCCACAAGGCGGTCGTCTCACATGGCGTTGCTGTTGTCGCGTCCACAAATGTCTCGCAAATGCCGACAACTCGAGCTTACTCCACCCTGAGTCGCGGGCGGATCTACGAAATTCCGAGCCCTTGGCACTTTGCCCTCAGCATGGCGTGGACTGTGCGATATCCCGGACTTCCGTTCACGTCCAAGGACGCGATTCCATTCTGGACTCGCATTCTCGCGTATCTTTCGCCTTCGATGTGGCTGTCGCCCACACGCGATGTCCACTTGCGGGAACTCGGCACGTTGCCATCGGTCGCAATCAGCCCCCCGTTCAAGCCCAATGTCCAGTTTGTTCCCGATCCGCCGGATCGCAAGGGATATTGGCTACACGAAACTCGCGACGATGCCCCTGCCCCACACGAGTTTCATACCGCCATCGTCCGCCCGCGTGACTTCGACCCGAAGAAAAAGTACCCCGTCATCGTGGATGTATACGGAGGCCCGCATCACATCCACGTCGTGCAGGCCATGCGAAACTGGCTCGTGCCGCAGTGGCTCGCGGACCAGGGGTTTATTGTTGTGGCCGTCGACAACCGCGGCACGCCGGGGCGGGGGCGGGAGTGGGAACGCGCCATCTATCAGAACTTCGGCACCGTGCCGATCGACGATCAGGCAAAAGCCCTCGCCGCGTTGGGGAAGAAGTTTCCGGAACTGGACCTCGACCGCGTCGGGATCGTGGGGTGGTCGTTCGGCGGATACAACGCGGCGAACGGGGTGCTCCGCCGGCCGGACGTGTTCAAGGCTGCGGTTGCCGGGGCACCCGTCACGGACTGGGCCGACTACGACACGCACTACACGGAGCGGTATCTCGGCCTGCTGCCGGAATCGAAACCCGCGTATGACGACGCGTCGCTGATTCCCCTGGCGAAGAACCTCTCCCGGCCGCTCTTGCTCGTCCACGGCACCGCGGACGACAACGTCTACTACCGGCACTCGCTCAAACTGTCGGACGCCCTCTTCCGGGCCGGCAAGGAGTTCGAGACGCTCCCGCTGCCGGGCGTCACGCACATGTACAGCGCCGACCCGGTCGTGATGGAAAAGCTCTGGCTGCGGACCGTCACGTTCTTCCGCAAGCACCTGGGGGGGCCGAAATGAACATCACCCTTCCGAACCTGTCGCTGGCCGGGCCGCCGCCGGAGTGGGGGACGAGCACGGACCCGCGGCCGATGGTCGAGGAACTGCGATACCGGCGGGCGGACTCCCGCGCCAACCGGCGGAAGGCCCGGCTGTTCTCGCTCGCCTGCTGCGAGCGGATCCGCCACCTCATCGCCGACCCGGAGGACGCGAAGGCGCTCGACCTGCTGACCGACTACACGCACGGGCGGACCCGCGTCGAAGAACTCGTTCGCGTGAACCGTCGCCTGCGCAGCGACCACTTCCAGGCCCGGGAGTCGGACCCGCTGACGCAGTACAACCTGGCCGTCGCCCACTGGGCCCCGGGGTGGGCCGTCACCCAGCGGGACTTCGTCAAGGAGGCCATCGCGGTGGCGACGGACGGCGACTCGTGGTCCGCCATCGAGTGCTTCCGGTTCACCGCGGCGGCCAGCACGAAGGCCGGGGCCGACACCACGGCGGAACTGGCGGCCCAGGCGGACCTGCTCCGGTGCGTGTTCGGCGACCCGACCCGGCCGGTGGCGTTCGACCCCGCGTGGCGGACCGAAACCGTCCTCGGCCTCGCCGCCGCCCTGGACGACAGCGGCGCGTTCGGCAACCTCCCGATCCTGGCGGACGCCCTGCAAGACGCCGGCTGCGAGGACGAGGCGGTGCTGACGCACTGCCGCGTCGACCCCCACCACGTCCGCGGGTGCTGGGTGGTGGACCGGATCCTGCGGAGTTGAAGGCGAACCGGTTCCGATGGCGAGCGTCACCTGTGAGGGTGACGAGTTCTTCCGGGGTGGCAGACTCGTCACTCTCACGAGTGACGCTCGCCAAGAGGGGTTTTCGCATGAACCCGGACGAGTACCCGCCGCGGTACAAAGAGGTGGCCCCTGGGTGGCAGCACCTTATTACCGATGAACCGGAATGGTTGGCCCGGCCCAAGCTGTGGGGCGTCGACTATGTCCCGCTCAACATTCGGGCCAGAAAGCAAGAACTGAAAGATCGTTACTTTCTGCGATACCATTTCGAGCTTGCGCGCCAGGATTGGTCTTGTCCAGCGTGTGCGGCCATCATCAGTCGATACATTGATGGAGGTATTGATGCGTTCACTGAGGATGAGTTTTTTTCGGATCCCCAAGACTCATCGCATCCATATCGTCGGGTCCACTCTGAAGTGATACCTGAGTCGCCACGATGCAAAGACTGGGAAACTGCAAAGAACGTCCCGTTTTGGTTTCGCGGTGTCACAACTTGGCTTGAGTGCAAGAACCACGTCCTTGAAGGAATACTCACCCGCAGTCGGCTCCGCCAAGTTCAACTTCAATCCTGGGCCGAAGTCCAAGCTTGGGAACGCTGGCTCGCCCTCGAACTCGTCGGGCCGAACCCCTTCCGACCAATCGTGTTCGCCCCGCACTGGCGAACGGACGTCGTCACCACCCTCGCCCGCATCGCGGATGAAACCGCCGAGTTCGGGAACTTGCCGATCCTCGCCGACGCGCTCGAAGAGGCGGGGTGCGACGTGCCCGAGATTCTGACCCACCTGCGCGGCCCCGGCCCGCACGTCCGCGGGTGCTGGGTGGTGGACGAGCTTCTGGGGAGTGCGTGACCGCGTCAGTCGCCCGGCGGCCGCCAGTCGTCCTCGGCCGGCGGGGGCGGCTGGGTCCGGGCGGCGAGGAGTTGCTCCACCGACTCCCGGTCCATGCCGAGCATCGCGCCGAGTTCGACGGCGCGCTCGTGCCCGGCGTGGTCGAAGAACCGGGTCAGGCTGTACACCCCCAGCGTGACGTTCGCCGCGAACGCCGCCGGAATCCAGGAGGCGTCCGGGTGGCCCGTCAGGGCGAGCGTCGCCACCTCCGCGGCGGTCGCCGCGACGAACAGCGCGTGCAGCACCCACCAGTTCGGCGACGCCCACCACATGACCGCGACCGCGAGCCCGGCGTGGAGCGCCGCCCCGAGGACGGACAGGGCCGTGTGGTAGTCCGCCCCCTTCGGGATCCCGAACAGCGACGGCAGCAGCAGCCCCGTCATGATGGCGAACACCACGGTCGCGATCCCGAACCAGCTGCGGACGTACCCGGCGAGCACGGACTTCGGGGACAGCGGGATCGGCGTCCCGCGGAAGCCGTTGTCCGTCTCGGTCCCCTCCAGCACGAGGTGCGACCCGGTCGGCACGAGCAGGACGTAATTGATGTGGAAGAACGAGGTCTTGACGTAAAACAGGCCCGGCACGCGGTCGACCTGCCCGTAGTGCTGCGTGCCGAAAATGACGAACATGCGTGAACCTCGGGGACGGGTCGGGGTCCGAGTCGATGGGCCGGTGAGGCACGCCGGACGAGCGTACCTCAACGCCCGCCGGTTAGCTTACCAGTCGTCCCCCAGGGTTTCGCCACCGGCGGGCGTCACCATGCCCCAATATGTCGTCTCGCTGACGGCGGGGGACAAAGTGCGAACGCTCCCGTCGCCCAGGGCGACCAACATGCCGCTCAGGTGCGGCGTCTGGGCGAGCGTACTAGCACAACTGTTCAGCGGAGGGTCACTCAGCATGTCCAGGGTGACCAGCGGTTGAACCTGAAAAGTGAGTCCGGGAAACTCGGCGCGACTTTGCGGCGGGTCGCCCTTCGTCACCGGGCGGACCCCGATCCCGAACATCGCTTGCCGCTTGGCAACCTGAGTCGGCGGGGCTATAGTGTATAAATTGTAAAACCCACTACATCGCCCGTAATTTTCCGCGAACATCAACGTCGATGTCGCACCGTCTTGAAACACGGTGGCGATTTTTCTGCCCGGTTCGGCCTGAAACACCCAATAGTTGCCGGGGTAAGAGCAGTACGGCACCCTGTCAGGATTGTCGCCGATGGTCGGGTCGGCGGGACTGATCAGTGGCTTGATGATCGGCGTGCCCAATTCATTTCCTTCCAGGTAAACGCCGAGCGCGCTGTACATCGAAACGCCCGCGCCCTGGGCGTCCTTCGGCAACGCTCCGTCGTGCTGGGCGGAGTACGAATGAACAGCGAGTCCGAGTTGTTTGAGGTTGTTGATGCTTTTGGCTCGGATCGCTGCTTCGCGAACTTTCTGTGTCGCCGGCAGTAACAAACCGATCAGTAAGCCGAGCACCGCGAGAACGAGAAGGAGTTCAATCAGGCTGAACCCCCGCGCCCGGCTGAGTCTGTGTCGAATCGACATGCAACCTCTCCGTGGTGAGAAGGGAGAGGTCCAGAAACGATACGCTCGACCAGCAGGAACAGTCAAGTCGTTACTCGCCCTGACTCGTTGAGTGTATCCCGATCGCGGTCACACGCCCTTGGCCGCGTCGCGGACTTCGCCCTTCGGGAGGTTCGGGGTCGACTTGAGGACGGCCGTCATGTGCCGCTTGTACGCCTCGATCCCCGGCTGGCCGTAGGGGTTGACGTTCGCGAGCCGGCCCTCGACGACCGTGGCGAGCATCAGCATCTGCATCAGCTGGCCGATCGTGTGCTCGTTCAGCACGGGGATCATGATGTCCGCGGTCGGCCGGGCGGACTCGGCGTAGGCCTGGGTCATCCCCTTGAAGGCGGCCTCCATCAGGTCCGGGATGCCCTTGCGGCTGATCTCGTTCAGGCCGTCCTCGTTCCGCTCGGCGTTCATCCCGATCGTGATCGCCGGGTGCTTCGTGGTGCGGACGAACAGGTTGTTGATGAGCTTCTCGCGGCTGCCGTCCTGGTTCTGCTGGCCCCGGCTGTGCAGGTCGCGACTGCCGACCATGCTGATCGGCGTCGGCCCGCGGCCGTACTTGCCGAGCGACTCGCTGACGATCTGGTCGTACCACTGCGCGACGGCTTCGAGCTTCCGCGACCACGCGCACATCACGCGGACGGTCTTGCCGTGTTCTTCCGTCATCAGGTGGTTCACGGCCGCGAACTGGAGCACCGGGTTGCGGTCGAACGGCTCTTCGAGGAACCGCTTGGTCATGGCGGCCGCCCCGAGCAGGATCGCGCGGACGTCCAGGCCCATGACGGCGGCGGGAAGCAGGCCGGCCGCGGTGAAGACGCCGTACCGGCCGCCGACCTCGTCGGGCACGAGCAGGATGTCGTCTTCCGGCGTCCCTTCGGCCTTCATCATGTCGCGGAGCCGGGATTTCGGCCCGGTCACGGCGATGACCATTTGCTTCAGCATCTCGGACTTCGGCCCGTAATACTTCGCCGCCTCGCCGCGGACGGCCCGGTACGCCGCCGCGGTCTCGTAGGTGCCGGCCCCCTCGGAGACGCAGACGATCCCCCAACGTTCGGCGGGGATTTCCGGCTCGACGCAGGTGGTTTCGAGCAGTTCGAGCAGGTCTTGAAGGGAGTCGTTGTCGACGTTGTTCCCCTCGAAGTACATCCGCGGCTTGCCGAGCCGGAGGTTCGCCGGCATCTCGTTGTGGTAGGTGTGGGCGAGGGCGTCGAAGAGCGCCTTCGCGCCGAGGTAGCTGCCGCCGATGCCGAGCATCACGACGCGGTCGGTGTTCTCCTTCAGGCGGTTGGCGATGCGGATGATCCGGCCGAGTTCGCTGGCGTCCTGCTTGCGGCGGTAGCCGTCGAGGAGCTTTTGCGGCAGGTCGATGAACCCGGCCTGGAGGGGCTGGAGCTTCGGCGGGGGGTTCTGCAACTCCCGCTCGGCGGCGACCTGCCCGCGGACGGCGTTGAGCAGCGTCCGCATCGGTTCGAGCCGGTCCGGGGAGATGAAGTGCTTGGCCTGCATCTCGGCCAGCGGGGTCCAGCCCGCGTCCGGCGGGGGGACGAGGAGCCGCTGGTAGTTGTACTCGATGTTCTCGTCGGGCAGTTGCATCGGTCCGAATCTCCCCAGCGCGAACGTCCCGGTACGGCGGACGGTCGGGTCAGTGACACGCACGGGCATCGCGGGAGGGCCGGACGATCGTGCGAACCGCCACCGCGGACGGGCGAGTGGCATCAAACTTAACCCAGGATGCCCCGATACTGTACGTCGTCTTTGTCCGGTCGTAAACTTCTTCCTCATGAACATCCACGATTTAGTGCGCGAACTGCGCGAACCGGCCGGAACCAAGATCGTCCTGCTGGTGGCCGACGGCCTCGGCGGGCTCCCGATCACCCCCGGCGGCAAAACGGAACTGGAAACCGCCGTCACCCCCAACCTGGACGCCCTCGTCAGGGACGGCGTCTGCGGGCTGAGCGTGCCGGTTTTGCCGGGAATCACGCCGGGCAGCGGCCCCGGCCACCTCGGCCTGTTCGGGTACGACCCGCTCGAATACCGCATCGGCCGCGGGATCCTCGAAGCCCTCGGCATCAACTTCGCCGTCGGCCCCAAGGACGTCGCGATTCGCGGGAATTTCTGCACCCTCGGGCCGGACGGCAAGATCACCGACCGCCGCGCCGGCCGGCCGACCACCGAGCGGTGCGTCGAGATCGTCAACAAGCTCCGCACGGTCACGATCCCCGGCATCGAGGTGTTCGTCGAACCCGTGAAAGAACACCGGTTCGTCCTCGTCTTCCGCGGCGAGGGGCTGGGGGGGGACGTGTCCGACACGGACCCGCAAGCCGTCGGGGTGCCGCCGCTGCCCGCGGAGGGGGCCAACCCCGCGAGCTCGAAGACGGCCGCCGTCGCGAACGAATTCATCGCGAAAGCGCAGGCCGTGCTGAAGGCCGACGCCCCGACGAACGGCCTGACCCTCCGCGGGTTCGCCACCTTCCCGAAGATCGCGTCGTTCGAGGACGTGTACGGCCTGAAGGCCGCCGCCATCGCGGTCTACCCGATGTACAAGGGCCTCGCCCGGCTCGTCGGCATGGACATCCTCGAAGGGGCGCAGTCGCTCGGCGAGCAGGTCGCGACGATGAAGAAGGTGTGGAACGACTACGACTTCTTCTTCCTGCACTACAAGTACACCGACAGCACCGGCGAGGACGGCAACTTCCCCGC
>CAYUHJ010000211.1:0-10852 GCA_964444365.1 uncultured Alcaligenaceae bacterium | reverse complement strand
CCCCTCTCCCCGCTGGGGAGAGGGGTTGGGGGTGAGGGGAAAGGCTTCCTGCCCGAGGGACATTTCAGCCCTGGGATTCAGCCACTTTCCGGTTGGGGTCTTCCCCTCACCCGGCCTTCGGCCACCCTCTCCCGCAAGGGGAGAGGGTCCGCAGCGGGTCAGCCCATCCCCGCGGACGGGGCGGGTTCCCACGACGAGTCGAACGGCACGTCCGCGAGTTCCTCGGAGCCGCCGCTGTCGCGGAACAGGTGCATGACCCGGGCCCGGCTCAGGTCGTCGAACTGTGGCTCCCGGTAGCCGGTGGCGCGGAACTTCTTCCCGGTCGGGGCGTAGTCGTGGATCATCACCTTGACCTTCGGCACGCCGCGGAAGTGGTGGTCCTCCGCGTGCCGCTTCCCGCCGTGGATGTCGTACAGTTCGAAGAGTTCGCGGAGCACTTTCACGAGGTGCTTGGTGGAGACGCCGTCCTCGATGTAGACCATGTCCACCTTCACGGCCCGCAGCATCGCGTGGAGCTGTTGCCGGGCGCGCGGCGGGAACACCTGCGCGAACGGCGGGCCGATCGGCCGCATCGACGGGGACCGGGTCGACCGGCCGCGGTCCGGGTCGACCCGGTCGAGGTTCATCACGAACCACCACTGCGGGGCGAACCAGTACCCGCCCCCCTTCTTGCCGCGGTCGGCCTTCGCCTTCTTGAAGAGGGTGTCGATCGCACGGAACACCTGCCGGCGGACCTGGATCTCGTCCCGCCGGGCGAGGCGGTCCTTGACCCGGCCGCTGGTCAGGTCGTCGAGACTCACTTTCAACGGCCAGACCGGGTCGAACTCCGTCGCCTCGGACCGGTCGGCGGGGACGAGTTCGACGCGGACGGCGTCGCTGCCGGCGGGTTCCGGGTACAGTTCGGCGGCCCAGCCCCAGTCGGCGATGACGCGGCCGGCGAGGGCCAGGTCGTCCGGGGAGCCGCCGTCGCCGAGGCGGACGTTCACGGTCGGGGGGATGCGGCAGCCGGGGTCGAACCGGGTGATGGTTCGGAGCCAGACGGCGGCGAGCACGACGCAGCCGGGGAGCAGGCTGGCGGCGACGGTGCCGAGCATCGCCGTGACGGGCATCGCGTCGGGCAGGTCCGTGCCGCCGAACAGCCGGCCGCCGCACGCGGACAGGAGCAGGTCGAACACGACCAGCGCGATCACCGCCACCGACCCGGCGAGGAGCCGCTTCAGGGTGACCGCCCGGACCGGCCGCCGCGGGCCTTTCCGCCAGAGGATCGCCGGGTCCGGGCCGGACGCCCGCGCCGCCACCAGCAGCGCCCCGGCCGCGACCGCGAGGCAGAACCCCAGGATGAGGACCGTCGGCACGAGGTTCGCGACCAGCAGGACGACGAACCCGTACCCGAGGGCGAGGGCGAACTCGTGCGACCGGCCGCGGACGATCATCAGCGGCACCGCCAGCCCGGCGGCGGCACACGCGAGGAGCCCCGTCCAGACGACCATCAGGGCGACGAGGTACGCGAGGTAGGACACCTGAACGGCGGGCTCCCGCCAGCCGCCGGGGGAGAAGTACCAGCCCGCCCCGGCGAGCCCGGCCCACACGCCCGTGACGGCGAAGATGCCCCACACGCCGCGCGGGGTCTTCCGCGGGTACGGCGGGCTGCCGCGCAGGTCGACGCCGTGGTCGTACTTCCGCTTGTCGACGCGGACCGCCCAGCGCTTCGCCTTGCGGACGGCCCAGCCGACCCACCGCAACTTGCGGGCGCGGTGCCAGTACACCGTCCCCGCGACGGCGGCGGTCAGGGCCAGCCCGGCGACCGCGTCGAAGGCGTCCGACGCCGCGGCCCGCCCGGCGATCTCCAGGCCGGCGAGGGCCGCGACCAGCAGCACGGTGAAGCAGGCGTTGGCCGACGGGACCAGTCGGCGGAAGTCCGGGAGTGACGGCGCGAGGAGCTTCATGCGGTTCATCTCAGCACAGGCACGGGCCGCCGCCAAACGGAAAACGGGGCGAGTTCTCGAGGGACGGGCGCGGCCCGTGTTCCGGGCGGCGCGGCCGGACGAGTTTGACACCGCCGCACCATTTTAGGCGAGCGCCACCCCTGAGAGCGACGAGTTTCGCGCGGGAATCCCTCGTCCCCCTCACGGGTGACGCGCGCCCGGACCGCTACGCCCCCGCCTTGACCAGTTGCCGCGCACACGCCGCCGCGCCGATGAAGCCCGCGTCGGAGCCGAGTTGCGCGAACCGGATCTGCACCTTGCTCGCCGGGTAGCTCAGGCCGTACCGCCCGACGTACTCCTTGATCTTCGCGAGGAACGGCTCGCCGGCCGCGACCATGCCGCCGCCGAAGACGATCAGTTGCGGGTCGATGGTGGCCATCATCGCGCACGCGCCGAGGGCGAGGTAGTACGCGGTGTCGTCGACGATCTGCTGGGCGAGGTGGTCCCCGGTCGCGGCGACCTCGAAGATCTCCTTCGAGGTCATTTCCGTACCGTCCCCGTCGCGGAGCAGTTCCCGCAGCCGGGTCGGGCCGCGGTACGACGCCAGTTCCTCCCGGGTGCGGGCCACCACCGAGGTCGCGCTGCCGTAGGCTTCCAGGCACCCGCGGCGGCCGCACCCGCAGAGCCGGCCGGTCGTCGGGAGTTCGATCCGCAGGTGGCCGATCTCCCCGCCGTGGCTGTGCTCCCCCTCGATGACCGTGTCGTCGATGATGACGCCGCCGCCGATCCCGGTGCCGAGCGTGAACAGCACCATGCTGCGGAACTCGCGGCCGGCCCCGGTCCAGAACTCGCCGAAGGCGGCCGCGTTCGCGTCGTTCTGGAACGCGGTCGGCTTGTTGAACACCTTCCGGATGTGCGCCGGCACCGGCACGTTCCGCCACGGCTTCAGGTTCGGCGGGTCGAGGATCAGCCCGAGCTTGATGTCCATCAGCCCCGGCGTGGCGACCCCGATCGCGGCGACGTCCGACATCGTCAGGCCGGCGGCCTTCACCGCCTGCCGGATCGCGTCGCACATCGTCTCGAGCCCGCGCTCCTGGCCGAGTTCCGGCTGGGTGGGCAAGGAAACGGCCGGCGACACGTTCCCCGCGTCGTCCACGACCGCCGCCTTCATCGTGGTCCCGCCGACGTCGAGCCCGACGTACTTCGGAAGATCGGCCATGTCTCCGTCCCGGTCCGTGAGGGGGTGTGAGGATGCGAGCGGGTAGTTTAGGGCGCGGTCGGCGTTGCGGAAGCCCGGCCCGGCGGGTATCGGCCCGGTCGAACGACCGTACCTTTGCACGGGGCCGCCCATGCGTTGCGGATCCGCACTGTTGCTGGCGACGATGACCGGGCTTCCCCTGGCCGCCCAGGACCCGCAGCCCGCGCCGATTCCGAAGTCCGCCGTCTACGGTGAAGACGCGCTTCTTCCCGCCACGCCGGCGGTGGAACCGTCGTGTGGCAACTGGAAGGCGGACCTGATCGCGGGCCTGCCGACGGCCCTGCGGCTGTCCCACCGACTGGGCGACAGCAAGGCGTGGCTCGAAGGCGGGGCCGGCGTCTACGCCATCGTGCCGACGTTCTTCGCCGGGGTGCGGGTCGAGTCCGACCTGTACGTCGGCCGGTGGAACTCGTGGCACGTCAGTCCGGGGGTGGACGTCTACTTCAGTCCGGCCACATCGATCGAGGGCGGCCGCCTGTTCGGCGACGAGATCGGGGCACTCGGGGCCGCCACGCTCGACTTCGACCTGACCTGGCGGGTCCGGTGGCACGACCGCTGCCGGTCCCACCTGGGGCTGAAGATCGGGGCGGGCGTCGCGGCCGGCAGCGGGGGCTGGGCACCCGTGCCGATCCTCGGGCTGGTCGGCGGGTGGCAATTCTGACCGCCCCGCCGGGCCGGTCGGCAGAACCGACAAATCCGTTCGCCAGCCGTTGCTCGCCCGTTCGGGAGTCGGTATACCATCAAATGCCTACCCACTCCCGCGCCCGCACCGGGCGGGGCTTCTTGACCGTACACCTTATTTCCAGGAGCAGGACATGCGGATGCTGTTCGCGCTGTGCGTCGGGGTTGCGGCCCTGTCGCTGGCTGGCCTGACCACCGCGGCCGACGAAAAGGAAAAGACCTTCAAGGGCAAGCTGGTGTGCGCCAAGTGCACGCTCAGCGAAGCCCCGAAGTGCACCCACGCGCTGAAGGTGAAGGAAGGCGACAAGGAAGTGATCTACTACGTCGACGACAAGAACAAGGACCACAAGAAGGTCTGCCCGGCCGGCACCGAACTCGACGCCGAAGTCACCGGCAAGCTGGAAGAGAAGGACGGGAAGAAGACGATCACCGGCGCGAAGGTCACCCTCAAGTAACCGGCTCGCCCCCGCGACCGCTCGAACGCCACCCGGACCCGGGTGGCGTTCGCCGTTTACGGCCACCCCCGGCGGTACGAGGTGACGTGAACCCCGCGACCGTCGGCGAGCGGTTCGGTGTGGAAGGGGGACACCATTTCAGTCGGTTCATTTCTGTTGAACGTATCCGATCAGCGGACCAAGAATCGTCCGCACTTCATTGAGATAGTCTGTCAATCCGTTCTTTTCTCCCCGCTGTCTGAGAACATCCAGCTGTGTCTCCGTCCAACATCGGCGTTCACGCTCCCAGCGGCCGCCGGACAACTTGCGGAGGACGCGCTTCGGACTGCGGTCGGCGGTATCGTCCTTGCATGCCGTCAGTTCGTGGCTTCGCTCGCAGGGGTGAAATCCCAACCTCTTCCGCTTATCTTCGACCACTTCCTCCTCCTGTTCATCCGGCTGAAATCCGCAGAGAACCCAGGCTTCGCGTTCCACGATTGCGAGCCCGATGATAATGATGGGCGTTCCGTGTTTCTCACGTCGGGCTTGCTCCAACCCGATGCGGCGAGCGGGCTGGTCGTCCTGGTCGCGGATCAGCAGGATGGCGTCCAGGTCAGGGGCGACTTTCCGGAGGAAGAGAATCGCCCTGCGAGCGGCCGTTGCATCGGGTTCGCCCCGTGCGCCGTCGAAGTGTCCGTGGGCTTTGATTCCGATCGCGGCCGCGAGCCGTGGAATGGTCTTCCAAGACAGGCGTTCGCCGGTGGGCACCCGCATCACCCATTCGCGGGCGTCTCCGATCGTGTCTTCCAACCAATCGATCGTCTCCACCAGCACGCGATCCGCGAGTTCGGTCGCGGTGGTGAAGTCCGCGGGTGCTTCGTGGACGACGGCGAAGCGAAGGGTCACGCGGGCACCCCCTGTTCGACGAGCCACTTCTCCCCGAACAGGCTCCACATCTCTCCGGGGGTCATCTCGTCCTTCCACTTGGGAAAGTCCGGGTGGCTGGAGAGCGGAGCGCAGAGGGTTGAGCCGTCATCGTTCAGGAACGTCATGCGGACTTCGTTTGTCTCCATGCAATCGAGCATGTAAGGGGAGTGGGTGGTCGCGATGATCTGGAGATCGGGATTTGTCTCTAACAAGCCGCGCAAGAGCGTTATGAGTTCGTTTTGGGCTTTCGGGTGTAGACCGCGGTCCAGATCATCAAGCAGGATAAGGTTTGGTCGTCCGTGAGCATGGAGTGCGGCCAACAACCCAAGAACAAGGAGTGTCCCTTCACTAATCTGCGCAGCAGAAAGCGAATCGGCACCGACAGTGTCAAACAGCAGCGACGGCGGCTGAAAGATGTTGACCGCTTTGGTGTGCCGGAGGCGACGAATCGAAGGGATGATTCGCCGGAGGGCCGTTTGAAGAGCCTGCCACGAATCCGGGTCGTTGAGAGCCATGCTTGCAAGCGCCGAATGAAGCCCGGTCCCGTCGGGGGACATCACGGTTGAATCGGGTTTCACAGGGTCAGGACCAGGTTGAACCAACCGCGATGCTTCCAACCGAAGGACTACGGAATCCGGTAGCGGACAAGATTCCGCCGATTCAGGCGTCCACGGCTTCGCGTCCGTTGCGGACAAGTCTGACGAAACACTCCACCCACCGCCGTTCAAATGCGATAAATGGTAGGGGGCCGCAACTGCGAGAGTCGACCGAACCCGATAACGATACGCTTGGCCTCCACTCACTCCTATCAATTCCACCTGTTGTTTCGCACCGCGACTCAAATATTGTGCAAGCTCATTGTCGGGATTCAGATCTGTAGCTCGAATCAATCGACACAACAAATCCATCGCCTGCAAAATGCTCGACTTCCCCGACGCATTCGGGCCGACGAACACCGTGAACCGCTCCAGGTCGACGGTCACGTCCCGGAGCGATTTGAAGTTGCGAATGGTTACTTGGTTCAACATCGCATGGCCCTCTGGCCTGTAGTTTACCCCACCGCCGCCACCACCGCGTCGCCCATTTGGACGGTCGTGGCCTGCCCGCCCAGGTCGGGGGTTTTCACGCTGCCGCCGACAAGCACCTTCGACACCGCATCCCGCACCGCGGCGGCCCCCTTCGGCAAGCCGAGGTGGTTGAGCATCAGCCCGGCCGACAGGATCGCGGCCATCGGGTTGGCGATGCCCTTGCCGGCGATGTCGGGGGCGGAGCCGTGGATCGGCTCGAACATGCTCGGGAACTTCTTCGTCGGGTTCACGTTCGCGCTCGCGGCGAGGCCGATGCTGCCGGTCACGGCGGCGGACAGGTCCGTCAGGATGTCCCCGAACAGGTTGCTGGCCACGACCACGTCAAACGTCTCCGGCCGGCGGACGAAGTCCATCGCGCAGGCGTCCACGAGCAGCGAGTTCGACTGCACGTCCGGGTATTCTTTGCGGACCGTTTCGAACACGTCGTCCCACAGGCTCATGCTGTAAACCTGGGCGTTCGACTTCGTAATGCTCGTCAGCTTCTTCCGCGGGCGGGTGCGGGCGGCGTCGAAGGCGGCCCGCAGGATGCGGTCGCACCCCTTGCGGGTGAAGACGCCGGTCTGCACCGCGACTTCGTTCTCGGTGCCCGCGTAGAGGTGCCCGCCGACGGGGGCGTATTCGCCTTCCGTGTTTTCGCGGTAGACGAGCATGTCGATCGAGCCGGGGGCCTTCCCGACGAGCGGGCACGGGACGCCGGCGAAGAGGTAAGCGGGGCGGAGGTTGACGTACTGGTCGAACTTGCGGCGCATCGGCAGCAGGAGCTGGTGGACGGGGATCTTGTCGGACACGTCCGGGTGGCCGATGGCCCCGAACAATATCGCGTCGTGCTTCGCCAGCGTGTCCCAGCCGTCGTCCGGGAGCATCTTGCCGTGTTTGACGTAATACGCGCTCGACCACGGCAGGACGTTCCACTGCAACTCGCCGCCGTCGAGCCGGGCGGCCTTCTCCGCGACGCGCACGGCCTGATCCGTGACTTCCGGGCCGATGCCGTCGCCGCCGATGACCGCAATCCGATGAACCGCCATTGCTCAATTCCTGCTGTTGGGGTATCCGCCTCGGTCCGGAAATGCGGAATGCGGAACTCGGAACGCGGAATCCGAAGAGTCCTCGGGTGTCGATTCCGCGTTCCCAAATCCGAAGTCCGCACGGGGTCGCGGGTGGACGCGACCGGGTTCGTGTGGGCAAAGTTTACAAACCGACCCGGCAACCGGCCGGCGGTCTCGAATGCGGAACTCGGAATGGGGAACGCGGAATCGAAAGCCGGAGCATCGCCGGGTTCGACTTCGCTCGGGAGTCGAAATTCCGCATTGCGCATTCCGCGTTCCGCAATGCTGGTGCTGGCGTGCGCCGTCGGCTTCGCGTCTGGGTGCCGCAGCATCGGCGGGGGCGGGAAGTCGAAGGACGCGACCCCGGTCGCCCGTAACACGGACCCGCTCCTCGGCGGCGGCCGCATCCCGCCGCAAAACCTGCCCATCCCCGGCCGGGACGCCTACGGTGCCCGCGAACGGCGCGACCCGCTCCTGGGTTCGCCGACCGGCGGCCGACTGTCCGAACCGACGGAGCGCACCGACCGCACCAGCACCCCGCCCGAAGAGAAGTCGGCGAAGGCCGGCGACCCGTACCGCCCGAACAAGACGACGACGAACGCCGCCCTCGCCGCCCGGATGCCGACCGACGACTCGACGCTGTCGATCGACGCCCGGCCGGAAGCTCGCCCGGCGGGGCGCGGCCCGGTGCCCTTGAAGCCGTCCGATGACGCCACCGCGACCGGGGGCTGGACATTCGACCAGATCGTGACAGAATTGAAGCGGTACGGCGCGGCGTGCGGCACCCCCGAGCGTGACGCCGAGGGCTACGTCGTCCGCGCGGACGTCCCCCTGGACGCCGACAAGACGCGGTTCCGCCGGTACGAAGGCGGCGGCACGACCCCCGCCCTCGCGGCGAAACAGGTACTCGACCAGGTCCGCGCCGATTCGGGTGGGAAGTAAGGACGCTCATGCCCGCGCTCGTGCCGAACCGGTTCCTCGTCCGCGTCAGCCACCCGTGCCCCCACGTCAAGGCCATGCCCGGCAACGAAGATGCGTTGCTCGACCTGCCCGAGTCGGCCCGGCTGAACAACTTCGCGGAACTCGACGGCGGCAAGAACTTCGCCGACGTCCGAATCGCCTGGAACGAACTCGGCCTCGGCGTGCAACTCACCGTCGCCGGGAAGGAGCAGGACCCCGTCGGCGACGCGGACAAGCCGCGGGGCTCGGACGGGCTGACGCTGTGGGTCGACACCCGCGACGCGCGGACGAGCCACCGGGCGTCGCGGTTCTGCCATCAGTTCCACTTCCTCCCCGTCGGCGGCGGCCCGGAGAAGGACGAACCCGCCGTCGGTCAGTCGAAGATCAACCGCGCCCAGCAGGACGCCCCGCTGTGCGACCCGTCCGCCGTCGCGCTGCGCTGCACGCGCACGACGTCCGGCTACCGCCTGGAAGCGTTCCTGCCCGCGGCCGTGCTCGGCGGCTTCGACCCGGAGCAGCACCCCCGCCTGGGCGTCTCCTACCACGTCCGCGACGCCGAGCTCGGCGACCAGTACCTCGGCGTGAACGGGGATTTTCCGGTTTCGGACGACCCGTCCCTGTGGGAACCCCTGGAACTGGTGGGCGGGAAGTAAACTCAGTGGCGAGCGTCACTCGTCAGAGTGACGAGTGCTGGAACTCGCAAAGAACTCGTCACTCTGACGAGTGACGCTCGCCAAGCCGACGACTATCCTAATCCGAACCGACCCGTTCCGCCCGCCGCAGAGCCCTCCCATGCCCGCCCCGGACCGCGTGTGCGTCATCATCGCCCGGACGCGCCACAAGATGATCGTCGTCGAACTCGACGAGGCCGTGAAGCGCGGCGCGAAGTTCATCGAACTCCGCCTGGACTTCCTCGCGAAGGCGGTCGACTTCAAGCGCCTGCTGCCCGTGAAGAAGTGCCCCTGGATCGCGACCCTCCGCCGGCCCGAGGACGGCGGCCGGTGGCCCGGCACCGAGCAGGAGCGGCAGATGGTCCTCCGGCAGGCGATCGTCTCCGGCGGGTTCGACTGGGTCGACCTGGAGACGGACATCGCCAACGCCATCCCCCGGTTCGGCCCGGTGAAGCGGCTCATCAGCTACCACAACATGCACGAGACGCCGAAGGACCTGGAAGACATCTACGCGAACATGCTGACGCAGGACGGGGACATCTACAAGCTCGCGGTGATGGCCCAGAGCGCCGAGGACGTGGCCCGCGTGCTGACGCTGCAGCGGTCCGCCCCGAAGCCGACGATGGCGTTCTCGATGGGGGACATCGGGTTCCCGAGCCGGTTCATCGCCCTGAAGTACGGCGCGCCGTTCATCTACGCGGCGTTCAACAAGGAGCGCGGCGTGGCCCCCGGCCTGCCCAGCGTCGAGGAGTTCCGCACGACCTACCCGGTCCGGGCGATCACCGCGGACACGGCGGTGTACGGCGTGCTCGGCGACCCGGTCGGCCACAGCCTCAGCCCGGTCCTGCACAACCACATGTACCGGAAGCTGAAGGTCGACGCGGTGTACCTGCCGTTCCGGGTGCCGCGGGGCCAGCTGCCGGCGGCCGTCCGCGCCCTCGATTGCGTCCCCGTGTCCGGGTACAGCGTGACGATCCCGCACAAGGAAGCCGCCGCGGACCTGGCCACCGAAGCCGACGACACCGTCCAGCGGGCCGGGGCCGCGAACACGCTCGTCCGCCAGCCGAACGGCGGGTTCGCCGCGTTCAACACGGACTACAACGCCGCCATCTCGTCCCTCCGGGACCACATCAACACCCGGGAGCACGACGGCCCGCCGCCGCAGATGAACCAGCTGTTCGCGCTCGTCCTCGGGTCCGGCGGGGCGGCCCGCGCCGTCGCCCACGCCCTGCACGACGCCGGCGTCCGCGTCACGATTTCCGGCCGCTCGTACGACAAGGCGACCGCACTGGCGGAAGAAGTCAAGTGCAAGGTCGTGGACTGGCACGCCCGGCACAACGTCCTGCCGTGCGACGTGCTGGTGAACTGCACCCCCGTCGGGATGCACCCGAAGGTCGACGAGACCCCGGTCCACCACAGCTTCCTCAAGCCGGGGCTGACCGTGTTCGACACGATCTACAACCCGGAAAACACGATGCTGGTGCGGGAAGCCCGCGAGCGGGGCTGCCACATCGTCACCGGCGTGGACATGTTCGTCCGGCAGGCGGCCCGGCAGATCGAGATGTTCACCGGCAAGGAGCCGCCGATCGAGCCGATGCGCGACCTGATGCGGAAGGCGATGTCCCCGGTCAACCGCGCGATCGACGAGGAACTGGACGAGTCCGACGACGAGGATTGACGTGTCGCCGCGACGCGAAGCCTCTTTCCCCCTCCCCCTTGAGGGGGAGGGATGGGGTGGGGGTGAAGGCTCCCTCAGTGGTGAAGTCTCGACCCCCCACCCTAACCCTCCCCCCCAAGGGGGGGAGGGACCAGAATTTTCCGCAGATGACAGGTCCGACGTTGCAACCCCTCCTGCCCCCCCC
>CAYUHJ010000210.1:0-10954 GCA_964444365.1 uncultured Alcaligenaceae bacterium | reverse complement strand
TCGAAGAAGCCGGTCCACCCGAACGACGACGTGAACATGTCGCAGTCGTCGAACGACACGTTCCCGACGGCCATGCACATCGCCGCCGCCGAGGAACTCGTCCACCGCCTGATTCCGAGTGTGACCAAGCTGCGCGACACCCTCGCGGCGAAGTCGAAGGAGTTCGCCGGCATCGTCAAAATTGGCCGCACGCACCTGATGGACGCGGTGCCGCTGACGCTCGGCCAGGAGTTTTCGGGGTACGTCGCGCAACTGGACTACGGCCTCGCCGCGGTGAAGGCGACGCTCCCCGGCGTGTACGAACTCGCCCTCGGCGGCACCGCCGTCGGCACCGGGCTGAACGCCCACCCGGACTTCGCCGCGAAGGTGGCGAAGACCATCGCCGACCTGACCGGGCTCCCGTTCGTGACGGCCCCGAACAAGTTCCAGGCCCTTGCCGGGCACGAGCCGCTCGTCTTCGCCAGCGGGGCGCTGAAGACCCTCGCGGCCGCCTTGATGAAGATCGCCAACGACGTCCGCTGGCTCGCGTCGGGGCCGCGGTGCGGGCTCGGGGAACTGACCATTCCCGAGAACGAGCCGGGGTCGTCGATCATGCCGGGGAAGGTGAACCCGACGCAGTCCGAGGCGATGACGATGGTCTGCGTCCAGGTGTTCGGCAACGACGCCGCCGTCGGGTTCGCCGCGTCGCAGGGGAACTTCGAGTTGAACGTATTCAAGCCGGTGCTCATCCACAACTTCCTGCACAGCGTCCGGCTGCTGGCCGACACCTGCACCAGCTTCCGCGAGCACTGCGCCGCCGACATGCCGGAGACGGACTACGCCGCACTGAAGTACATCACCAACCCCGAAACCGGGCTGACCGAAATCGACCCGACTTCGGTCAAGCCGAAGGCCGGCGGCGGGACGCGGAAGGGGATCGAGGCCAACGAGAAGACGATCGGCCGCATCCTGAACGAGTCGCTGATGCTGGTGACGGCGCTCAACCGGCACATCGGGTACGACGCCGCCGCGAAGATCGCCAAGACGGCGCACCACAACGGCACGACGCTCCGGGCGGAAGCCGTGAAGCTCGCCCCGCCGCTGAAGGACGGGTCCGGCCCACTGACCGGGGAGAAGTTCGACGCGATCGTCCGCCCCGAAAAGATGACCGGGCCGGGGACGGACTGACCGTCACACCCCAAAAATCTCCCGCGTGTTGTCGCGCAGCAGCCGGGTGCCGAGGGCGACGGCCTGCGTCTCGGTCAGCCGGCCGGGGCGGACGAAGTCGTCCGCCAGCACCCCGGCGAGGAGCCGGCGGTACATGCCGAACTTCGGCAGCACGAACTCCAGCTTGTAGGCGTCCGAGTAGTAGCCGATCAGCTTCGTCTTCGGTACCGCCTGCAGCCGCTCGCGCAGGTCCTTCTCGATGAACGCCGGGATGTTCGAGTACCACCAGTGCCCGTTCGGGACGACGTTCGGAAAAATCCACGAGTACGCGACGAGTTCCTGGTTCTGCGGGCTCGTCAGCACCGAGACGGGGAAGGTCACGTCCGGGAAGGCGTTGAACAGGTCGCGGTACTGGATCAGCGACGTCCGCTGGTCGAAGAGGTCCTGCCCCTGGAAGACGCCGCCGGGGTAGACGGCCCGGTTCACGCCGATCATCAGGTCGAACGGCAGCTTGAACTCCCGGCAGCACTCCGCAAGCGCCCAGAAGACGCCGTTGCCCTGCGGGGTCGGCGAGAAGTCCGGCGGCAGGGAGATGGCGCACGCCTTGGCGTTGTGCGTCACGAACCGCTCGAACAACGCGCGGAGCGACTTCTTCAGGGCGGGCAAGTCCCCCGCGTCGACGCCCGTCACCTTCGCCAGCCGCTCGCGGACGCCGGGCTCCTGGAACTTGAACACGAGCGTGTCCGTCCGCAGGCACGGGACGTACCGCGACGTGTCGTACTTCTCCAGCGGGTCGTCGAACTCGTTCGTGAGGAAGATTTTTTCCAGCTTCGTCTTCGCGAACACCTGCTGTTCCCAGTCGGCGGCCGCGAACTGCTTCTCGGCGGCGGCGAAGAGGGCGTCCGCATCCGCGACCGTGACCCGGTCGCCGGTGAAGCCGAGGAACGTCTTCGCGATCTCGTTGAACCACGCGAACTGGGCGGTGTTGTCGTACCACTCGGAGAACTTCAGAATTTCCCGCACCCGTTCCCGGGCCGGCACGTCCGGGGCGATCTTCGCCTTCGGCATCCCCGCGGAGTGGGCGAGTTCCGTGTAGTAGTGGTAGCCCAGAATGTCGTCGAGCGACTTCGACACCGGGCTGAGCGGGTCGATGTGCGAGTGCGGGTCGATCAGCGGGATTGCCGCGAGGGCGGCTTCGAGGTCGCGGGGGAGGTTGTCGGTGGCCATGAGGGGTCCGGGGAGGCGGTCAGATTTACCGGGTATACCTCTACACCGGCCGGCAATTTTTACAACCGAGCGCGCCCCGAGTTGGGCGGCGAAATTCCCGTCCGGGGCCGGTCCCCGCGGAAAACTCTACGAATCACGGCGTTTGCGGCGGGTTTCGCGAGAGGGCCGGGCGGGCGTTCGGGATTTGGCACGGGCTCTGCTTTAAGTTTCTTCGACGAGCCGGACGCGATGACCGAAACGGATTCCCCCCCGAATCGATCACCCCCAATCGCACCCGGCCCCACGGCAACGGTTCTCCCCCGAACCGACGCCGGGTGAGAGATTCCCCCCTCTCACCGACTCTTTCCCCCGACACGTCAGACACCCTTCCAACAGCCGTTCTTCTGCCGCCCCTCCGAAAGGAGGGGCGACGTCTTTTTGTAGGGTGGGTCAAGCGTTTCGCGCCGACCCACCAGCCCAGGGAACCGCTCGTTGCCGTTTCGGTGGGTCTTCGCCGCAAAGCCGGCTCGACCCACCCTACGGTCTCGTGCTTCAATCCAGGCGCATCCGCCACCACGCGAGTAGCGAGAACGCCGCCCCGAACCCGGTCAGTACGCCGCACGACTTCCAGACGAGATCCGCTTGCGGCTCCGGGTTGCCCAGCAGTTGCGAGTACGCTTCCAACGCCCAGGCGTGCGGCGTGACGAGGCTGATCTGCCGCATCTGCTCGGGCATCAGGTCGCGCGGCATCAGCGAGCCGCTCACGCCGGCCAGCACCAGGACCAGCATCGTGCCGTAGACCGCGACCTGCGTTTCCGTGCGGGCCACCCCGGCGACCAGTGTGGCGAGTCCGACCGCGGCGAAGGACGTGCTCACCACGACGGGGACGATCAGCCACGGTTCCGGACCCCAACTCATGCCGAAGACCAACTTCCCACAGACGAGCAGGAAAAATCCCTGGAACAGCGACACGGCCAGGCACGGGATCAGCTTGCCGAGCAGAATCTGCCACCGGTCCAGCGGCGCGGCCCGAAGGCGGACGAGCGTGCCGTGTCGGCGTTCGGCGACGAACAGCCAGCCGACGGTCAGCACGAGAAAGAACGCAAACGTGACGGTGTAGGACGGCACCAGGATCTGGTAGCGGGCCGCCCCCCGGTTCAGGCCGAACACGCCGGCATCCCCGGCCTCATAAGCGGTGCGGTTCTCCGAACGCGACACCGGCGGCTCGGACTTCGTCAGCCCGGCCCACGTCTTCGCACGGAACGAGTACTTGCTGAAGAACGCCGAGATGCCGTCCTGAATCCCCTTCCCGAGCTTCTTCTTCGAGACGAACGGGTACGCCAGCTTCAGTTCCGGGATGTGCTTTTCCATCCGCTCCATGAACGGGTCGGTGCCGATCATGTCGAACGCCTGCCCGATCATCCACGGGATCACGACGCGGAGTAGCGTCACCTGCACCACTTGTTGAATCACCGACGCCGCGACGGGCTGCGTCGGGTTGACGAGGAACCTCACGTCGAGGGCACTCGTCTGCACGCCGTCGCGGAACAGCGGGTTGATCGGGTCTTTCTTGAACGGCTCGTCAACGAACGAACAGCGGTGCGCGTACTCGCTGAACCGCGGGCCGAAGACGACGACCGCCGAGCGGTCCCCCCGGCGGACGAGTTGGAGGGCTTCTTCCTCCGTGCGGATGTTCTCCACGCGGATGTCCGCGGTGTCGGTCAGGTCCGCGAGCACCTGCTCGGACCACGTCCCGGGCGGGAACGGCCCGTGGTCCGGCGGCAACCCCGCGTCGAGATTCACCACGGAAATGCGAATGCGGTCGTCCGGCTTCGCCCCGAACGCGTCCCCGAGCGCGAGCCCGAGGACGAGGATGAGCAGCAACGGCATGACGAGCAGGATCACCGCCGACCGCGGGTCGCGGAGGAGCAGCCGCAGGTCCTTCAGGGCAATCGTGAGAGTGGGAATCAAGGTCCAATTTCTCCACACGGTTAGCCGCGAGGCAACGCCGAGCGGGGGAGCATCAATCCCGCAGCGCCTTGCCCGTGAGGTGCAAGAACACCCGCTCCAAGGTCGGCGGGTCGGGGTCGAGGGCGGCGAGCGACTCCCCCGCAGCAACGGCCACCCGCGCACACGCCGTCGGCAGGTCGTCGACGCGCAACTCGAACCCGTCCCCGTCCGGTGACACCGCGGTGACACCGGGGATCGCCGCCAGCCGCCCGGCCCACCCGTCGCCGCCGGAGAACCGCACGCGGAGCTTCGCCGGCCGGAGTTTCAGCAGGTTCCCGAGCATGTCGCACGCCAGGACTTTGCCGCCGTCCAGCACCGCGATCCGCGGGCAGAGCGTCTGCACTTCTTCCATGTAGTGGCTGGTGTACACGACCGTCATCCCGGCCGCGTTCAGGGCCTTCACCCGCTCGAAGATGTGGTTGCGGGATTGCGGGTCGACGCCCGTCGTGGGCTCGTCGAGCAGCAGCAGTTCCGGCCCGTGGACGACCGCGACCGCGAGGTTGAGGCGACGCTTCATGCCGCCGGAAAAGGTGCCGGCCCGGTGGTCGGCACGGTCGGTCAGTTCCACGGCGGCGAGCATTTCGGCGACGCGGTCGCGCAAGGCCGGGCCGCGCATCCCGTACATTCGGCCGAAGAACTCGAGGTTCTCGCGGGCCGTCAGTTCGGGGTAGACCGCGAGGTCCTGCGTCGCGAGGCCGATCTTCGTCCGCAACGCCCGGTCGCGAGACCCGGACCGGACGCCGAACAGCGTGACGCCTCCGGACGACGGTTCCGCCAGCCCCGCGAGGATGGACATGAACGTCGTCTTCCCCGCCCCGTTCGGGCCGAGCAGGCCGAAGAGTTCGCCCCGGGTCACGGTGAGGTCGACGCCGCGGAGGGCGGGTGTGCCGCCGTACTGCTTGTGAACGCCGGAGGCGACGAGAACCGCGTCGGTCATGCGGCCTATCATACGGCCGGAGCCGTCTCCGGACCGGGGCACACATGGCCACCTTCAACGACGCCCGCGTTTCGTCACGGCCGGCCGACGCCGCGCCGCTCGCCGGTGACCGGCCCGTGAACCGGGGCGGCAAGTATGTCCTGTACTGGTGCCAGATGGCCCGCCGGCTGCGGGCGAACCACGCCCTCGACTACGCGCTCCACTGGGCGACGAAGCTGAAGAAGCCGCTCGTGGTGTACGAGGGGTTGAAGCTCGACTACCCGTGGGCGTCCGCGCGGTTCCACCGGTTCCTGCTGGAAGGGATGCGCGACAACGCCGCCGACGCCGCGGCGATGGGGCTGAACTACTGGCCGTTCGTCGAAACCCCGGCGCACCCCGGCCGAGGGTTGGTCCGGACACTGGCGAAGGACGCCTGCCTCGTCGTGACCGACGACTACCCGCAGTTCATCGTCCCGGCCCAGACTGCAGCGCTCGCCGCCGCCGTGGAGGTTCCGGTTTACGCCGTGGACGGCAACGGGATGATCCCGCTCGGCAAGCTCGGCACCACCGTGTCCGCGGCGGCCCACCTGCGGCCGCGGATCCACAAGCTGTTCGCGGAGGCCTGGCAGCACCGGGCCGCCGCCGAGCCGCACCTCACCCCGGCGACGCAAGCCCGCGTCGACCCGCCGTTCGAGCCGTGGACGGTGCCGAAGGACCTGCCCGCGTTCGTCCGGTCGCTGCCCGTCGACCAGTCGGTTCCGGCCGTGTCAACCGCCGTCGGCGGCCGAGCGGCCGGGGAGCGGGTGCTCGCGGAGTTCGTGGAATCGAAGCTGCCACGGTACGCCGCCGAGCGAAACCGCCCGGACGACCCCGCCCAGAACTCCGCCAGCGGGCTGAGCTACTACCTGCACTACGGGCACCTCGGCATCCAACAGGTGTGCGACACCGTCCTCGGTCCGGACTGGACGGTCGACGACCTCAACCCGACGACGCGGAACAAGGATGATTTTTTCTGCCGGGACGAGAACGCGAACGGGTTCCTCGACGAGGCGATCACCTGGCGGGACATCGGCTACCACTTCTGCTGGAACGCACATCGGGCGGCGACCGCGTCGCAAGGAACCCGCAGCCGGCAGGAACCCGGCGAGGTGCCGTCGTTCAACTTCGCGTCCTTCGACTTTTCCCCGGTGGACCCGGCCGGCACGCTCGACCGCGTTCTGCCGGCGTGGGCGAAGGCGACGCTGGCGAAGCACGCCGGGGACCGCCGCGAGCACCTGTACTCCCTCGCCGAGTTCGAGGCCGCGGCCACGCACGACGACCTGTGGAACGCCGCCCAGACGGAACTCGTCCGCACCGGCCGCATCCACAACTACCTGCGGATGCTGTGGGCGAAGAAGGTGCTGGAGTGGTCCGCGACCCCGGCGGAGGCGTACCGCGTGCTGGAGCACCTCAACAACAAGTACGCCATCGACGGCCGCGACCCGAACTCGTACACGGGGATTTTCTGGTGCTTCGGCCTGTTCGACCGCCCGTGGGCACCCGAACGCAGCGTGTTCGGCAGCGTCCGGTACATGTCGAGCGACAACACCGGCCGGAAGTTCAAGCTCGGCGCGTACCGGGACTACGTCGCCGGGCTCACGCCACCACCGCCTTGATGACCTTGCCGTGAACGTCGGTCAGCCGGTACCGCCGGCCGTTGTGGAAGTACGTCAGCTTCTCGTGTTCCAGCCCCATCAGGTGCAGGATGGTGGCGTGGAAGTCGTGGGTGTCGGCCCGGTCGACGGCGGCCTTGTACCCGACGTCGTCGGTCGCCCCGTAGCTGACGCCCCCCTTCACGCCGCCGCCGGCGAGCCACGCCGTGTTCGCGTGCGGGTTGTGGTCGCGGCCAGGCTTCGCCCCCTTCTGCGACACCGGCAACCGGCCGAACTCCCCGGCCCACACGACGAGCGTGCTGTCGAGCAACCCCTTCTTGGCGAGGTCCGTGAGCAGCGCCGCGACGGGTTGGTCCGTCTCCCCCGCGAACTGGCCGTGGTTCCCCTTGATGTCGATGTGGCCGTCCCAGGAGCGTTCGTTCTCCATGCCGCCGGAATAAATCTGCACGAACCGGACGCCCTTCTCGACGAGCCGGCGGGCGGTCAGGCACTGCCTCGCGAAGTGGTCGCACTCGGGGCGGCCGATGCCGTACAGGTCGTGGGTTTCCTTCGTTTCCCTGGAAATGTCCATCGCGTCCGGGGCGGCGGACTGCATTCGATACGCCAGCTCGAAGCTCTTCACGCGGGCTTCGAGTTCGCGGTCCGGCCCGGACTCCTCCACCTTCATGCGATTGAGCCGGGCCATCAGCGCGAGGGCGGTTTCCTGTTCGGTCGCCCCGACGCCCGCAGCC
Source organism: uncultured Alcaligenaceae bacterium (assembly GCA_964444365.1). Lineage (GTDB taxonomy): Bacteria > Planctomycetota > Planctomycetia > Gemmatales > Gemmataceae > CAYUHJ01. The sequence goes on along the minus strand of CAYUHJ010000210.1, from coordinate 3,293 downwards.
GGCTTCAGGTTGTCGATCGGGTCGCCGCTGGGCTTGAGCCACGTTCCCTGGTACGCGCCGGGGAGGAAGCCGTTGGTCCAGTTCAGCGAGTGCCCCTTCGGCAACCCGCGGCCCTTAGGGTCGGACATGACCACGAAGCCGGGCAGGTTCTCGTTCTCGCTGCCGAGGCCGTACGTCACCCACGACCCGGCCGACGGCCCGCCCATCCGCGGCAGCCCGGTGTTCATCATGAACAGCGCCGGGCTGTGGTTGTTCGACTCGCTCCACAGCGAGTGAATGAACGCCATTTTGTCGACGTGCTTCGCGAGGTTCGGGAAGATCGACGACACCCACTTCCCGGATTCGCCGTGCTGCTTCCACTCGAACGGCGACTTCATCAACGGCCCGGCCGAGTTGATGAAGAACCCCGAGTTCTTGTCGAACCCCGGAAGTTCCTGGCCGTCGCGCTTCTGGAGTTCGGGCTTGTAGTCCCACGTATCCACCTGACTCGGCCCGCCGTTGACGAAGATCCAGATGACAGCCTTCGCCTTCGCCTCGAAGTGCGGCTTCTTCGGCGCGAGCGGGTTCGTCGGCTTCTCCGCCGGTGCCGGGGCCGCTTGGAGCAAGTCTGCGAGTGCCAGCGACCCGAGCCCCGCCCCGCAACGGGAAAGCAGTTCGCGACGGGAGAGCGTGGAAGGGGTGAGATCGAACTTCATGCTGCACCGACGGTGTGTTGGGGAGTGATTTAGACGCGCCACTTGCCGAGTCGCTTTTTGGCTTCTTCGTGCGACAGGACTTCGCCTCTCTCCATCTGGCGAAGCCCGCGTTCGATGCTGAACCGGACGAAGTGGTCATCCGGTTGCAGCAGCTCGACTTCGTGACTTCGGCCGTTCTCGGTATCGGCAGCGAGAAGGCCCAGTCCACGGAGTCGAAACACGAGGTAATCGAGTGCTTCCTGGGTCGTCAAGTCGTCGGGCATTTCTTGGACGATCGCAATCATCCGTTCTTTCACTGACATATTTCACCTCGGTGGCCAGGGAATGCTGTCACTTCTCCGATTTCAATGCGTTACAGTTGTTCGTTCTTGGGTCGCCGGCTTCGTCGAGCGTCACGCGCCGCGCTCCGAGCTTGGGCAGCGCTTTCGATGGCCTGGACTACTGCAGGGTTGTGCTCCAAGAATCCTTTCAACAAAGCTTCGACCGCACGCTGGACGGGCCGAATGACTTCGAGGCTTCCCAATTTGCGCTTCGTGGAGCCGTCATAACGGGGCGTGGCGAGGTGGACCGACACGACGCCGACTAAACCTTCGCGGAAGTCCTCGCTCTTGAAGTCGATTGCGGATCTATGGGCTCGGAAGTATCGTCCCGCGGCCCGGCTGATCCCGGTCCGAAGCCCCTCAATGTGAGTTCCCCCATCCTGGGTGACACTCCCGTTCGCGAAGGACACGATCATCGGCGGGTCATTCCCTTCGCACCATTGAAGCCCCAGTTCGTATTCGACTCCGTCCGCGTTGCCTCGAGCAATCAAGGGCTCATGGTGCAACACGGTACGGTGTTGTGCCAGGAATCCCAGGTAACCGCGAATGCCGTCCGTATATTCGAACCGTTCGACGCCGTGTTCGGTGGTCAGCGTGATCGGCACGCCGGAGTTCAGGAACGCGAACTGCCGAAGTCGCTCGCGGATACGAGCGGGGTCGAACCGCGGGTCGGGGAAGATGTCAGGGTCCGGGCGAAATCGAAGTGCGAATCCGGTTTCGTGCGTTTCGCCACAATCAGTCGGAGGTCCGGTCGGAACGCCTTGACGGAACTCGTGTGTCGCGATACGCCGATTCGATCGCACAATGATGCGGGACCACACTGATAAGGCACGGACTACGAAGTAGCTGAATAACTCCTGGGAATAGATCGAACCCGTGCCCCAGGGAGCGCGATCAGATGGTTGCCAGTCAATTGCCCCAGAACGATTTCTGGGAACTGGTACCGCTGCATCGTCGGCCACTTCGACCGAACCGTCCGTCCGAAGCGTGACGTTCACCCAAGTTGCTCGAAGTGTTCTCGCCTCCTTAAGTGCGACAGCGACCAAGTCGAACAGCATGTAATGCAATCCTTCGACATCGGCCCTCCCGATATACATACCAGGCCGATGGCGGATACACTCCACGTCAGAGACGATACGAATATTTTCGTCTGTGTATGCCGTTGCTCGGCTCATGTTAAATCGCAGTCGAAGTTCAAATGTCAGATCCACTGCACACAAAATGCTAGTTAGTCCACATAGATGAACTCATTCAAACTCATCAGCACCAACGCATAGTCTTGCAGCGCCTTGTCCAGCTTCCCCGCCCGGAGGAACTCGACACCCTCGTCCCGCTCCTTGGCCGTCGGTGGGCGGGAGTACGCCAGCCGGTACGCCAGCTCGACGGCGGCGGTGGGGTCTTTCTCGGCGGTGGGTTTCAGGCGGGTGGCGAAGGCGTTGGCCCAACTTCGCACGTGCGGGTTGTTGAGGAAGAGCAACGCTTGCGGGGCGACCACGGTCGTCGATCTCGCCGTGGCGCTGGAGAGCGTGTCGGGCCAGTCGAAGACTTGCAGCATCGGGATGAGCTGGCTGCGCTGCACCTGGAAGTAGATGCTTCGCCGCTTCATCCCCTGGTCGAGCGTGCCGGGGCCGAACTGAGTCGTGTCGAGGACGCCGGCGACGGCGAGGAGGTTGTCGCGGATCGCCTCCGCTTCGAGCCGGCGGCGCGGGCGGTGCGACCAGAGCTTGTTGTCCACGTCGAGTTTCTTCGCGGAATCGGTGGCGGTGCCGGCTAACTGATAGGCCCGGCTCGTCACCATCAGCTTGTGGACGCGCTTCAGCTTCCAGCCGTGGGAAACGAGGTCGTTCGCGAGCCATTCCAGCAGTTCCGGGTGCGTCGGCGGGTCGCCCTGGAAGCCGAAGTCGTTGAGCGTCGAGACGATCCCCCGGCCGAAGTGGTGGTGCCAGAGGCGGTTCACCATCACCCGTGCGGCCAGCGACCCGGCCCCGGTTTCGGTGTCGGTCAGCCAGTTCGCGAGTCCCGTTCGACGGAACGAGGTCGTCGCCCCGGCGGGTTTCGCGGTCTGCCACTTGGCTTCATCGGTGCGGGACAGCACTTGCAGGAAGCCGGGGGACGCGAGCCCGTCTTTCTGGCCCACGTCGCCGCGCTTGAGGACGTAGGTTTCCTTGTAGAAGTCCGGGATCGAGCCGTCGGCCGTGTGGTGCCGCATCGGCTTCTGGCCCTCGGTGGTCGCCTGGATTTTCACCTTCGTCGACTTCGGCCGGGTCTTCTCCAATTC
>CAYUHJ010000209.1:0-11046 GCA_964444365.1 uncultured Alcaligenaceae bacterium | reverse complement strand
TGCCGTCGATCTCGTACTCGACGGGGTCTTCCGTGGTGATGATCTTGGTGTCGATCTCGTTCAGTTCGTTCAGGGCGGAATACAGCGTCGTCGTCTTGCCGGACCCCGTCGGGCCGGTGACGAGGACGATGCCGTTCGGCTTCTTGATGATGCTGCGGAAGTTCGTGAGGATCTCGGGGGGCATCCCGATGCGGTCGAGTTCCAGGCCGACGCTGGACTTGTCGAGCACCCGGATGACGACGCTCTCGCCGAACATGGTGGGGAGCACGGACACCCGCATGTCGATGCGGTTCGCGCCGATGGTGAGTTCGATCCGGCCGTCCTGCGGGAGCCGCCGCTCGGCGATGTCGAGGTTCGCCATCACCTTGATCCGCGAGGCGATGGCGGTGGCCAGGTGGCGGGGCGGCGGGACCATCTCGTACAGGACGCCGTCGCACTTGTACCGCATCTTGTATTCTTCTTCGAACGGCTCGAAGTGAATGTCGGACGCGTGGTCGCGGATGGCCATCAGCATCACCATGTTGATGAGCTTCCGGACCGGGGCCGAGTTCGCCTGCTCCTCCAGGCTGTTCAGGTCGATGCTGGTCTCGCGCTTCGTGCTCTTGCCGAGTTCCGGGTCGGCCTCCATCGCGGCGATGATGGACGCGATCGACTCCTCGTCCTTGCCGGTGTACGACCGCTGAATGAGGGCCTCGACGGCTTCGACGGGGGCCAGGATCGGGATGACGTGCTTGATGCCGAGGAAGTTGCGGATGTCGTCCAGCGCCTGCATGTTGTGCGGGTCGGACATGGCGACGGTGAGGATGTCGCCGTCCACGGACAGCGGCACGAGCTTGTAGAGCTCGGCCATCGTCTGCTGAACGCGCTTCAGGGCCTCCGGCGTCGGCTTCTCGTCTTCGAGGAGCGACATCTTCATCCCGTGGACTTCGGCCGTCGCCTGCAAGAGCTGGTCGGCGGTGACGAGGCTCCGCTCCTTGACGATGTCGCCGAGGCCGGCGTCGATCGTCCGCATTTCCTCGAAGATTTCGTCGAGTTGGTGGTCCTCGATGAAGCCCAGGTCGACGAGCTTCTGCCCGAGCTGGCGGGTGTTGTTGTCGATGTGGGCGAGCTTGTTCTTGGTCGGCGTCGGCTTCTTCGGCGGGGGCGGCGGCGCGGGCGTCTTCGGGGCCGGGGGCTTCGGCGGGCCGCCGGTCGGCCCGCCGAGCTTCGGCGTCGTGGTGGTCATCGGCTTCGGGCCGCTGCCGGACACGGGGATGCCGGGCTTGCCCTGCGGCGGGGCCGGCGGCTTCGTGCCGGGGGCCGGGGGCGTCCCGGCCGGACGCGGCGTGCCGCTACCCGTGACCGGAATGCCGGGCTTCCCCTGCGGCGGGGAGGGGGGCTTCGGCGTGCCGCCGCCGGACACGGGGATACCGGGCTTCCCTTGCGGGGGCACGGGCGGCTTCGCGCCGGGCGTCGGCGGCGTGCCGGCCGGCTTCTTCGGGTCGTTCGGGTTCGGAGGGGTCGGGGTCATCGGTGCGGCCTGAGAGTGTTCGGGAAGACGGGGAGACGGCACGAACCCGCCGGCGGACCGGCGGGAGGGGCTACTGCTTCTTGTACCGCCGACGCGGGGTGTCCTCCTCGTCGTCGTCATCCTCCTCGTCATCGTCGTCCTCGTCCTCATCGTCGTCTTCGTATTCCTCGTCCTCGTCGTCGTCCGCACCGCGTTCCGCCTGGGCGATCTTCGCCGCGAGTTCGGCCGGTTTTTGGGCCTTCAGCAGGACCTCTTCCTTCTCGACGAGTCCGTCCTTCCAGTGCTTGTAGAGGGACTCGTCGAGCAGGAACATGCCGTGCTTCCGGCCCGTTTGAATGGCCGAGTCGATCCGGTACACCTTGTTTTCCCGCACGAGGTTCGCGATGGCCGGCGTGACCACCATCATCTCGTAGGCGGCGATGACCCCTTCCGGCTTCTTCGGGAGCAGCGCTTGCGACAGCACCCCCATGAGGGCGGTCGACAGCTGCGTCCGAATCTGGTCCTGCTGGTCCTTGGGGAAGACGTCGATGATCCGGTTCACCGTGGACGCCGCCCCGGACGTGTGCAGCGTGCCGAACACGACGTGGCCGGTTTCGGCGGCCTCGATGGCGGCGTGGATCGTTTCGAGGTCCCGCATTTCGCCGACGAGGATCACGTCCGGGTCCATCCGCAGGGCCCGCTTCAGCCCTTCCTTGAAGTCCCCGACGTCGACGCCGATCTCCCGCTGATTGACCGTACACTTCTTGTGCTTGTGGAAGTATTCGATCGGGTCTTCGAGCGTGATGATGTGCCGGTCGTAGTTGTCGTTCAGGAAGTTGATCATCGACGCGAGGCTGGTGGTCTTCCCGGACCCGGTCGGCCCCGTCACGAGCAGCAGACCCCGCGGCCGGACGATCAGCGACCGGATCGCGTCCGGCATCTTGAGCTGCTCGAACGTGAGGAACTGGCTCGGGATCCGCCGCAACACCATGCCGATGGTGCCGCGCTGCTTGAAGATCGCGACGCGGAACCGGTAGCCGTCGACGTACTCGATGGCGAAGTCGGAGCCGCCCTTTTGCTGGAGTTCCTGCTGGCAGCGGTCCGGGGTGATGGACTTCATCAGGCCCGCGGTGTCGTCGCTGTCCAGAATTTTGGCGTCGAGCTTCCGCATCCGGCCCTGGTGGCGGACGACGGGGGGCTGACCGACGGTGATGTGGAGGTCGCTGGCCTTCAGTTGAATCACTGTGGACAGCAACTTCTCCATCGCAACAGTTGCCACGAAATGAACCTCTGTCAGAGGGTTGCGACCGGAGAGGCACGGCCGTGGGGTCGCTCCCCCGACAGCCGCATTATCCCGCCGCCGGTTGGCGGGACCAAAAAGCGGAGACTTTTCCGGACGGGGTCATTCGCCAATCGGGGCGAGCGACCCGCGTGAACCGTCAGTGGGAACTGGCGTCGGCGGTGTGGCAGGTGGCCAGCACCTCCTCCAGGGTCGTCTGCCCCTTCAGTGCCCGTGCGATGCCGTCGTCGAGCAGGGTCCGCATCCCGGTGGCGCGGGCTTTCCGCCGCAGTTCCTGCGCAGGAGCTTGCGCAAACGTCGCTTCGCGGATGGCCGAATTCATCTTCAAAAGCTCGAAGATCGCCTGCCGTCCGCGGTAGCCCCCCTGCCGGCAGTAGTTGCACCCCTTGCCGCGCATCCAGGTGGCCTTGGCCTCCATTTCCGGGGTGACCCCGGCCGCCTTCATTTCGGCGTCGGACGGCTTCCGCGGCTCCTTGCACTTCGGGCAGTTCACCCGCACCAGCCGCTGGGCCATGATGGCGATGACCGACGACGCGATGAGGAACGGTTGAACGCCGATGTCCACCATGCGAGTGATGGCGCTGGGCGAGTCGTTCGTGTGAAGTGTACTGAAAACCAAGTGTCCGGTCAGAGACGCCTGCACGGCGATCTCGGCCGTTTCCTTGTCTCGAATTTCTCCAACGAGGATGATGTTCGGAGCTTGCCGCAACATCGCCCGGATGATGCGGGCGAAATTCAGTCCGATGTTGTGCCGGACTTCAACCTGATTGATGCCCGGCAGGTAGTACTCGACCGGGTCTTCCGCGGTGATGATCTTCCGGTCCGGCCGGTTCAACTCGTTCAGCGCCGCATAAAGTGTCGTCGTCTTCCCGGAGCCTGTCGGGCCGGTGACGAGGAAAATCCCGTTCGGCCGTTTGATGATGCTCTGGAACTTCATGTACTCGTCTTCGCCGAAGCCGAGTCCTTGAATACTTACCTGAATGTTGGTCCGGTCCAGAATCCGCATCACCGCGGACTGGCCGTGGACGCTCGGCAACATGCTGACCCGAAGGTCGAAGTGTTTCCCCTGCACCGTCATCTTGATCCGACCGTCCTGGGGTCGGCGCTTTTCGGAAATGTCGATGTTTCCCATGATCTTGATGCGGGAAAGCATCGCCGCCAGGAGCCGTCGGGGGGCCTGGTCCCGCTCGACGAGCGCCCCGTCGATCCGGTATCGCACGCGGATTCGATCGACGAACGGTTCAATGTGGATGTCCGACGCCCGCGACGCGACCGCCTCGGAGATGATGAGGTTGACCAGCTTCACGACCGGGGCGTCCGAGTCGTCCGCCATCGCGAGGGTCGCGCTACTCTCGACCTGCGTGAACTCGATGGCGGTGTCGGTGAACTCGACCAGCATCGAGTCGACCGACTCGGTCTCGGACTGACCGTAACTCCGGTTGATCGCCTCGATGATCTGCTCGTGGACCGCGAGCACCGGCTGAATGTCTTTGTTCAGAATGAATTGCAGCTTTTGGAACGACTCGTAATTCCCCGGATCGGAGGTCACGAGTTTGAGCGTGTTCCCCTCGACCGCCAGTGGGATGACCATGTTCTCCCGGGCCACGGACTCGGGGACGAGTTCGGTCACGTGCTTGGAAATTTCGACGCCGTTCAGATCGACGAACTGCAGGCCGTGGTGCTCCGCCATCGCGGACATGCTTTCGCTCAGCGTGGCGTAGTTCATCTTCGCCAGGGCGTCCGGGAGTTTGATCCCCGTGGACCCCGCGAGGGCGACGGCTTCGTTCAACTGTTCCGGGCTGAGAACTTTTTTCTTGAGGAGAACGTCCGTGAAGTCGCCGCGAGACTTAGCCATCGGTCACTCCTGGGTGAAAACAATCGAACGACCCGGCGTCCGGACGGTTCGACCGTGGTGTGCGAGTTCGGGGAAGTCGGCCGACGGTCGGGGCGAGGGGCCGACCGCCGGGGTGCCGATCGGGTCCGTGCCGGCAGTGGGCGTTGAGAACAAGTTCGAGCGCCGGAACGGAACGGCAAGAAGATGTCAGCCTGAGTAGTTCACTATTTTCGGTAGTGGCGGCCGGCACAAGAGAAATTTCTGCGAATCAACCGTGAAGTTCCCGCGATTTGCTCGCCCGGTCCCCCCGCGGCACACGCACGACGCTAATATTGACGGCGGGATCCGGTCCCATGACCTCCGCCCGCGGGCGGGTCGATTCGCCAGGGGGTTCGCGTGCGCCTTTATTGTACCAGCCTCTTCCTCATCACGGTCGCACTCGGCCCGGTGTCCGCCCAGGAAACCCGGATCCTGTCGCGGATCGCCTTCGGCTCGTGCGCGAACCAGGACAAGCCGCTGCCGATCTTCGACAAGATCGCCGACGCGAAGCCGGACCTGCTGCTGCTCCTCGGCGACAACATCTATGCGGACCTGGACAAGTCCCAGAAGGTGACGCCCGAGCTCATCAAGGAGAAGTACGACACGCTCGGCAAGCTCCCGGCGTGGCAGAAGCTCAAGGCCGCCTGCCCAATGCTGGCGATCTGGGACGACCACGACTATGGCCGCAACGACGCCGGCGAGGAGTGGGAGCTCAAGGACGAGTCGAAGAAGCTCTTGCTCGACTTCTTCGAGGTGCCCGACGACGCCCCCCGCCGCAAGCGGGGCGGGGTGTACGCCGCCGCCGTCATCGGCCCCGTCGGGAAGCGGGTCCAGGTCATCATGCTCGACGGCCGGTACTTCCGCAGCAAGCTAGAGAAGGCGAAGGACCCGGACCCCGTCTTCAAGGTCAAGGCGTACATTCCGAACGACGACCCGAAGGCGACGCTCCTGGGCGAGGAGCAGTGGAAGTGGCTGGAAGAACAACTCAAGGTGCCCGCCGAAGTTCGCCTCCTGTGCAGCGGCATCCAGGTGATCGCCGACGAGCACCCGTTCGAGAAGTGGGCGAACTTCCCGAAGGAACGCGAGCGGCTGTTCAAGCTCATTTCCGACACCAAAGCGACCGGGGTCATCGTCCTCAGCGGCGACCGGCACCTCGCGGACCTCGCCTGCGTCAAGGGCGTCCTGCCGTACCCGCTGTTCGACGCGACCGCCAGCGGGTTCAACCAGGGGGCCGACGTCTGGCGCGGCCCGGAGAAGAACAGCTACCGCATCGGCGGGATGCCGTACGGGGACAACTTCGGGTTCCTCACGATCGACTGGGCCGCGGCCGACCCGCTGATCACCCTGCAACTCCGCGACGGGAACGGGGACGTGGCGGTGAAGCACTCGTTCCCGCTGAGCCTGATCCAGGACAAGAAGCCGGCCGACCCGAAGGACCCGCCCAAGGACCCGGCCCCCCTCCCGGACGGCGTTGTCGGCCCGGCGGACGCGCTGAAGCTGAAGGTCGGCGACACCGCCACCGTCCAGATGGACGTGAAGGCCGGCAAGAAGCTCGCCACGCGGATGCTCCTGAACTCGATGAAGGACTTCAAGAGCGACGACAACTTCACCGTCGTGCTGGAGAAGGCCGCGCTCGGGGGCAAGTTCAAGGAGTCCAAGGAGGCGGACTTCATCGGCAAGACGGTGAAGGCCAAGGGGAAGATTCAAACGTACCAGGGGCGGATGCAACTCGCCGTCACCGACGAGGCGGACGTGGAGATCGTGGAGAAGAAATAGGTTTCGGTCGGTGATTGGTAGGGTGGGTCGTGCCGGCTTTGCGGCGCAGACCCACCGGCGAGGCAACGAGCGATTGCCGTTTCGGCGGGTCAGCGCGAAACGCTTGACCCACCCGACAAGAAGTCCGCGTCCGTCGTTCGAGTACCCCTCTCCATGTTCTGGCGTCTGTTCGTCACCTACCTGTTGCTCGTCGTCATCGCCGTCGCCGTGGTCGGGCTGCTGATCCTCCAGCGGGCCGGGGGGACGGACCTGTTCGCCGAGCTCGCGTTCGCGGTGATCCCCGTCGTCGGCGTCATCTGCGCGATCGCGGTCGTCCCCGCCTACCTCCTCGCGGCGCGGTTCACGAAGCCGCTGAACGAACTGACGCACGGGGCCGGCCGGCTGGCGGAGGGGGACCTCGGACACACGATCCACGTCGACGGCGGCCGGGAGTTCGCCGCCCTCGCCCGGTCGTTCAACGCGATGAGCGAGCGCCTCGGGGCCAGCTTCGCGCAACTGGAGCGGGACCGCGAGCAACTGCGGACGATCCTGTCCGGCATGGTCGAGGGGGTCGTCGCGTTCGACAACGAACAGCGCGTCCTGTTCGTGAACGACCGGGCCGCGAAGCTGCTGGAGTTCCCGCCGGATCAGGTCGTCGGCCGGAAGCTGTGGGAGGTCACCCGCCACCGGGCCGTCTGCGGCATGGTCGAGAAGGCCATCGCGGACGGCGGCCCGCACCGGGACGAACTCGACTGGCAGGGGGCCGTCAAGAGCCTGGCCGTGTACGTGTCCCGCCTGCCGGGGCCGGACGCGCCGGGGGCGGTGCTGGTGCTGCACGACACGACCGAACTCCGCCGGCTGGAACGCCTCCGGCAGGACTTCGTGGCGAACGTCTCCCACGAACTCAAGACGCCGCTGGCGAACATCAAGTCGAGCGTCGAGGTGCTGATCGACGGGGCGGTCGAGGACCGGGCGAGCCGGGGGCAGTTTCTCGACGAGATCGCCGACGCCGCCGACCGGCTCGACGCCCTGATCCAAGACCTGCTGACGCTGGCCCGGATCGAGTCCGGGGAAACCGGCCTGCACCCGGAAGCGGTGCCGGTGGAGGAGGCGGTCCACACCTGCCTGGACCGGCACCGGACGCGGGCGGAGGCGAACAAGCTGGCGCTCCACGGCGTCGCCCTGGCCGGGTGCCCGCCGGACCTCGCCGTGTGGGTGGACGAGGAGGCGCTGGCGCAGGCCCTGGACAACCTCGTCGACAACGCGATCAAGTACACCCCCGCCGGCGGCCGGATCACCGCCCGGTGGGAGACGACCGCCGGCATGGTGTGCATCGAGGTGGAGGACACCGGCGTCGGCATCCCCGAGCGCGACCTGCCCCGGATCTTCGAGCGGTTCTACCGCGTGGACAAGGCCCGCAGCCGGGAGAAGGGCGGCACGGGGCTCGGCCTCGCGATCGTCAAGCACCTCGCGCAGGCGATGAAGGGGAGCGTCAAGGTGACGAGCGAAGTGAACAAGGGCACGACGTTCCGCGTCTGCCTGCCGCGGGCGGAACGATGACCGACACGCTTTGCTTCGAGCCGCCGTCCGCGACCGAATCCACCCGCGCGGCGGTCCGGGCGGCGCTGGCCCACCTGCCGGCGGACCCGGACCCGGCCGCGATCGCCGCGCGCATCCGGGCCGCGATTCCGTTCGGCGTCGAACTCGTCGGCACGACGCCGCTCGCCGTCGCCTCCCGCCTCGCCGGGCCGAACCCCGTCCCGCGGATCGGGGCCTACACGCCGGTCGAGGTCGAACGCCTCACCGCCTCCTGGCGGGATTTCCCCTGGCGGATCCTGCCCGAAGAACCGCTGGCCGCCGTGCAGAACGTCGCGGTCGACGAGGTACTGGCCGACCGGGTCGCCGCCGGGGACCGCCCGCCGACGCTGCGGTTCTGGGGCTGGGCGGAACGCGCCGTCGTGCTCGGCCGGTGTCAGTCCGTGGCGAACGAGGTCGACCCGGCCGCGGGCGTGGCCGTCGTCCGGCGGATGACCGGCGGCGGGGCCATGTTCGTCGAGCCGCACGGGGCGATCACGTACTCCCTGTACCTGCCGGACGCCGCGGTCGCCGGGCTGACGATCCGCCAGAGCTACGAGGTGTGCGACGCCTGGGTCGTCCGCGGGCTGCGGTCGCTCGGGGTGGACGCCCACCACGTCCCGGTGAACGACATCGCGTGCGCGGCCGGCAAGATCGGCGGGGCGGCCCAGGCCCGCCGGCGGGGCGTCGTCTTGCACCACGCCACCCTCGCCCACGACATGGACCCCGCCGACATGGCCCGCGTCCTGCGGGTCGGCCGGGCGAAGGTCCGCGACAGCGGCGTCGCGAGTGCCGCGAAGGTGGTCAGCCCGCTGGCCCGCCAGACCCGGCTCCCGCGGGAGGAGGTCGTCGCCGCGCTGGCCCAGACCTTCCGCGAGTCCTTCGGCGGAAGCCTCGACCGGCTCACCCCCGAGGAGCTCGCCGCCGCCGAAGACCTCGCCGCCGCCAAGTACGGCACAGCGGCGTGGACCCGAGATTTCGAGTAGCGCCGGACGAGTGGAGTCCGATCACTTCTTCTTCACGTCCGCGGTCGACTTCGTGCCGGTCGAGGTGATCTGGACGAGCAGGTCGGCGTTCGGTACGTCGCCGATCAGGTCGGCGGTCACCTTCATCTTCATCGTCCCGGTCGCCTCGCCGCCGTCGATGCACCCGTCGCCGGTGGTCTCGATCCGCATCCGGCTGCCGGTCTTCAGTGACAGCGCCTTGTCACCGGTGCCGGCCTTCGTGACGACGAGGTCGAGCGTCAGCGCGACGACGCCGAACTTGTGGCCGTTCTTCTCGTACACCTTGATGAGACGGCCGGTCCCGCTGGACAGGTCGGCGTCCAGCGTCAGCCCGCTGTCGGCCATCGACTTGACCACCCGCGTCGCGTCGATCTTCCAGGTCTCGCCGGGCTTGATGGGCGTCGTCGGGAAAACGTCCTGCTCGCTCATGTCCTTGCCGAAGTGCCGGAACTTGGCGGCGAGGTAGTCCGCGGCCTTGCCCTCCGGGGCCTTCCCGTCCGCGAAGGTGACGGCGAACGTGTCGCCGGTCTTCTCCGCGAGGACCGCCTTCCCCTCGAGCTTGTAGTCCTCTTTCTTGCCGTCCTTGGTGAGCTCGAAGGTCTTGTACTCCCGGCGGACCTTGCGCGGGGTACCGTCCGCGGCGACGGCGAGGAGCTCCTGCGTGTACGCGACGCGGGACTTCTCCTTCTCGAACCGCGCGTCCGACCGGCCCTTCACGGTGACGGTGGTCTTCGTGACCTTGTCGTCGGTCTCGGTCACGTCGATCACGTCCCCCGCCTTCGGCTTGTGGGGGACGATGGTGACGGCCCCGTCCTGAGCGAGCACTGCCCCGGCGGCGACCGTCCAGAGTGTGGCCACGATCAGTCCTCGTCGCATGGCGGCGTCCTCGGAGTGGGTGGGGTTGTGGGACGATCATACCCGGAATCCGGCCGGTCGCCAGCCTGGGGCACGAGTTCCTCTCACCGCGCGAACTCGTCGCGGAGAAACGCCTGGGACTCGTCCCACAGGTCGGCGGCCTTCTCGAAGTCGACGGCCATCCGCTTGAAGTCTTTGTGCGGGGGCAGCCCGGCCGGCATCGTGGCCTTCACGTCGGGGTTCACCGGGAACTGGAAGCCGCCGCCCTCGGCGAGCCGCTGTTCCATGTCGGGGAGCAGCAGTTTGTCGACGAGTTGCTTCGCCCCCGCGGGGTTCGGTGCGCCCTTCACGACGGCCAGCGTGTTCGGCAGGAACAGCGTCCCCATTCGCGGGTTGATCGGGTGTCCGCCGGAGTCCGGGAAGATGATCGCGACCGGCTTGCCCGCTTGCCGTTCGATGATCGCGTCGTCCGTGTCGGTGGTGCCGACCGCGAACCGGCCGGCGGCGACCTCCGTCGCGACCTGCTTGTTCCCCGCGACGATGTGAACGTCGTTCTCCTTCAGCCCGCGGAAAAACCCCTTCGCCAGGTCCGGGCCGAGCACCTCGAACAGGCAGGCGGCGTGCGTCGCGGTCGTGCCGAACTGCGGCTTCGCCATCGCGACCTTGCCCTTCCATTTCGGGTTCGTCAGGTCGAGAAGGCTCGTCGGCCGATCCGCCTCCGGCACCAGTTGCGTGTTGACGATCAGCACCCGGCCCCGCTCGGCGAACGCCTGCCAGGTGCGGTCCTTCGCCTTCGACCACGCCGGGAAATTCGCCGCCGACGGGCTCTCGTAGGGTTCGTACACCCCGGCGCGGGCGAGTCGGATCGTCCCGAGAATCTCGTTGTTCCAGTGGACGTCGCATCGCGGCCGGGCGGCTTCCTCCTTCAACTCCGCGACGAGCGACACGGATTTATTGGCCTCTGTGTCGAACTTCGGCGCGATGGCCAGCTTCGTCTCGGCGGCGAGGTCGTTGAAGATTCCCTCCGCGAACTCGCGGTCCTGCGCGCAGTACACGACGACGCGGGATTCGGGCTTCGAGCAGCCCAGCGCGAGTACGGGGAGCAAGATCAGAAGTCGCATCGGCGGTTTCCCACACGGCGAGCGGCGGGGCGTCAGCCCGCCGTGGCCCGGCAAACGGCCGGTCCGGTTCGCAC
>CAYUHJ010000208.1:0-11050 GCA_964444365.1 uncultured Alcaligenaceae bacterium | reverse complement strand
CGCGGACGGCTTCGCCGGCAAAAGGACGAAGTGTACCGGTCGCGGCGGGCCGCTGACCGTCCCGAACCCGCCGCCGGCGGAACCGGACGAGGACGAATACGAAGTCGTCGACGACCCGCTCCCCGTGGCGAAGGCCGCCCCGGTCCGGGCGGTGGCCTCACCTCCCGCGTCGAAGCTGGGCGCGAGCCGCTGGGCCGACAGACCCGCCCCCCGTCCGGTCGTGGCAGACGACGATGAGGAGGACGACCGCCCGGCGAAGCCGAAGAAGAAAAAGAAGAAGCACCGCACGAGCGAAAGCTCCGGCGGCGGCGTGAGCATCAGTGCCGGGGTGGTCGCCGGCCTGTTCATGATGCTCGGGGCGGTCGTCTGGCTCGTCGTCGGGTTGTACTTCGGTTGGCTGTTTTTCTATCCGCCAGTTCTGTTTGTCATCGGGCTCATCAGCCTCATCAAAGGACTGATGGGATACGACGAGGAGTGAGCCGCGACCGCCCGAGAGCCCGAGCGTTCAGACTTGTGGGGGATCGGACCGGATGCGACCGAGCCTGTGCGACACCTGCGGGCACGTCCGGGAGGTCCGCACACCGAGATCCCGGTTCCTGTTGTGCGGGCTGTCGCTGACGGACGCCGCGTACCCGAAGTATCCGCCGCAACCGGTCGGGCGGTGTTCCGGGTACCGCCCCAGGGGTGCCGCCGACGGGGAAACCCAAAGGTCTGCCGTGGTGCCGCTGTTCCGCGATCCGCTATTCACCTTTCGGTTCGCCGACGACCGGATCATCCCCCGGTTCCACCTGGAGGGCGTCCCGGCCGGGCGAGGCGTCCAGGTCTTCCGGATCGACCCGGCGACCGGGCAGCCCGCCGGGTTGCTGCGGTCGGCGACCGTGGGGGAGGGCGGCTGGGTGGACCTCGCCGAGCCGATCGTGGTGAGGGCGGGGGAAGGGTTCGTCGCCAGACCGGACCGAGGGGCGTGACTGCCGACCCCGCCATGACTGGACCCGCGACACGTCCGCTGTTCGACTTCGCCCACCCCGCTGCCGCGTCCGACTGGCGGGCGGTCAACGACGGGGTGATGGGCGGCGGCTCGGACGGCCGGTTCCGCGTCACCGACCGGCACACCCTGGAGTTTTTCGGCACGCTGTCCCTGGCGAACAACGGCGGCTTCGCCTCGGTCCGGTCCCGGCCGCGGGCGATGGGACTGGAAAAGGGGGACGTGCTGGTCCTCCGCGTCCGCGGCGACGGGCGGGTCTACTCGGTGAACCTGTACGTTCCGCGGCCGCTGACCGCGTTCTCTTATCGTGCGGCGCTCCCGACGACGATGGACGAGTGGGCCGTGGTCCGGTTGCCCCTCGACGGGTTCGCGGCGACCCACTTCGGCCGGCCGGTCACGAACGCGGAGCCCCTCGACCCGCCGGAAGTCCACGCCCTCGGCTTCCTGCTGGGCGACAAGCGGGCCGGGCCGTTCGCCCTGGAGGTCGAGTGGGTCCGGGTGGAGCGGGCGGGGGCGTGACCGAGCCGGTGGTTCCGGGAGAACAGCCGGTCAGTCGGGAAATGAGTCGTTCGGTGACGGCGGCGACTTCGGGTGAACCCACCGCACGGCGAACCCGAGCACGACCGCGACGAAGAGGAGGATTTGCCCGGTGAGCAGCGTCAGCACCAGGCAGCGGAACGCGGACCACGCGGGGCCGCGGTCGGGAAGGCCGTTCACGACGAGGTCTTCACCAGTGAAGACGTTCCAGGTCACGAACGCGACGACACCGATGATGATGTGCAAGGGCGGGAAGAACTGCAAAAACCCGGTCCCAATTCCCCCCGCGATCAGCACGTCGTAGAGCCGACCGCCAGTACCACACGCGACAAGTCCGACCGACCAGAGAATCCCTACTCCGAGCAGCATTCCGAGCCAACTGAATACGGTACCGTTGTTGGCAGTCGCGGCACCGAGACAGCCGGGGAGGAACACATTCATCAACACCACACCGGCCCACACCTGCGCGCGGTGTCCGAACTCGGTGCGTTCTTCGCTCATCGTCCCCTCCCCTTACACCGGGACGAGGAACGTCCCCGCGAGGCGGTCCTGTGGCGGTTGCACCGGGTCGCGGAGGGCGATCACCACGTAGAGGGGGATCGTCGCGACGCCGACCAGCCAGAGGACGGTGCGCGTCAGCACCATCTCGGGGTGGGCGTACTGCACCCACAGCGTCAGCAGCAGCACGCCCGTCAGCGGCGTCCAGACGATCAGTTCGCGCACGGCACAGCGGAACCGGCCGGCGCGGCGGCCGTCGGCCTTCACCAGCGTGATGCCGGCCAGCAAGAACGCCAGCCCGCCGCGGAAGAGGAACGCGAACCCGGCCCACCCGAGCGGGACGAGGAGCAGCACCGCGGCCGACAGCGGGAAGACGAACCTCTCGCCGTCCTCGGACTTGGCGGCCGCGGCCGGGTTCTCCGCGGCGGCGACCTCCAGGGCGACGGCGAGCAGGAACGGGGACTGCGGATCCGTGAGGTCCGGTTCGTCGAACTCTAATTGCGACGTGATTCCGTCGAGGGCGGCCTGTTCCGGGGCGGTGAGGTAACTCCGGTGGTCCTTCGCGTCGTCCTGCAGGTGTTCGACCCGGGCGTGCAGCCGCTCGATCGTTTCCGGCAACCGGCCCGGCGCGAGGGCGGCCTCGATCTTCGCCCGCAGCCGTGCGTGTTCTTTGGGCAACGCGCGGGCGGCGTCGAGCACCGCGGCCACCTTGTCGGGGTCGTTCAACACCGCTTCCACCTGCGTCGGCCGGGCGACGTAGGCGGCGGACATCATCGCCCGCGCGAAGTTGTTCAGCCCGGTGACGGTCAGCATCAGCGACACCCCCCACGCGAGCAGCACCGCCTGCACCCCGAGGTGGGCCGCCCGGCCGGCGGCCGTCACCTGGGCCGGGTGCGAGTGCGTCTCGGCGAGGTCTTGCCACCACGTGGACAGGGTCGGGTACCCGCCGGACCCGTCGTCGAACAGCTTCGCCGTCACCCGGGACGCGTGCGGCGGGATCGGGGCGCGGACCGGGCCGCCGTCCACCCGTGCCGCACCTTCCAGGGCCAGCGTCGTCACCTGGCGGACGAACTTGAGCGGGTCCGTCGGGCCGGGCTCGGGGAACTGGGCCTCGCCGTCGACGTGCCAGCCGGCACCGGGGGGGATGGGGAAGTCGAGCAGTTGCACGCGGCCGCCCGGCTCGACCCAGACCTGATCGGTCGTCGGCCGCCAGACCCCGGACCCGTCCGCCTCGGCGGCGACGAGTTCGTCCGTGACCTGCTCGATGATCGACCGCGCGTCGGCCCACGACAGGGGCTTGCCGGGCCGGGTGACGAGGTCCACGAGCGGCGAACCGGAGGGGGCGACGTAGGCCGCCCACGCGCGTTCGGCCCCGGCCCACACCAGCGCCCCGTGGCTGACGGCCCGCATTCGGGTCGGGCGGACGGCGACGGTTTCGGCGGCGGTCCGGGTCTGACCGGGTGGGAAGACGCGGATCAGCATCCGCCGGCCGAGCCCCACGTCCTCGGCCGCCCACGCCTCGCCGCCGTCCGGCAGGTCGCACACCTTCCCCGTCACCGCGAACCCGCCGACCGACGGCGGCAGCGGGACCGGGGCGGGCACCCCGCGCTCGATCGGGTTCGGGAACCGGCTCGTCAGGCGGGTCCGCTTCGCGTGCAGCGGCCGCTGGGTGACGTGGCACCCGGTGGTCACGTCGTGGACCCCGCGGAACCCCCCGCGCGATTTTCTCGCCTGAAGTGCCAGCGCCAGCGCCCCGAGCCCGGCGACGACGCCCCACAGCTCGCGCTCACCGGTCGGCGTCGTCAACCCGAGCGCGACCCCGACACCGGGGACCGTCCCGAGCACCGCCCCGATGCCGAAGATCGCGCCGAACAGGATCGCGTGAAACACCGTGGTTCGGAGGGCCGCCCGCAGGAAGCCGGGCGGCCCGGTCTGGCCGACCTTCGACACGCGCAGCCCGAGCAGCTTCTTCCCGAGTGTCGTGCCGAACAGCCCTTCCGCCGGGGCGAAGTAGGCGAACGCGACGAACACCGTCGTCCACCCGACCGAGAAGGGGTGGACGGCCACGCCGCTGGTGACAATGAGTTCCAGCGGGACGAGGACGAACTGGAGCAGCACCACGTCGATCAGGTACGCCAGCGCCAGCACCCGCGGCCGGGCCGGGCGGTTGTTCGACGGCAGCAGGTCCCGGAGGGAGTCGCCGAACTCCGAGAGGGACTGCCACCGGCGGTCGCGGTCCCGCTCCAGCCCCTTGAGCACCGCCGCGTCGAGCTCGGCGGGCACGTCGGGCCGGTACGTCCGCAGGTTCGGCGGGGGCTCCGTGATCGCCTTCGCCAGCGCCGCGGTCATGCTCTCGTGCTGGTACGGGGCCTTCCCGGACAGCAGGTAGTAGAGGGTGCCGGCGACGGCGTACACGTCCGAGTCGTAGCCCACCTGCTCGCCGCGGATCTGCTCGGGGCTGGCGAACAGGACCGTGCCGAGGAACGCGCCGGTCTGCGTCAGGTGCCGGCCGCCTTCGCTGACCCCGAGGGACTTCGACAGGCCGAAGTCCCCGACCTTGACGCGGTCGTCGGCGGTCAGGAAGCAGTTGGACGGCTTCACGTCGCGGTGGATGACCCCGAGCCGGTGGGCTTCGCCGAGGCCGTCGATCACGTCGAGGATCCGGGCGATCGCGTCCGCCGGGGGGAGCGGTCCCCTCTCGTCGACCATGTCCTTCAGCGTGGTGCCGGGCATCAGTTCCATGACGATGTACGGCCGGCCGGCGTCGGTGTCGGCCCGCATCACGAACACGCAGCGGGGGTGGGTGATCTGACTGGCGACGCGGCCTTCCTGGCGGAACCGCTCCACGGACGCGGCGTTCCCGGTCAGCCGGGCGGACAGCAGCTTGATCGCGACCCGCTGGCCGGTGGCGGCTTCCGCCTCGTACACCGCCCCCATCCCGCCGGCCCCGAGGAACCGGACGATCCGGTAGCCGGCGATTTCCGTCGGCGGGGCGAAGTGCGTCGCGGACGGCGGGTCGACCTCCGGGGTGACCTCGAACGTGCGGGTGTGGACGTCGGCCTGGCCGAGCGGGTCGTCCGGCTTGACGGTCTGCGTCCACCCGGACGACCCGCGGAGCCGCTGGCCGCAGTACATGCAAAACGACGGCGGGCCGCCGGGGTCGGAGGCGGACCCGGACAGGTCGCGGAGGCAGCGGGGGCAGGTCAGGGGCATACACGAACCCGGAGAGGCGGGCCGATTCCAGTCGTTCGCGGGAGGGTGTCTTGAGATTATCGGGAAGCCGGGGGGAAACACAAGCGGTCGCCGGGGCCCGGGCCGTAAGCCGCACGGGTTCGAGAGGTATCAATTCGTGAGCCGAACGTCGCACTCCGCGCGGCGGGCGGGTAGACTGAACTCACACCCGAGGAGCCCGCCATGACCCGGTCCGCCTTCGCCGCGACGACGCTCGCCCTGACTCTTTCGGCGGGAGCCGCGTCCGCCCAGGGCTTTTCGGGGTCGCGGGTCATCCCCGGTTCGTTCCCGCAGGTGCCGATCCCCGGCACGCTGCCGCAGTTCGGCCCGAACCCCGTCGTTCCGGTCCCGCCGGTCGCCCGGCCGCCGCTCGTCAACGGCTGGTTCGGCGGCGGGTTTTACCCGTGGTACTTCTCGCAAAACTACTTCGGCTCCGGGTTCAACACCGCCCCGAGCTACACCCCCGCCCCGTCCGCCGAGCCGGTCGCCCCGCAGAAGCCCCAGATCGTGCCGGGGAACGTGTCGGCCGCCGTGCTCACGGTCCAGCTCCCGCTCGCCGGCGAACTCTGGGTCAACGGCGTCAAGCAGGACGGCACGACGGACGTGTTCCGCGTCACCACTTCGCCGATCGCGCGCGGGCTGGACGAAGAGTTCGTCGTGAAGGCGACCTGGGTTCTGGACGGGAAGAAGTACGCCTCCGAACGGTCGGTGCTGCTCGGGTCCGGCGACCGCGTGAAGCTGACGATCGCGTCCGGCGACCCGGTGGAGAAGTAACCGGGCGAGCGGCAGGGCGTCAGCCCGCCGCGGTCCTCAAATCATGCTCCAGCCCACCGAGAGGAGACTGCCGTCCGAATGCAGATGGACAACCCGCCATGATCCCGGTGGCACGACACCGCACGGCGGGCTGACGCCCCGCCGCTCGCCCGGTTACTTCACCCCCAACAACTCCGGCAAGTACTTCACCGGCAGCGTCCCGTGCGACAGGACCGCTTCGTGGTACTTGCCCAGGTCGAACGCCTCCCCGTCCTTCCGCGACACCGCTTGCCGCAGCCGGTAGAAGGCCGTGCGGCCGGCGAAGTACGTCGAGAGCTGCGCCGAGCTCTGCTTCGCCCGCGACACCTTGCCGACGGCCTCGCCCTCCGTCTGGAACCCGCGGCCGACAAGGAGCTTCATCGCGTCCTCGTCGCTGAAGTTCGTGCAGTGCATCTTGTGGTCGAGGATCGTGTTGAGCACGGCCCGCATGTAGAACTTCAACTGATGCAGCCGCAGAGACAGGTCGCCGTTGCCGTACCCCTGGTCGAGCATCATCTGCTCCGTGTACACGGCCCAGCCTTCGGCGAAAACGCCGGAGTACAGCACCTTCCGAATCAGCGACGGGTTCCGGTTGCCGTACTCCAGCTGGACGTAGTGGCCGGGGTACGCCTCGTGGATCGTGAGGATTTGCAGCATCGGCCGGTTGTACTCGCGGAGGAGTGCTTCCTGCCGGGCCGCGGGCCAGTCGCTCGGCGGCGGGGCGACGGCGTACATGCTGATCGCCGTCGGGTCCATCGGCGGGGCCGGGTTGAGGTAGGCGAGTGAGAACCCCCGCTGGAACTCGGGCATCTCGATGATCTGGCACCGGTCCGGGTCCGGCAGCGTGAGGATCTTCTTGTCCGTGATGAACTGCTTGATCGCCGCGACCGTCTTCTTCGCGTCCGCGACGAGTTCGTCCGGCTTGCCGTGGTCCTTGCCGAGTTCGGCGAGCACGTCCGCGACCAGCGCCCGCCGGCCGGCCGCGTCGTCCGGCGGCGTCGGCTTGCCGGGGAAGAGCTTGCTCCAGAGTTGCCGGGCGATGACGACCATGTCCCGCTCGACGCGGTCCGCCTCCGCTTCCGCGGCGGCGAGGAGTTCGTCCGCCGTGATGCCCGCGTTCAGTTCGAGTTCCAGCTTCTTCGCGAACTTTTCCTTGCCGATCCGCCACTCGCCCGCGGACTTCGGCAGCAGGTCTTTTTCGAGGAACTCCTGGTACTCCTTCAGCGCCGCGGCCGCCTCCTTGCACGGCCCGGCCAGCGGGCTCGTGGCCGCGGTTTCCCCGGCCAGGCCGAAGATGTCCTTCTCGTAGAACGCGATCGAGCCCTTGTTCTGTCGGATCGCGACCTCGGTGAGGATCTTCGCCGGCGACTTCAAGTTCTTCTTCGCCGCCGCGACGATCTTCGGCACGAACGCGATCCGCTTGGCGGCGTTCGCGACGTTGCGGTCTTTCGGCAGGGTCGATTGCGCCAGCAGCAGGAAGACGCTGTCCGAGATGTACTCGCTGTACACGCGCGGGTCGGTCGCGAAGGAGTCGGAGTTCTCGGCCTGCCAGAGCTGGTATTCGAGGGCGTGCTTCCAGATTTCAAAGTCGATCTGCGCGTTGCGGCTGAGCTTCGTGTAGTCGATGGCTTTCGGCAGGTCCGCGAGCGTCTCCTTCGCCCGCTTCACGTCGTCGGCCCGGGCTTCCGGGGACAAGTCGTCGAGCCGGTCGTCGTGGTCGTGGTTGCCGGCACGGGTCGCGTCGAGCGGGTGCCGGCGGAAGTGGTCGTCCAGGTGCTTGCGGAAGTGGGCCGCGAGCTTGGCGTCCTCGGCGGGGACCGCGGGTTCGGCGGCGGGGGCGACGAGCATCACCAACAGCGGGATCACGGTCGGCTCCGGGGTCGCGGAAGGGGACAGGGAGATGGTACGCGGCCGCGGGGCTATTCCCCGAAGACCCGACACAATTGGAGGTGTTGGTCCAGGTCCAGCGCTTCGGCCCGGACGGTGCCGTCGATGCCGAGTTCCGCGAGCTTCGCGTCGATCTCGGCCTTGTCGCGGCGGCCGCTCGGCCAACCGGCGAGCCCCTGCCGCAGGTTCTTTCGCCGGTGCGTGTACAGGTCGCGGAGGAAGTTGCGGAACCGCCGCACGTCGCCGACCTTCGCCCGTTTGGCGGCGTTCGGCCGGATCATCACGATGGCCGAGTCGACCTTCGGCCGCGGGTAAAAGTTCGCGGGGAGCACCTTCCGCACCGTCTCCACGTCGGCGACGCTTTGAATCAGCACGCTCAGCGCGTT
Source organism: uncultured Alcaligenaceae bacterium (assembly GCA_964444365.1). Lineage (GTDB taxonomy): Bacteria > Planctomycetota > Planctomycetia > Gemmatales > Gemmataceae > CAYUHJ01. Next base: position 2,734 of record CAYUHJ010000208.1, on the reverse strand, counting down.
GTAGTCCTTCGTCCCCGGCGAGGCCCGCAGCCGCTCCGCGATCTCCCACTGGACCATCACCACCATGCGTTCGACGGGGACGTCCGCGAGCAGCAGGTTGCTGATGAGCGGCGTCGCGATTACGTAGGGCAGGTTCGCCACCAGCTTCCGCGTCGGGTGCGTCGCCGCGGCGGCGGCCCAGGCGGCCAGCATGTCCGGGTTCAGTTCGTTCTTCTTTTCCAGGCAGTCGCCGAGCAGGAACGTCACGTTCGGCCGCGGCCCGACCACCTCCTTCGCGACGGGGTGGAAGGTCTTGTCGATCTCGATGGTGACGACCGCCCCCGCCTTTTCCGCGAGTTTCGCGGTGAGCGAGCCGGTGCCGGTGCCGACTTCCAGGACGGCGTCGGCCGGGCCGAGGTCCGCCGTGCGGACGATGAGGTCGATCAGGTTCAGGTCGACGAGATAATTCTGGCCGAGCTTGGACTTCAGTTCCAGGCCGTGGGCCTCGAACAGCCGGTTCAGGAACGACAGGGTTTGCCGCGGCGGCGGGGCCCCGGTCGGCAGTGCGGCCTCGTCGGTCCGCTTCTTCTTCGGCGGGGCCGGGGCGGGTTCGGGCGGCGCGTCGTCCGCCGGAAGCATCGGGTATTCGTCGGGGGGGGCCATGCGGACGGCGTTACCTCGCGGTACGGATGAGTTTGCGGACGTGCTTCGCCAGCAGGTCGAATTCCAGGTTCACGGCCGAGCCGACCGCCCGGCTGCCGAGCGTCGTGACGGCCAGGGTGTGCGGGATCAGCATGACGCGGAACCCGCCGGCGACCGTGTCCGCCACCGTGAGGCTGACGCCGTCGACGGCGACGCTCCCTTTCGGAACCAGCAGTTCGTCGAACTCCGGGGGGATCGCGAACGTCACGTCTTCCCATTCGCCGGACGGGGTGCGGTTCGCCACGGTGCCGACGCAATCGACGTGGCCGGTGACGAAGTGCCCGCCGAGGTGGTCGCCCACGCGGAGGGCCCGTTCGAGGTTCACGCCGTCGCCGGGGCGGACGCTCCCGAGCGTGGTGCGGAGCAGCGTCTCCGGGCCGACCTGGAACGCGAACTCCGCGGCGTCGTGGCGGACCACCGTCAGGCAGACGCCGTTCACCGCGACGCTCTCGCCGAGCGTCAGCTTCGGGGCGAGGTCGGCGTCCCGGACGACGAGCGCCCGCCCGCCGTGACCGTCGTCCGCGGTCTCGGCGACGCGGCCCAGGGATTGAACGAGTCCGGTAAACATCCTCGCATTGTAGCAGGTGCAGACCGCCGGGCCGCGCGGGCGGAGCGGCAGGCTGGAAGTCCCGCATGGCGTTTCGGCGAACCGGGCGGTAAGCTCAAGGCACCTGCACCCCCGGAGCCCGCCCATGCGGTTTGCCGTCGTCCTGGTCTTCGCCGCGTCCGGTTCCGCGTTCGCGCTCGAGCCGAAGGACGTGTTCCTCGTCGCGAACAAGAACTCGCCGGACTCCAAAGACGTGGCGTCGCACTACGTGAAGCTGCGGAAGGTGCCGAAGGACAACGTCGTCGAACTCGACCTGCCCGCGGGCGAGGACGTTTCGCGGGCGGACTACGACACGAAGCTGCTCGGCCCGCTGCGCGAGGCGCTCAAGGACAGGAAGGCCGACGTGAAGGTGCTGCTCACCGTCTACGGCGTCCCGCTCCGCGTCGGGGCGCAGCAGCCGACGGAGTCCGAGGCGGCGGAGTTGAAGAAGATCCGCACGGAAATCGACGCCCTCCGCAAGGAGGTCGCGGACCTGGAAAAGGCGGACCCGAAGGACGACGCAAAGATCAAGGCGACGAAGGCGAAGATCGAGCCGCTCCAGAACAAGTCGAAACTCCTGAGCCGGGCGGAGAGCACCGCGTCCGTCGACAGCGAACTCATGGCCCTCTGGCTCGACAAGTACCCCCTGGACCGGTGGATCATCAACCCGATGAACTGGCAGGCCCCGGACGCCGCCAGGAAGGAAGGGGCCGGCAAGTTCGTGATGACCTGCCGGCTCGACGGCCCGACGCCCGCCATCGCGAAGCGGCTCGTCGACGACGCCGTCGAAGTCGAGAAAGACGGGCTGAAGGGGAAGGTGTACTTCGACGCCCGGGGCATCAAGCTCGACCCCAAGGCCGACCCCGGCGGCACCGGGTACGGCGGGTACGACGAGTCGTTCCGCGAGGCGGCCAAACTGCTCAAGGACGGCGGCCTCGACGTGACCCTCGACGACAAGCAGGACCTGTTCAAGCCGGGCACCTGCCCGGACGCGGCCCTGTACGCCGGGTGGTACTCGCACGCCAACTTCATCGACTGCTGCAAGTTCACGAAGGGGGCCGTCGCCTGGCACCTCGCCAGTTCGGAGGCGACGACGCTGCGGAACGACAAGTCGAAGGTGTGGTGCCCGAACCTGCTCAAAGCCGGCGTCGCCGCGACCGTCGGCCCGGTCGCGGAGCCGTACACGATCGGCTTCCCGAAGCCCGCCGAGTTCTTCGGCTTCCTCGGCACCGGAAAGTACACCCTGGTCGAGACTTATGCGAGGACCGTCTACTTCGCGAGCTGGATGGGCGTCCTCGTCGGCGACCCCCTGTACAACCCCTTCGGGAAGAACCCGGTGGTCAAGGAAGACGACGTCAAGGTGAGCCCGGCCGGGACGCGGGTGTTCCGGTAAGGGTTTGGGAACTGTCCAGTCCCGAGATCGTGTTTTGACATGTGGCACCGGCCTCTGGCCGGTGCAGGCTGCAC
>CAYUHJ010000207.1:0-11050 GCA_964444365.1 uncultured Alcaligenaceae bacterium | reverse complement strand
GTTGTCGACGGCCCCCTCCAAACTGACGCGGAAACCGTTCCCCCGTCCGGGTACACTTCAGCGGAACCGACCGCCCGCAGGAGGAAGGCAATGCGACGACTCTTGACACTGACGGCCCTCGCCGTCGGGTTCGTGGCTTCCGCCGAGGAGCCGAAGCGCGTCTTCGACCCGAAGACCAAGCTCGGCGAACTCGTCAAGAAGCACGACGACAGGCAGGAAGAACTCGCCAAGAAGTTCGCCGAGGACTCGGCCAAGGAAAAGAAGCAACTCGTCGACGCGATGCTGGCCGTGCTGAAGCAGTCGCCCGAGGAACCGGGGGCGCTCGAGGCGGTCGGGTTCCTGCTGGAAGAGGGGGAGCTCGACGAGGCCGGCGAGGCCGCGGTCGCCGCGGTGGTGTCCGGAAAGCTCGTGACGAGCGACAAGCTCGCGCCGCTGTGCCGGACCCTGTCGCAACTCGGCACCGACCGCTCCGCGAAGCTGCTGAAGACGATCGCCGCCGAATCCCCGCACGCGGCCGTGAAAGGGCCGGCCCTGTACTACCTCGCCACCCGGCTCCTCGAATCCGCGACCGACGACGAGCTCGACGCGAAGAAGGCGGCCGCCGCGTTCGACGAGGCCGAAAAGGCCCTGAAGCTGGCGGCCGAGCACGGCGCGGCCACCTTCCCGCCGGGGGACGACGATCTGTCCGGCCGCGTCGGCGATGCGGTGAAGGCGAAGCTCGAATCCCTCGGCACGCTGCGGAAGCTCGCCGTCGGGCAGGTCATCCCCGACGCGACGGCCAAGGTCGGCGACAAGGACGTGAAGTTCGCGGACTACCGCGGGAAGGTGGTCGTCATCAAGTACGGGGCCGAGTGGTGCGGCCCGTGCAAGGCGATGAAACCGCACCTCGACGGGCTGACGAAGCGGCTGAAGGACGAGCCGTTCGCGCTGGTCGACGTGGACGTCGACGCGAACCCCGAACTCAGCGCGAAGTGGAACATCACGACGGTCCCGCGGGTGTACGTCCTCGACGGAACGGGCACCGTCCGCTACAAGGGCGTCCGCGGCAAAGAACTGGACGCGGCCGTGGACGCGCTGCTGAAGGAAGCGAAGAAGTAATCACAGCATCCGGATCAATTCCCGCCACCCGACGAGCGACCCGAGCACGGCCACGGCCGTGAGCAGGGTCGCCATCAGCCCGACCCGGAAGCGGAACGCCGAACGGTCGGTTTTGTCCGCCAGCGACGGGTCTTCCGACAGTTGCAGCAGGAACTCGATCCGGTCCGAGATCGGGCCATGCTGCCACGCCTTGACCCACGCCCACGCCCGCTGCCGGACCGACCGCCGGGCCGAACCGCCGGAGGGCGGGCCGTCCATGCCGTTCAGGGCCGCCACGTGGTCGAGGGCCCGCACGAGCGCCCGCACCCCGCTGGGGCAGACGGGACCGCCTGCCGGGCCCAGCACCGTTTCGGGGTCGTGCCCCCGGCACAGCGGGTCGCCGCACGACCCGGCCCGGCACCCGTACACGTCCGCCTGCCGTTCGCACCGCCGGGACAGCGCCCCGAACACGACGAACAGGTAAACCGCCATCAGCCCGAGCGGCGGCAGCGCGGCCCACCCGCCCCAGTCATCCAGCGACCACGCCCGATCGACCGCCGCGGTCGCGGCGGTGCCGGCCGCCGCGGACGCCAGCAGGAACCCGGCATAGTACGGGATGTGCCCGTGGGCCGCGTGCCCGACCTCGTGCCCGAGGACCGCGTCGAGTTCGTACTCGTCCATCGTTTCGAGGAGCCGGTCGGTGAAGATCACGTACCGCGCCCACGGGACAATCCCGAGCACGAGGGCGTTCGCCACCGCGCCGCGGGTCGGCCACAGGAGCAGGGCCGTGTAGCGGAAGTTCAGACGTGTCGCGGTCGCTTCCAGGCGGTCCCGCGTCGGGCCGTGGGGGAGGGGTTGCAGCCCGAGCAGGGGTTTCACCGCCCGCGGCAGCAGCACGAACAGCGCCACCATCCCGAGGACGGACGCCGCCTTGAACCCGACGCTGTCCGCGACCTCCGGGGCGACCCGGCCGATGGTCTGCTGCGTGACGAACAGCGTCAGCGGCAGCCCCACCATCAGGGCGAACTGTCTGGCGTGGAACAGGACATACCCCGGCAGCGACCAGAACGCGCGGTCGGCCCCGGCCGTGCGGTGGAGCGTGCGGTCGACCGGGAAGTAAATCGCCCACGCCGCGAACAGGGCCAGGAAGTACGGTCCCGGAACGAGTACCTCCGCGGCCGGCGCGAGCACGGGCCGCGGCACCCCCGGCAGGTCCACCGTCACGGCGTGCCAGACCGTGTGCCCCCACCCCAGGCCGACGATGGCAACCCCGGCCGCGAGCATGTTCGCGAGGCCGAGCAGCCGGCGGAACCGGGCGTACCGCGCGACCGCGTCCGCCCGCCGGTCCGGGGTCCGCGTCACGGTGCGGATCGTCGCCATCGACAGCCAGCCGGCCAGCAGCAGGGGGAAGAGCGTGATCGCCGCCGTCGCGGCCGCACTCCCGCCCGGACCGAGGTCGAACGGGGGGGGCGGCCACGGCACCGGCAGACACGCCGCCGCGACGAACAGGACCAGCAAGAGCGGCATCGGCACCGTGGGGAAAGCGACCGGCGGGGCGGGGCTCCGGGGTTACTCCGCCGGGATGCGGTGGACGTCCGCCCGCTTCCCTTCATACGTCTCCGCGTAGCCCAGGATCGCGGGGTCCGGCGATTCCCCGGCCGCGGCACACGCCTGCGAGTACACCGCCGGCCACCAGTTCTCGTGCTTCGTCAGGCCCTGGTCCTTCACCGTCGTCCAGTTGCTGAGAATCTTCGACCACGCCGCGTCGCCGTACTTCAACGCCTCCTGCAAGTTCGCGAACTGCGGCACGTACCACGCCCGGCCAATTTGACTGTGCAGCACCTCGTCGGCCCAGTCGAAGTCCTGGATTGTCGCGGCGAGGGGGAAGCCGGAATCGCGGGCGACCTCGAATTCGTAGCGCTTACCCGTCTTCGGCATCAGCCCCTGTTCGATGAAGAAGAGCACGCCGTGCCGTTCCTGCGGGGTGCATTCCGTGTTCAGGCGGTACGACCAGTTCCACGTCACCTTCGCCTTCGTCCAGTCGACGCCGAGGGCGACGAACCCGACTTCGCCCATCATGGCGTGCCGGGCCTCGTCCCAGAGTTGCCGGGACATATCGCGGTAGAAGCCCCAGGGCTTGCCGGGGATTTGCGTGATGATGCTGGCCATCATCTCCGGCACGTCGATCTCGCGGATGCGCTTGTAGAGCATCATCAAGACTTTGGCGCGGGCGGGGAACTCGGGGTTGTAGAGGAACGTCTCCGCGTTGACGCCCTGGTTCCACGGGTCGGTGAAGCGTTCGTCGCGTTTGGGGATGGGGTCGTAGACGAAGGGGGTTTTGGAGTAGCGGCGTTGGATGGGTTCGCCGGATTCGGGTTTGGTTCCGTCGAGACCACCAGCTGCATTTAGCAAGGGGTTGAGAACTGTCGATTCCCACTGCTCGTATGTTTCACCGATCGGTTGAGGCGGAAAGGACTTCAGCCCAAACGCATCCGTGGCCTTCTCTGCATACTTCTGGATTTCGCAAAGCTCAAAGAAGGCGAACTTGAGGATGCGACAGGAGGGAGCATCAATCAATGGATGCGTGTCTTTGAGGTAGTTGTCGATTGCTAAAGTCAAGTTTCCGAACGCCGCGAAATATACGCCCCCAACCAACTCCTCCGTCGTCGGCGCACACTGAATCTCATCAAAGAACGCTTCCAGTGCCGGGTGCGGCACGTCTTCCAGCCCCAGCGGCGGTTCGCGCATCTCGCTGACGCGCTGGCGGATCGCCGTGACGTGCTCGGCACACAGGTACGCATGATGGGCGAAGCCGGTCTTCAACTCGTAGATCGGCTCGGCCGTGATGCGGGCCGTCAGGATCTGGTGCAGCCGCTTGAAGGCGTAGTGAATCCGCTTCAGCCGGCGGACGCACTCCTCGACCGGCAGCCCAGGCTTCGCCGCCTCCGCGACGGTACACAGCCCGGCGAGTTGCGGCAGGTTCTTGTACGACGTGTAGCCTTCCAGCGGCTTCGGGTCCGGCACGGCGGGCACTCCGGGGGAAAGGGCAGCGTGAGATCAGTCTACACGACGCCGCCCGGTTCCGACACGCCCCTCACACCTCGCCACGGGCGAGTTTCACTGCCGCCCACGCGGCCGCCAGCCCCGCCAGCACGGACCCGGCCGCGTACCCCGTCGCCGCGACCGGGCGGTCCTGGTCCAGCAGCGTGAGGGTTTCCAGGCTGAACGTCGAGAACGTGGTGAACCCGCCGCAGAACCCCGTGCCGAGGAGCAGGTACCACGCCGGCTGCGGGTGGGCCTTGTACCCGACGGCGACGAGCCCCAGCACGAACGACCCGGCGACGTTGATGGCGAACGTGTGCCAGGGGAAGTGTCGGACCGCGTCGAACTCCGTCAGCCACCGGCCGAGGGCGTACCGCAGGACGGACCCGACCGCCCCGCCGCCGGCCACGGCCAGCCCGTACCCCGCCTCCGCGCCCCAGCCGGCCATCGCGACCCCTCCCGGTGCCGGGAGGTAGTCTACGCCGAGACCGCCGGCCCGACCGTCCCCCGCCGCCACCGCCGCACCGCCTCGACCGCCCCCAACCCGACCGCCCCGAGGGCGAGCACGGTCGCCGGCTCGGGGACGGGGGTGAAGTTGAGGTAAAGGTTGTTGGTGCTCGTGGTCAGGCTGAACGAACCGCCCCCGAGGCTCGTGAAGTCCGCCCCGCTCACGGTGCCGAGAGTCGGCGTCCCGGTGATCCCTCCGGTGGCGTTCGCGATCAGCCAGCTGTAAGACTGTGCATTGTTGAACCCGGTGGAACCGAGGCTGCCGAGGGAAGTCACGGTGACGGTCGAATCGGTCAGATCAAGCGTTCCGAACACTTTGATCACGTCGTGGTTGGTGTGAGGGAGTGCAGGCGAACTTCCGCCCGTGCTGATCGACGCAGATACTCCGGCAGTGGCCAGTTCGAAGGCATACGTGCCGTTCAAGTCGACAGATGTCGGTTCAGATAGTGAGCCGTAGGTCATCGTGCCCGGCGAATTTCCGGGAGCAATGGTGCCGCCGGTCGCGATCGTCACGGTGCCGGCGACCGTGCCCGAGCCGCCGAGGGTGCCGCCGGAGTTGACGGTCACCGCGCTGCCGCTGGCGAGGGAGCCGTTGACGACTAGCGTCCCGGCGTCGATGGTCGTCGTGCCGGTGTAGGTGTTCGCCCCGGTGAGGGTGAGTGTGCCGGTGCCGGACTTGGTCAGCCCGCCGTTCCCGGCGATCACCCCGGCGTAGGAGGTGTTCCCCGACTGGTTCACCGTGAACAGTTGCCCGCCGTTGTTGATCGTGACGGTGTTCGTCCCGCTGGTCGGCGTCGCGATCGTGCCGCTGAGGGAGCCGACCGTCGTCGGGCTGGTCGCGGACAGGTTCAGGACGACCGCGGTCCCCGGGCCGGTGGTGTTCGTGTTGTTGACCGACAGCGAGCCCGTCGCCGCCCCGAGGGTCCCGGACCCGCTTACGGTCAGGGTGCCGGCGTTGACCGTCGTGCCGCCGGTGTAAGAATTGGAGCCGGAGAGCGTGAGCGTCCCCGTGCCGAGTTTGGTCAACGAACCCCCGGAACTCGTCAGGTTCGCAGCAAGGGACACGGTTTGGCCGTTGGTGTCGATGCGGTAGGCTTGACTGTTCGCGTTGCTGAACCGGGCGGAATAGTCCGTGGTGTTCGACGAAGAGTATTGCAGCGTCCCGCCGCCGAAGGAGATCGTCCCGGTCGTCCCGAGCGCATCCGCCGACCCGAGGGCGAGAGTGCCGCCGTTGATGCTGGTGCCGCCGGTGTAGCTGTTGGCCCCGCTCAGGATTTGTGTGCTGCCTCCCGTTTTTACCACGGCAATGTTGTTCGATTGGGACGTCAGATTCGTGTTTACGACAATCCCGATCACCGCGGCGAATGTGTTGGTGCCGGAAGTTTTTCCGATGGTCAGGGTTGAGAGAGTCGACGTGTTGTTTCCCACCCCGCGAGTCGACGCGGCACTATCAAGCGCGCCAACTGCCAAGTTTCTACCATTAAGGTCGAGAGAGCCCCCCTCAGCAATGGTGCCGCCACCCGCGCTTTGGCCAAAGAAGACCGTCGTCCCGCTAGGAAGTGCATTGTCCACACCAATCCGAGTAACCCCATTGGTCGAGTTGTTAAGGTATGTGTCACCTGTGAAGTTGTTGCCGCTATTGTTTAAGATGACAATCCCGGCACCGCCACTTTGTCCGGCTGCAATTTGAAGATTTGCAGAACCGCTTAGAACGCCTCCATATGAAAGCAAGCTGCCGTTCATCGCCCCGAGCATACTAGCTGAGGTAGTGCTGTTGTTAGTGATATTGGTGTTCAGAGTAACACCATTCGCCGCTGCTACCAATCCAGTGACACCTGATCCGCTGCCATTCAAAGTGATCGAACCCCCAGTGATCGTTCCGACGGAAGTGAGGTCTACGCGGTTGGAGTTGCTATTGTTCGCTGCACCTTCGATGGCAAGTGCTGACGAGTTGCCAAATTTAATACTGCCAAATGAATTGCGATTCCCCCCTGTGCCACTGTTGGTCAACGTCAATACGGCATTGTTGGCGAGGTTGAGATTGCCGCTAAACACAATGTTACGATTGTTTGCAGATGTAGTTATTGTATATCCGTTCGTGTTTACGGTCAGATTTGTGCCCGTAAAATTCACATTGCCTGAAGTGCCAAGTGTAATTGTGCCTGCGGAGCCCGCGAGAATCCCGTTGTTCGTCCCTCCAAGGCCTGCGAGCCAACTTCCAGAAGGGCCATCCGAGGTACCTGTTCGCCAAGCGTTCGTTGTACTCCAGGTTCCAGTGCCACCAACTGCGGGACTAGAAGAGGCATTCGCACCGTTCCAGTAGTAATCAGTTTGTGCATTTGCAGACGATACGAACAAGCAAGAAATAGCAGTTAATATCGCAAGTTTGTAGCTTCGCATCGCTCATCCCTCCGCTGGGCACACGGGGTACGCACCGTCACAACCCGCGTTCGCGGATCGTCTGACGCCAAGGGTAAGGCTCTGCATTTCCGAATGCGAGTGAAGAATAGATAAAATTCCGAAAATCCGACCGACGAACTTTCCCCGCTCCCGTCATGCCCGGACGCGGCAGCTGGGGAGGGTGCGGCGGAGGCGGTCGATGCCGGCGGGGGTGAGGCGGTCGCAGCCGGACAGTTCGAGGCGCTCCAGGGCCGTCAGCCCGTCCAGGTGGGCGAGGCCGGCGTCGGTCAGGCCGCGGCAGCCGGTCAGGACGAGCATCCGGAGCCGGTTGGCGGCGGCGAGGTGGGCGAACCCGGTCCCGGTCAGCCGGGAGTTGTCGCGGAGTTCCAGCAGTTCGAGGGCCGGCAGCCCGGCGACGGGGGCGAGGGACTCGTCGCCGATCCCGCGGCCGCCGGCCAGGGTCAGGGCGAACAGCCCGCCGGGCCGGTTCAGGAACGCGAACCCCGGCCCGGTCACGCGGTGGCACGCCTCCAGGGTCAGGTCGCGGAGCTTCGGCAGCGCGGCTAGCCGGCGGAGGCCGAGGTCGGTGATGGCGCAGCCGCCGAGGTGCAGCCGGACGAGGGCCGGCAGCCGGGTCAGGTGGGCGACGCCGACGTCCGTCAGGCGGCCGCAGTCGTGGAACTCGGCCCGGGTGAGGGCGGTCAGCCCGCCGACGGCGGCGAACCCGGCGTCGGTGACGTCCGGGAGGGCGGCGTTCAGTTCTTCGAGCTTCGCCAGCTTCGCCAGCCGGGCGAACGCCGCGTCGGTCACGGGCACCCCGCCGACGCCGGCGCGGGTCAGGGTGAGTTCGCGCAAGCCGGTCAACCGGGCGACGGCGGTCAGCGCCTCCGGGGTGGCGGCGTCGCACTTGCCGAGGTCGAGGCCGTCGAGGTCGGGCCGCCAGACGAACCCGTCGAGTTGGCGGTCGGTGGCGGACCGATCGGCGACGAAGCGGTAGACGGTGACGGGTTTTGTCGGCACTTTTCCCGGTGAAACAACGGCTTTTGTCCAGTCCGCACCGGTGTTCCCGGCGGGGCGGGCGAACCACGTGCCGGGGACGTCGCACTGCTCCGGGTCGGCGGGGGCGAACGGGGACGGCATGACGACGCTGCCGGTCGACGGCCGGGCGTCGGCCAGGGCGGCGGCGAACTCGGCCATCGACGCGAACCGGCCGGCGGGGGACTTGGCCAGTGCCCGCAGCACGACCGCTTCCAGCTTCGGCGACAGGCCGGGGCGGAAGTCGCCGGGCCGGGCGGGGGCTTCGGAGAGGATCCGCTGGCACAGCACGACGGGGTTCGCGGCGTCGAACGGGAGCCGGCCGGTGAGCAGCAGGTAGAGGATGATGCCGAGCGAATACACGTCCGTGGGCGGGCCGATTTCCGCGTGCTTGCCGAGGGCCTGTTCCGGGGGCACGAACGCGAGGGTGCCGAGGGCGGTGCCGGGCTTGGTGAGTTGGACTTCCTTCCCGGACAGGTCGCGGGCGAGGCCGAAGTCCATCAGCACGGGCTCGCCGGCGGGGCGAATCATGACGTTGTGGGGCTTCAAATCGCGGTGGACGACGCCGGCATCGTGGACGGCCTGCACCGCGAGGGCGAGCCGGCGGACGAGTTCGATCGCGTCCTTTTCCGGCCACGGGTGGGCGAGGCCGGTCCGCTTGTCGAGCGGCGTCCCCTCGATGACCGGCATCGTCAGGTAGTGCCGGCCGCCGACCTCGCCGTCCTCGTAGACGGGGCAGATGTACGGGTGCTGGATCCGCTTCGCGAAGCGGGCCTCGCGGTGGAACCGCTCGACGGCTCCGGGGTCGGCTGCCGTGGCGTGCGACAGTTTGATCGCGACCCGGCACCCGAGGTCGGTGTCGTCCGCTTCGTAAACGACGGCCATTCCGCCTTCGCCAATGGGACGAACGAGGTGGAACCGTCCGAACGGGTTCGGGGGAGCGAGTGGCATGGGCGACCGGGTCGAGAGAGGGCGGACGTGATCAGTATACTATTCTTGTCGCACGATTTCCCAGGATGACACCTTGTTTGCATCGTTCGTACTCCCGGCCGTCGCCCTCGCCGCCGCGGTCGGTGCGGCCGCGGTGCCGGTGTTGGTTCACCTGCTCAGCCGGCAACGGTATCAGGTCGTCCCGTGGGCGGCGGTGAGGTTCCTGGTGGCGGCCCAGAAACGTCATCGCCGGCGCGTCGACCGCTGGTTGCTGCTCGCGATTCGGATTCTCGCGGTGCTGCTGCCGTTGGCGGGGATGTGCGCCGCGACGCCATGGGCCGAAAGAGTCTGGCAAGCGATCTCCCCCGGCCCGCCGGAAGCGACCTCGTCCGCGCCACGAACGCACCACGTTCTTGTGATCGACGGCTCCCTCAGCCTCACCGCGAAGGCGGACGACGGGACCAGGTTCGACAAGGCACTCGCACTCGCGGAACGGGCCGTTCGCACGGCGAACGCGGGGGACGGTTTTACGCTCATCTTCCTGGCCGGGCCGGCACAGGTGATCGTGCCGGGGCCGTCGAACGACCCGGACAAGGTGGTCGCCGAGCTTCGCAACTTGAAGCCGACACACGGCACCGCCGACCTGTCCGCGGGGTTGGCCAGCGTCGCGGACGTGCTGGCCCGGTCGCCCCGCTCGTACCCGCGCCGACAAGTGTTGATCTTCTCGGACTTGCAGCGGTCCGCGTTCGCCCCACTGTTGCCGAAACCCGACGGCCCCGCCCCGGACGTGTGGGCGCGGGTGTTGCCGAAGGCGGACGTCGCCGTCGTCGACACCGCGGGGGCGGACCTGGACAACCTCGCGGTCACGGACCTGTCACTCGCGGATCCGTTGCCGCTGGCGGAAGCCCCGACCGCGGTGACGGCCGCCGTCCACAACTTCGGGAAGGTCGACAAGAAGGCCGTGCGGGTGGAGCTGTCGCTCGGCCGGCCGTCCGCCGCGGGGCTGGAAGGGACGCTGCTGCCCGTCGAACAGCGGGTCATCGACACGATCCCGTCCGGGCAGCGCGTCACGGTCACGTTCGGGTTGGAAGGGGCGTCCCGCCTGCGCGACGCGGGGATGCACCTCGTGCAGTTTCGGTTGACTGAGACCGACGAGTTGCCGGCGGACGACACCCGTTCGCTCGCGTTCGAGGTGCGGGCCGGGTTGCCGGCTGTGCTGGTCAACGGTCAACCCGCTGCCGACCCGCTGAAACGCGCCACCGAGTACCTGCACGAGGCCCTCGACCCCGGCGGCCGCAAAGACCCGACGAACCCCGCACGCCCGAAGACGCTGTCCCTCGGCGAGTTCGCGGACGCCTCGCTCGGGGATCTGACCGGCGTCGATTGCGTCTTCCTCTGCGACGTGCCGAGCCTGACCCCCGCGCAAGTCGCCCGGCTGGAAGCTCACCTGAAACGGGGCGGCGGGGTCGTGGTCGGCCTCGGCCCGAACGCGGCGGCCAACGCGGAGGCGTACAACCGCCTGCTGTGGAAAGACGGGAACGGGTTGCTTCCCGCCAAGATTCTGGGCGTCAAGGAATCGGACGGCCCCGACGACCCCGGCTTCCGCCTCGCCGCGGACGAGGACGCGTACCGTCGCCCGCCGCTGGCCGGGTTCAAGGACGACAACAGCCGGGCCGGGCTGACGAGCGTTCCGTTCAAGAAGTACGTCCGCCTCGACGCCCCGACGGACGGCCCGGCCCGGCGGATTTTGTCGTTCGTTCCCGCGGTCGCGAAGCCCGCTTCGGAAAAGACGAAGCCGGATGCCGCGGTCGTGGAGTGGCCCCGGCACCGCGGGCGGGTGGTCGTCTACACGAGCACCTTCAACACGGAGTGGACCGACTGGCCGATCCTGCCGAGCTTCCTGCCGTTCGCGCACGAACTGCTGCGGTATGCCGCCGCCAACCCGGACCGCCACACCGTCCGCGTCGGCGAGCCGCTGGAAGAGTTCGTCCCCGTCACGCTCGTCGGCCTGACCGCGGGCGTGACCGGACCCGACGGCATTGCCGGCACGGTGCCGGTG
>CAYUHJ010000206.1:0-11053 GCA_964444365.1 uncultured Alcaligenaceae bacterium | reverse complement strand
ACAGTCTGCGGCAGTCCCTGGCGTTCGAGCGACTCGAGGTACTCGTCCACCGTCTTGGGCGGGTTCTTCAGGCTCTCCCGCTGCTTCTTGGCCGCCCCGCACACGGCGGCCGGCGCGAGGTCGAGCAGGTGGGCTACGAACTCGTCGGGGTGCTGGGCTTCGATCCCGTACGCGGCGAGTACGTCCGCCGGGAAGTCGGCCAGGTTCGCGGTCACGATGACGGCCGCCCCCGCCCGGATGGCTGCAGCCAGGACGTGCCGGTCGTCCGGGTCGGGCAACGTCAGGGCCGGGATCAGCTCCTCATACCCGGTCACCAGGCAGTCGCGGACGTGGGCGTTCATCAGGTCCCGCACCCGCTCGGCCTTCGCGCGGGTGACGTCGGGGTAGTCCCGGACGACGTTCCGCATCCACTCCTCGTGGATGGCGTCCGTCCACCGCGCCCGGAACAGGTCGGTGAGCGCCAGGTACATGAGCAGGCTGCGCAGGGGTGCCGGGTAGAGCACGCAGGCGTCGTAGACGGCGGTGAAGTGCGCCACGCTCAGTACCCGAGCCCGAGTTCCTGGTCGAGGGCGGCCAGCTCGTCGAGGGCCTTCAGCCGGGCCGCGTCCTCCTTCCGCTTGTAGGCCATGAGGTCGTGGAACAGGACCCGGCGGTGCTTGCCGACCTTGCGGTACGGGATCGCCCCCTTCTCGAGCAGGTCGATCAGGTACGGGCGGGAGACGTTGAGCAGGTCGGCGGCCTGCTGGGTGGTCAGCTCGGCGTGGACGGGAATCAGGGTGACGGCGTTCCCCTTGGCCATCTCGGTCAGGATATCGGCCAACAGGCGGACGGCCGCGAGCGGGATGGCGACGGTCTCCTCCGGCCCCTTCTCGGGCTGGACCCGGAGGCGGACGTTCTCGCCCCGCGCGCCGAGAATTTTGGACAGCCGCCGGCTCGACTCCTGGGCGAGCAGGGCGTCCGCCGGGGTCGGGGCTACGGTTTCGTGTAGTTCGCTGAGTAAGGTGGCCATGTCCGTCTCTCCTGTTCACACAGGATATCACTCATTCGCAGCAAACGCAACAGGCGAATTATTCGCAGCGATTGGGCCGCTGCGCTCGGTGCGAGCGTTGCAGGCCACTGCAGAAGCGGCGGTGCCGGTGCGAGGCATGCACAAAAAGCACAAAAACAAAGCATTTTTGAGGTCCACGCCGTAATACGGGTGCGTCCCGAGTGCCCGTTTTGCACCACGCGCAGGCGTCTCCCTTCCGGCCGCGGAGGGCCGATCACTCTGGAATCAACTCGAATCCCGATACCCTTTCGTAGTCGGACTACTGCAACCTAACCTCCGCCATGTGTTTCTTGTGTTCGGGCTCTGCGGCAGAAGACCGCTGCTATTTGGGTTTGCGGCTCACTTTCGCTTTGACAGCAACCTTGCCCGCGTCGCTGGCCGGTTCGGGAGCCGGCGGTGTCGTGCCCGCTCCCATTACCGCCACCCGGACTGTTTCCATCAACTGCCTGGCCATCGCCTGGGTTGGTTCCGGCAGCTCGGAGATTGTGGCGACTTTGCTGATCGAAGCGCGGAGTGCCTTGGCCACACGCCCCTTCTGGCCCGAACCGTAGCTGATGCCGTACTTCTCAAGGGTCCGTGAAGCCCGCTTCCAAACCAGACCGCCCTTGTCGAGGGTTAGCGGCAGCGTTGCACCGGCGAGTTGAAGCTCCTTGTGGTACACCTGCGCAACGATGCCCGCGAAGTACTCGTCGGTGAACAGGTCCTCGATGGCGAATTCGGCGGCCGGCGCGCCGGCCGCCGGCCCGAGCATCAATACCTCCGCCTTCGCGTCCTGGTACCTGGCGAGCCACGTCTTTACCAGCCTGTCGTGGGCGTCCCCGCCGGCCGAATCGCTGTCGAGCAGGACGACCACGTCGAGCTTCTGCCCGATCATGAACGTGGCGATGTATGCCGCCTCCGACGCGCCGCCGGCCGGGGTGACGAACAGGTCGTCGGGCAGGCCCGGCTCCCCCGAGCGGACGAGCAGGTTGGAGAGTTCGGTCAGCACCCAGTAATCGTCCACCCCCTCGACGACGAGGTTCTTCTCGGAGAGCAGGTAGGACTGGCTGCCGCTCATCCCCAGGGCCGCCTGGAGGACGAACTTTGCCTCCTTCTGCGACCCGGTCAGGTCGGAACTGACCGTCGTGCCGTTCCCTCTCTCCTCGTTGATGACGCGGATCCGCTCCGGGTGCCGTAGGTCGATCATGAACGGCAAGTGCGTCGTGTACAGCACCGTATTCTCTTTGGCGTATTGCTCAAGCCGCTTTACCAGGTCGCGTTGGGCTTCCGGGTGAAGGTGGAGGCCCGGCTCGTCGAGCAGCAGGACGGCTCCCGCGAAAGTCCCGCGGGTCTCGTGCGCCAGCATCAGGTCGAACGAGAAGAACCACTGGAACCCCTTCGAGCGGTCCTCCAGTGGGATTAGAGACGGGTCCCTCTCGTCCTTGACGAACGTCATGAACTTGTCGCCGTCGGCGCGGAAATCGACCTCGTAGCTCCGTTGTGTCCAGCGGGAGGCGATATCGTTGGTCAGGCTGCGGCCGGCGTCGCTCAGGTCGTAGGTGCGGTCCTCGATGCGGTCGGGCGCCGACTTGGCGATGATGTCGTCGAGCTTCAGCCCGGACAGCTCCATCAGCATCAGGACCGTCTTGTCCTCGTGGGTCAATTGCCCCTGCGACGTCCGCTGCTGCAACTGGCTGAGCAGCACCGACCCCTGAAACGACCGGTAGTCGTCCATGTAGATGAAGGTGGGAACCCACTTGGTCACCAGGTCGGTACATTTTCGGCGAACGGTCGGCTGGTGGGAGAGCGTCGTTACGATCTCGGAAAGCTTGGCAAGGAATGCGGCCGCGTGCGGGTCTTCCACGGCGCGGGTTTCGTCCGTCATGCCTTCGGCCAGTGCCGGTTTCTTCTGCCCTACCTGTGTGGCCAAGTTTGTGAACGAGCCCGCGACGACCTGCTTTCGCACCTCGGCCCGCGCGGCTTCGACGGCCGCCCGGTAGCCGTCGCTCACCCCGTCCGGCAGCAGCGGCAGTCCGTCGAATGCGGCGTCGATGACGGACAAGCCGGGTCGGTCGGGGAACGTCTTCGGGCCGAGCAGCCAGTAGTGTCCGGCGTAGGTGCGTGCCAGGTCGATCGTGTCCGCGGCAAACGCCTCGTCGGTGTGCTCCGAGAGCTCGGCCCGTTCGTCGGCGTCGAGTTCGAACCGGACGGTGCAGACGATCTGATTGGGCTTCTGGTCGCGGCGGTGACCCCTCGGCCACTCGCGGTTGATGACGTACGGGTCGTCGCGGAACGGCTTGAACTTGTGCAGCGCCCGCAGCAGTGTCGTCTTGCCGGCCTCGTTCTTTCCAACGATCACGGTGAGGTCTTGTAGGTCCACCCAACCGGAGTCGAGCACTCCTTTGTACATCTGGACTTTGAAGGCGACGGGCAGCATGCGGACTCCTGGGTTGCGTGTTCGCATATTCACTATCAGCATTTCGTGCGAACCACAACACCCGCCTAGCGATCGGCCGACGGCGGAAGGCTTCGAGTCCAGTGAGGGTGTGGCTCTAATTCGGTGTTGGCCGCATCTGCGGTCAGGCGACCGACGTGATCAGAACCCGAGTCGGCCCCTGAACCAGCGCCAAAAGCGCCACAGGAGCCCGACCCGACGCTGCTCGCGGGCCTCGTAGTACGCACGGGCGCGCTCTTGTTCGGCTCGCTGCCCGGCGGCGATCTGGCTCGGCGTCCACGGGTCCGACCAATGGATCTCGCCGTCCCAAATCCAGTAGTGGGACTGGCAGGGGAATTGCCAATTGCCGACCGAAGGGCGAAGGGTCGGGCCGTTGGGGCCCTCCTCAAATTCCCAGTCGGTCGGCCCGATCGGCGTCCGCACCTTCGCCCCGCACCCGCAGGCGCACAGGTGCGCCGCCGCCCCGAACTCGGCCGAGACGTAGAGCACGCCGGGCCTCAGTTCCTTCGGCATGTAGTGCACGCGCTGGAGCTCGATCCTGTCAATTCTCATCGAAGTTCGACTCGCCCACGATCTTGAGGTCGCCGATCTCGAAGAGGAGATGGGACCACGGAATCTCCTCGAAGTAGAACCCGCGCAGTTGCTTGAAGCGGATGACCGCCAGGCAGGCGTTGAGCGCGTTCAACTCCCCGATCTGAATGTTCGTTCGGTAAAGGTCGTCGGGCGCGTCGGCGAGTTCGGCGAGCCCCTTGCCGCGCAATTTTTCTGCGTGCTCCGCGGGATAGTAGGTCGTTCGCAGCATCCCGTTGAGAGCGCCGTTCTTTCGCCTCAGGCCCATGCCGACGTCGATAAACGGTATGCCCTTTGAGATGAGCAGGTCGAAAACGCCGGCCCGCGACGAACCCTTGTCGACGCACACGAACGCGAAGGTCACGCCGTTCAGGTCGTCCGCGCACGAGGCGTCGAGGAACTTGGGCGCGACGGACAGGCCGGTGCGGAAGTTCTCGTAGCGGCCGAGGTAGACTTCGGCCTTCTTTTGCCCGAGCTCCGACTCCTGCAGTCGGCCCGGCGACCGGAACGCGTTGTGGACGTGGAACGGGTCCAGGTCGAACGCACGAACCTCCCGGACCGGTGTCTTCACGAGAAAGTCCAGCACGTACGCGCCCGTGCCCCCGAGGCCGACGACTGCGACCACGTCGTTCCCGAACTTGGCGGAGAGGTCGACGATCTCGGCCCGGCTCGTCAGGGTGTCCTGGAACTTGAACACGGTGTCAAAGCCGGCCTCTTTGACGGTGCGGAACGTGTACGGGTCGACGCCGTACTTCTCCATCGCCGGCCCGGCGACGATGGTGACGTAGCTGTCCACCTTTGCGAAGAAGTCCGGGAACTTGTCGGTCCCCTTGGGCTTGTTCGAGAACCGCCGCTGGACGACGATATCTTTGCTGGCCTCGCTTAGTGCGAGTTCCGTCGGCCCGCCCGCGAGGTTGGGGACCGGGTTCCCGTCCAGCCCGTGCGGGACGCCGCCGGCGAACCAGACCTGGTGGTCGTCCTGGGCCACGCACTCCTGGTCGACGAATACGAGCTTCGCGACGATCGCGCCGGTCTGCAGGTTCGACCCGGCGTCGAGGTACGGGATGTCGCGCACGACGAGGTACCCGCCGTCGAAGGCGACGGCGTAACCTTTGTCGACCAGGCGGCGCAGGTCGTCGTTACGACTGACCAGTCGGTGAAACACTGAACACCATCCCTTCTTTGACTTTCCCGGAGCCGCCGGGCGACAGCGTCCCTTCCGGCTTGTTGCCCTGGCCGTTCTTGTACTTCACGGAGTACGTGATCTCGGGGTGTTGCGCGTAGTCGGGCACCTCGAGCGTGACCACCTCCGCATAGGTGATCTCGGTCTTCGGCCACTCGTGTGGTGTGCCCTCCACGATGATGGTCACCGTCTTTTTGTCAGCCATCGCTCGACCTCCGTACGTGATCGGGTTGCGCATCCTCATCCAAACTTGCACCATACCCCCCGTGGGCATTCGCGTGCAAAGTCGGTAGAGGCTGTTGATCGAGCGACGTGCCGGTCGGCCGGTTGCCACCGAACCCGGGGGTCGCTCGCTGTTGGTTGATGCCCGCTGCGGCCACGCCGTCGGCGAGTGGTACACCGCGTCGATCCCGCCGTCCTGGCCGGCGTCGACGACAGACTTCGCTGCGTCGTCGAGCGTAGACCCGGCCAGTTTGTGCACGGCGAAGGCCGCGAGGGCGCGGGAGAGGAAGTTCCGCTCCCGCTCCCCGGCTTCACCCTTCTGTGCCGGCGGCACCCGGCCGTCGAAGTCGGCGTGCAGGCGCGGCGGGACGTGGTCGATCTCATAGGGCGATTCGGCTGTCATTCAACCCTCCAGCGGATCGACAGGACCCGTTCGAGGGCCACCTTCTGTTCCAGCTTGGCCTGCACCGACTCGATCAGCTTGTCCCGCTGCCGCTCGACCTCGTCCTGGGCGGTGAAGAGCTTCCGCCGCTTTTCGGTCCGCTCGGCCTCCAGTTTGCGGACCTGTCGCTGCCCGGCCAGCTTGTCTTCCAGCGTGAGCGCCGCGGTGGACGCCCGGCGGGCCTCCCGCAGTTGCCGGTCCAGGTCCTTGATGTCCCGTTCCAGCCCCACCTTCAAGTCCTCGGCCCAGCCGTCGAGCTTGGCGGCCTCCTCCTCGAACAGCCGGCCGTTCCGCTCGGAGATCTTCCTCCGCTCGTCGGCTTGCAGGCGGTCGATTTCGACCGTCAGTCGCTGGTCCGGCTCGAACGGGTCCAGCGGACGCACCTCCATGGAGGTGAGAGAGAACAGCTTACACGCCACGTCCGAGGGTAGCATCCGCCCGTCGGCCGTCAGCGCGGCCGCCAGCAGGATGTCCTCCGCCTGGTTCATGGACTCCACGCTCAGTTTGCTGACCAGCAGTTCGCCGGTGCAGCCCCGGTAGAGTTCCAGCGCCCCGACTTTCGGCCGGGTGCCCTTCCAGTCGAAGACCACTTCGGCCGGGCCGAGCGGCCGCTCGGTGGCCTGCCGCACCAGCCGGAGGGCGAGCGGGTGCCCGATGCGGTACAGGTGCGCGTCACCGGTCCGGCGGGGCAGTTCGTACCTCCCCGTCGGAATCGGCAGGTCCGGGAACGGGTTCGCGGTCAGTTCGAACGCCTCTTCTGAGTCGTCGAAGGCGGCGTGGCCGTTCAGCTCGTGGCGGGACAGCCGCATCAGCATCCGCTCGTACCGGGTCTGGAAGCCCTCGCTCTCGGTCTTGGAGACCTTCAGCTTCTCGTGAACCTCCTCGTCGAAGTTCTCCAGCAGCTGGCGGCGGGTGTTGGTGATCGCCTCGTTGATCTCGGCGGTTAGCTCCTCCTGGAGCCGCGAGAACGACTCGCGAATCTCGGTCGGGCTGCGGCAGTCCTGGTAGATGCGGGCGATCCGCTTCTCGAAGTCCACGCCGGACTCGATCGCCCCGAGCACCTCGTCGGACGCCCCGAACACCCCCTCGAACAGCTTGAACTTCTGGTCGAGCAGTTCGAAGACCCGCTTGTCGGCCTCGTTGTTTCGGTTCAGGAAGTTGACCACCACCACGTCGTGCTTCTGCCCGTAGCGGTGGCAGCGGCCGATCCGCTGTTCGATCCGCTGCGGGTTCCACGGCAGGTCGTAGTTGACCACCAGGGCGCAGAACTGGAGGTTGATCCCCTCCGCGCCGGCCTCAGTGGCGATCATGATCGCCCCGGTCTCGCGGAAGTAGTCCACCAGCGCCGACCGCATGTCCGCCGTTTTCGAGCCGCTGACCCGGTCGGTGCCAGCGTTCCGCTTCAGCCAGTCGGCGTAGATCGCCCGCGACCGCTCGTCGGTGTTCGACCCGTTGAAGAGCACGATCCCGTCGCAGTACGGGCTGTCCTGCAGCAGCCGCAGCAGGTAGTCCTGGGTTTTCCGGGACTCGGTGAAGATGATCGCCTTCTTGGCCGCCCCGAGGCGGGCGGCCTCGTCGAACGCCTTTCCCAGGGCGGTCAGCAGGGCGCGGCCTTTGGCGTTCTGGGTGATCGTCAGCGCCAGGTCGCGGAACGCCTCCAGGTCGCGGATCTCCTGCTCGAGCGCGGTCCGATCCCGCTCCGAGAGCGGCTCGGAGTCGGCTGGCTCGTCACCCCACTCCTCGGCCGTCTCGTCGAGGGCTTCGTAGTCTTCGTCGAGCTCGTCTTCGAGCGGCCGCGCTTCCGGCTTCTTGCCCACCTTCAGTTTCAGGCGGGCGATCAGCGTGTCCAGCGCCCCCGCGATCGCGAACGTACTCGACGCCAGCAGCTTCCGGAGGACGAGCGTCATCAGGCTCCGCTGGCTCGACGGCAGGGCCTGGAGGTTATCACGCTGCAGGTAGGCGGACACCTCGGCGTACAGCCGGTCCTCGCTCTCGGCCGGCGTGAACTCCTCGACCAGCGCGTGGCGTTTGGTGTACGGGACGTACTCGAGCACCTGGCGGCGCAGCGTCCGGTGGCAGATGGGAGCGAGCCGCGCCTTGAGGGTTCGGAAGACTTCGTCCTCGTTGAGGTTGGCGAACTGCTCGCGGAAGCTTTTCAGGTCGCCGAACGCATGCTCGTCGATGAAGCTGACCAGGCCGAAGAGTTCGAGAAGGGAGTTTTGGAGCGGCGTGGCGGTCAGAAGCAGTTTCGGCGACCGGGCCAGTGCGTTTTTGAGGACGTTGGCGATCACGTTCGACGGCTTGTAGACGTTCCGCAGGCGGTGCGCCTCGTCGAGGACGACGAGATCCCAGACGGTGTTGGCCACGTCCGCCGCTTTCGACCGCGCGAACTGGTACGAGCAGATGACGACGGCTTCCGGCGTGGGCAGGAACGGCTGGAAGGAGCCGCGGCGGATCGCGTCGTTGTAGGACTTGGCCTCCAGGATCTGGCACGGCAGGAAGAACTTCTCGGACAGCTCCTGGTGCCATTGCTTGCGCAGGTTCGCGGGCGTGATGACGAGCAGCTTCCGCTTCCGCTCCGCCCACTTCTGGGAGAGCACGAGGCCGGCCTCGATCGTTTTGCCGAGCCCGACTTCGTCAGCGAGCATCGCCCCCGGCGACAGCGGGGAGCGGAACGCGAACAGCGCCGCCTCAACCTGGTGGGGGTTAAGGTCGACCTGAGCGTCGACGAGTGCCCCGGCGAGCTTCTCGATGCTGTCCGAGGAGCACCGCTTAGTCAGCTCGTGGGCGAAATACGCGCTGTGGAAGTCGGTCAGGGTCATCGATCCTCGGCCAATGCGGTCGTGACCCGGCGGGGCAGACCTCCGATGCGGCTGTTACGCAGTCCAGCATATCCGTAATCGACCGGGCGGTGGGTCAGCGTTAAGCGGGGGTTGCCTTGCTCGGCAACTGGGCACTGCCGTGTGCGACACCTGAAGTGCGCCCCTGAAGTGAGACCAGTCGGGGCCACGGTTATTGTACCACTGGCGGGCCGGTCGGGTCGGCCCGCCACGCCTTCTCGAACTCCGCCGGGGTGAGATACCCGAGCGCTGAGTGGATCCGCTTCCGGTTGTACACGGCGTCGAGGAACCGGCCCAACTGCTGCCGGGCGTCGGCGAAGTCCCGGTACTCGGTCAGTCCCACCTCCTCCTCCTTGATCGTCCGCATCAGCCGCTCGGCGTACCCGTTCTCCTCCGGCTCGCCGACCGCCGCCATGCTCACCGCCGCCCCGACGGCCGCCAGCCGCTCGACGTAGGCGGTGGCCGCGTACTGCACCCCCTGGTCCGAGTGGTGGACCCCGGGCCGGCCCCGCCGCAACGCCCGGTCGAGGGCGGTCAGGGTCAGCCCGCCGTCGAGCGACCGCCCCAGCTCCCACCCCCGGACGGCCCGGGTGAATACGTCCATCAGCACCGCCAGGTACACGAACTCGGCCCGCACCCGGACGTAGGTGATGTCGGCCACCCAGACTTGATCCGGGCGGGTCACGGCCAGGCCGACCACCAGGTTCGGGTAGCGCGGGAACGAGTGGGTGCTGTCGGTGGTCCGCACCCGCCGGGGTGGCGGGGCGGCGGCCAGCCCCAACTCCCGCATGACCCGCCGGACCCGCTTCCCGTTGACCTCCCACCCGTCCCGGCGAAGCATCGCCGCCACCCGCCGGTAGCCGTAGGTCGGCCACGCCCCGGCCACCCGCCCGACGGCCTTGTGGAGCTTCCCCTCGTCGGCGGCGACCGCCGGGGTGCGGTACACCCCGGCCCGGGGGCAGTCGAACACCCGGCACAGCCACCGGACCGGGTACTCGTCGGCCAGCCGGGTCACGACCTGCCGTCGCTGGTCGTGGCCCCACCCGGCCACGTCGAGACTTTTTTTAGGGCGGCCAGCTCCAGGGCCTGCTGGCCGACCAGCCGCTCCAGGTCGGCCACCCGGGCGGCCTCGGAGGACCGCTGCTCGTCCGCCTGGAAGACCACGGGCAGGCGTTCCAGGAAGGTGGCCTTCCAGACGGCCAGGAGTGTCGGGCTGAGTTGGTGCTTGCGACACGCCTCGGCGGCCGAGGTGGTGCCGGTCAGGACGCCGAGGACGACCTTCGCCTTGAACTCAGGGGTGAAGGTGCGTCGGGCTCGTCGGGCCATCGAAGTCGCTCCGAAGGGACCAGGGGTTCATTATCCCCGTGGTCTCACTTCAGGGGCGCACTTCAACCTGAAACGGTGACACCGGTCATCCGGGTGCGGTTCGCGATTCTCAAGCTCTTTTGGGCCCCCCTCGGACTCGATGTTCAGTCCGAAGTTGGCGGCGGTCATCATCCGGGATGCGGCATTCCCACTCCCCGCGAACGGTGCTGTTGGTTGGGGGGGCCGGAAATTTGGTTCTGTGTTCAATGGCATTTGGCGCGCAATTCAGGGTTCAAATCGCAGATAACGGGTTCGAGCAAGACTCGGCTGCGTTGGTCCGTCGTTCACCAACGGCACCGGGCTATGAATGCGTCAACCCCAGAACTGCGGTTTGAACCGTAACTGCGGCGGGCGGGCTTGTCAACGACCGTAGCAGGCGTCGAATCCTCTTGTCTGGCCGCGTGTTCGTCGGCCGGACGGATCGGAATGACCACGGCTCACGTACACTTGGTCGCGCCCCGCCACATCCCGTTGCCAGGCAACGTACACTTGGTCGCGGGGCGAGTTATCCACGCACAGTTGGTCGCGCCCGAAAAGTTATCCACGCACAGTTGGTCGCGCGGCAACGTACACTTGGTCGCGCCGCCACACGGAAGACTGCGGTGTCTTGACGTACAGTTGGTCGCGCAAACCTATATATACCTATAATTAACACCTATAGTTGATATGTGGCTTTCTGTGGATAACGGGGATAACCTCAAAGCCTGTGGATAACTCGCCTCTTGATGGCATTCAGGATGAGGGCATCGGTCGATCTCGCACTCTACCACCGTCATTCGCCAGCAAACCGTCTTTTCTGACGTGAAGCGCACACGCGGCTACCCACCCTGCCGACAACACTCTTCCCCACTTCTGCAAGCCGTTTCTGTCCGATTGCAGGGTAGTTCCAGTTCCGGGTCACCCGATCAGCAACTGGTCGGGCTTGCCGGCGATCGGCGGCGGGCTGTGC
>CAYUHJ010000205.1:0-11172 GCA_964444365.1 uncultured Alcaligenaceae bacterium | reverse complement strand
CGCTGGCCAGGATGGCCGAGCGGGCCACGTCGTACACCCTGGGCGGCCCGTCGATTAGCACGAAGGTGTAGTCGGCGGCAAGCGCCGGCAGGTCCTTGTGCAGCGAAGGCTTGGGCAGCCCGGCGACCGGGAACAGCGGGTCACCGGGGCGGGCGGCGGACCAGTCGAGGGCGCTGCCTTGGGGGTCGGCGTCGATGAGGAGCACCCGCTCCGCGGCGCGCGCCAGGGCGGTGGCGAGGTGGACGGTCAGGGTGGTCTTGCCCACCCCTCCCTTCTGGTTCAGTACGGCGATCACTTTGGGCATGGGCCTCCTGCGGCTTTCTGGGTTTACTGCGTTACGATTTTCCGTGTTCCTGTGTACACGGCTTTCGGCGGGTTAGTCAAACGGTTTGTTGCGCTCCCTCCGCCGTTCAGGCGGCATCACGCCCTGGCTGCTCGCCGTCGCCGTCGGAGTGTTTCGTCGCGGGGGTTCCGTCCATCCCCCGCGGCGAAACGCGACAGAGGCGGGCTTGCCTGTCCTCCCCGGCCCGCTTGAGCCCGAGGAGGATTCCGAGCGGGCGGCGGCTTTACGCGCCCACGGCCTGCCCGACCGGGGCCAGGCCGCGCTCGGCCCGGATGATGTTGGCCAGTTCGATGACCAGGCGTTCGGCCGCGAGTTGGCCGCTGGCCCGGAACTCGCCGAGTTGCTTGGTCCACACGCCCTCGGCCTCGCGCCACCGGTAGCCCTCGTTGTGCATCCTTTCGCGGACCGGCTGCTCCGGCTTCTCGTCGAACTCGACGGCCACCTGGTTAAACCGCCGGCTGCGATACAAGCGGACGCGGGGCCCGTCCTTCGCGTCGGTCAGCGCGACCGAGTAGAAGTCGAACGGGTCGGGCTGGAACGGCCCGGCGCGTTCGCCAGGTTTCGCCCCTTTCGCCCCTGCGGCTCTTGCGTCCGGCCCGGATGCCGGTGCAGGTTCGGAGCCCCTCGCCTGCTCGGCCCGCCTGGCGGCGATCGCCTGGTCGAACACGTCGGGTTCGGTGCGTGTCGCTGCTGTTGGCGTCGGGTTGATCGGTTCGGCGGCTGCAATCGCCTCCAGGCTTGGTGGGGCTACGACGGCCTCCGCGGCGGGGGTGCGTTTCTTTCTTGGCATGGTGGCCTTCTCCTTTGTGGTGGTGAAAAGGCGAACCGGTAGCGCACCAGTCGGTGCCTGTCAACCGGGTCGGTCGCCAAGCCTCCACGTCCCGTCTCGTGAAGTCGTGGGCACGGGTTTCCGTGAGTACGGAACCGCCCGGCGAATGTGGAAAGTCAGTCAGTTGTCTGGCACGACGACACGCCATGCCGTGATCGCGCAGACACGGAAATGCGACGGCACGGAACCACGACCCGGCACGTGCCGGAGTCAGCCATCTGGCTAACCCCCGGACTTTCCCGGGGAAATTCTTCCGAAGCGAAGCATCGGGAAGACGCCTGCCCCTGACGTGCCACTGCGGGGGTCACCCGCCCCGCGTTCACGCGGCCGAGGTGGTGCCCGACACCACCCCCACAGTCCACCCCCGCGGCACCCCTTCGGCAAACCCCTCCCGCCTCCCCTCACCTTTCGCTTGCGCGAGCCGACGGCCGCGCTACACTCCCGCCCGCTTTCGGCGTCTCGCCGTTCCTCTCCGCCCCTGTGCTCCCGGTGGTTGGTCCCCGGGCACAGCTCCCGGCCCGTGTGGTGATCCCACCCGGGCCTTCGCCGTTACAAGGTACAGCGTCATGGGGAGTCCGCGTTCGTTGCTCGTCATGGGCAACGGCAAGCTCGGCCGGTCGATCTGCCACTTGGACCTTCCGGCCGTTTCCACCTGTCCCGGACGGTCGTCCGTCTGCGAGCGGGTGTGCTACGCCACCAGAAACCGGTTCCGCACCCGCGCGGTCCGGCGCCGGCTCCGGTGGTGTCTCCGTCAGAGCCGCCGTGCGGACTTCGCCGACCGCATGGTCGACGAGATCCGCCGCGCCGGCGCGATCGTGGTTCGGATCCACGTCAGCGGTGACTTCTACACCGCCGACTACGCCTCCCAGTGGCTGGAGGTGGTCCGGCGGCGGCCCGGGGTGCGGTTCTACTGCTACACCCGGAGCTGGCGGGTGCCGGACGTCGCACCGGTGCTCGCCCTGCTGGCCGCCGAGCCGAATTGCCGTGTGTGGTTCTCCGCCGACGCGGAGACCGGCCCGCCCGACCCGCTCCCCCCCGGGGTGCGCGTGGCGGCCCTGCAGACGGTCGGCCACGACCCGCCCGCGGGTGTCGACCTGCTGTTCCGCGTCCCGCGACTGCGGCGGGAGCCGGTGCCGCTGACCGTGCTGTGCCCGCACGAGACCCCGAAGGGGGCCTCGCAGGGCACGAACTGCGGCTCATGCGGCCGGTGCTGGCGGTGATTTCGCCCGCGCGCCCCTCCGGGGTCGCGCGGGCGTTTTCGTTCTAATGGGGTGCGGTCCGAAACGGCCGTGCGTCGCAGGGCGGAGCCTTCGGCCTCGTCGAGCTACGCGTCTTCGGTCGTTCGCTCCCGGGCGAGTTGCTCCTCGTAGAGCCGGTACGCCCGCCGCCGGGTCGCTTCGGAGTCCGGCACCCCGCCGGATGCTCGTGCCTCGGCCACGTAAGCGGCCAGCGCACAGCCGAGGAAGAGGTCGTCCCAGATCGGGTCGGTCGGGTCGAAGCTCACCCCTCGCCTCCGTCCGTCGCCATCGGGATGTGTACCTGGACGAACGTGCCCTCCGCGACGGGGTCACGGCTCAGGAGGTAGCCGATGCGGTTGACAAAGTGGAGCCCGCTGGCGACGTAGAGGTCGCCGTCGTCACCATCGATCAGGGTCCACACACGCCGCGGGTCGAACCGGCGGACGTAGTCGAACTCGTCGCCGTAGGTCTCGAACAGGCAGCCGCGGCCGTCGTCGCCGACGGCCCACCCGGCCGCCGGGTTGATGTGGTTGGGGACGAGCGTGTATGCCGCGTCGAACTCGTCCTCGGTCAATTCGATCATGACCTCAGTCATCCTCACCTCCTGCGATGGCATGCAGTGCGGTGCGGGCCGCGGCGAGGGCGGCCGAGAGACGTGCTCCCGCCTCCTCCGGCGGCGAATCGATTTCGATTTGGTCGGCCAGTCTCCCCAGGGACAATAGGAGGCGGGGTGCGTGCATCATAAGCCGAACTGCGGCGAGTGTGGGCGGGCTCGGGTCGCCGGGGTCTGGGAGCCAGAAGTGACGGCTGCGGACGAGTTCGTCGCCGTCGGCGTCGAGGATCACGGCGACGTCTTCGGTGCCGTCCCGTTCGAAGTGCAGTGTCCAGGGGGTGTTGAGTCGGTTCTCGTCGGTCATGGTCGAATCCTTCGTGAGTTGCGGGCCCCCATCGCCGGGGGCTTCGGAGTTGCGATCGAGCCCGCCCCAGGCGGCAGCGTTGCGGTCGCGCCAAGCGAAAGGCGGAGGCTCCCGCCCGGGAAACCGCCTTGGCAGCTTGCGCGAGACGCCGGCGGGCGCAGCAACCCGGCCCGGAGTGCCCGGCGTGGGGCCGCTCGGCGTGGGGGTCGGCGGACCGCCATCCGTTCACCGGCCGGTCGACTGAGCGTCCGGGAACTCGGCCCGGTAGGCGTCGAGCACCGCCTGGATGCGGCCGGCCGTGTCCCTCAGCCGCCCGGCCTCGGCGGCGAACGCGTCCCGGTAGTCCGGCCCAAAGCGGTCGGCGGCCACCGTGCTGATGGCCTCGATCGTGTCCCGCAGCAGGGGCAGCACCCGCAACTCGAGCGTGGCGGCCGTGGCGCGCTGTTGGTCGGCCAGCGCCTGGCGGAGCAGCACGCAGTCGTGCAGGACGCCGAGTGGGTGGCCGTCCGGGGGGTGGGTGGTGTCTCGGGTCGCGGTCACTGGGCCTCCTTTCCCTTGGCCCGGCTCGGGGGCTTCTCGAACACGGTGCAGGTGTCGTGCAGGCCGGGGATGAAGGCCGAGCGGTAGACCTTCTTCGAGCTGCTGGCCCCGTGGCTGAAGCGGATGATGTCGGTGCAACACTGCACGAGCCCGGCGGCGAAGGCAAGGCGTTTCGTGTGGTAGGTGAGCGGCACGAAGCCCTCGTCGCGGTCGCTGTAGTCGCCCATGAGGATCGCCACCTTGCCGCCCGGCTTCAGGGCCGCCGCACAGTTGCGGAGGAACTGCCCGTAGCGGCGGAGGAAGTGGTCGAGCGTGGGCGAGCGGGACAGGTCGCGGGGGTCGTCCGCGTAGAGCTTCTGCCGCCAGTAGGCCGGGTGCGCCCAGATGAAGTCGAAGGTGTCGGACGGGGGGAAGCCGTTCGGGTCGCAGGCGTCGAAGCCGGTGTGGATGTCGTAGGAGACGCAGGGTACTCCCAACTCTCGACAGACGTCGGCACAGGTGCCCGACCCGGCCATGGGGTCGAAGACGAGCCCGGGCTGGAAGTAGAGCAGCAGGTCCTTGATCAGGTTGCCGCCGCAGTTGCCCGGCCAGGACCGGTCGCCGTACTCGCCGGCCAAGTGGAAGTGGTAGAGGCTGGTCAGGTGCGGGACCGGACTGGCGTTGCGGGGCGCCCGGGGCAACCGGGCGTATCCCGGCGGCAGGTCGTGAACCCGTGTCGTCGTGTCTGCGGAAATGCGACCGGGGCGTGGTGGCGGCAGGTCGTGGTTCCGTGCCGTCGTGTCTGCGGAACGGTGGCGGCCGCGGGCGGCGTAGAAGGGGTTGACGGTGCCGGAGGTGGTTGTCGGTTGTGTCATGCGGGGTATCCTTTCGTCGGGGTGAGGGGGGTGGTGTTGTCGTCGGGGTTGGTCTCGGCGGCGTAGTGGAGGCGGGCTCGTTCGAGGTCGGCGGTGAAGTCGGTGCCCGTGCGGTCGGCCAGGTGCATCAGGTCGCACAGCAGGTCGGTGACAGCGTCTCCAACGTCGGTTCCGGTCTGGCTGACGAAGGCGGCCAACGCGTATCCGGCCCACTCGGCCCGCGAGTCGTTCATCCCTTCCGGGTCAGGCGGAAGGGCACGGAACTCGCGGAGCTTGCCGTAGCGGCCGCACTCGGGACAACTGCAGGGGCTGTCGCCGTCCCAGTCGTAGTGGCCGTTGCCGGTCGCCCACGCCCCGTCGTCGGTCACGTCGCAGCCGACCAGGGCCGTGATCGTGAAACGCTTGTCCGGGCAGCAGACGCCTTCGAGGCAGTTCGTGTTGGTCATGGGCGACCTCCCGGGGCGGTCATCGCTCTCTCCATGTTGTCGATCTGCGCGGCCAAGGCGCCGTACCGGGCGGGGTCGGCCAGCCCGTCGTCGGGTAGCCGCTCGACCGCCGCGAGCAGGGCCGCTACGCGGGTCTTCAGCCGCAGCCTGGCGTCGGCCCCGACGGGGAACAGGCCGTTCGCCGTACTCTCAAGGAAGTCGAGATGGCATCCATCCTTCGCGAAGTCGTCCCGGGCGGTGGTCAGCACCTGCCAGGCCTGCTGCCGGGTCAGATCCGGGCGGCGCGACAGCACGTCGTCGATCGACCAGAGGGTGGCAACCCGGTCCTCGGCCGCGAGCAGGGCGTCGAGGTCGAGGGTGTGGTCCCAGTCGTCGTCGGCGAATTCCAGGAACGTGCCGATGTCGATGTCGGCGGGGACGTGGAACCCGGACGGGTACTTGCGCTCCAGGACGTCGGCGAGGTTGAGGGTCAGGTCTCGGGTCATGGGGTAATCTCCTTTCTGAGAATGAGGGTTGATCGCTCTGGTCATTCGTCGGACTCCTCGTCGTCGGACTCTTCATCGTCGGGGGCCTCACCGAAGAGGTCTTCGGCGTGGTAGTGCAAGACGTCCCAGTTAATGCCGATGGTCGCGTCGTGGTAACGATCGGCCTCCCGGAGTACCTCCCACGCCTGTTCCTCAGTGAGATCGGGGCGGATCGAGGTGACGTCGTCGATCATCCAGACGACGGCGATCTCCTTGCGCTCGGTGTGCAGCCGGTTCAGGTCGAGGTGGGGCCGGACGGCACCGTCCTCGACGGGCACCTTGACGGCCTCGCGAAGGCCGGTCTCGTAGCGGTCGCCCCGCCAGGAGTTCGACCCGAAGGCGATGTTGCCGGCGGCCAGTTCCTGCAGGTCGAGGACGGCCACGTACCCCGGCTCGTCGAAGGCGATGCCGAGCATGAGCCGTTCGGCCTCGTCGCGGAACAGGGTGACGTGGAAGGGGGCACCGGAGACGCCGTTCCGGTGGCGGGCGGTCTGTTCGAGGGTGATCTTCATCGCGGCCCCCTTACTCGAAGCTGACGAGCTGGAGGCGGAGTTCCTGGAACTCGCGGTCGAGGTCGTCGTACCCGGGGTCGAAGTCGGGGTCGATGCCGGCGGACAGTTCGTCCGCCAGGTCGAGCAGGCGGGCGAGGGCGTGGGAGGATTCGGTGTGGTTCAGCATGGGTCGGGTTCCTTTCTGGGTTCGGCGGGGCGGCGGTCCGCCGCCCCGCGTGTGGATGGGTGGGGGTTAGTCCTTCTTGTCGGCGACGACGCGGAGGCTGATGCGGCCGTCGAGCGGGACGGCGTCGAGCTGGACGTTGAACCCGTTGCCGTCGGCGTGGGGCCACACGCTCCCGATGCGGGTCCAGATGCCCTTCTGGCCGTCGCGGTCGCGGACCTGGTAGGCGACGTGGCTGGGGGTGCGGCTCGGGGACTCGGACTTGGCGTTCGTGGACATGGTGGTGTTCCTTTCCTTCTGTGGTTCCGGCCGCGACCACCGCGGCCTGATGGCACCCGAACAAAGCCGCTGGTGGCCGTGGCGCCAGCGCACCGGGCCAGCGGAAAATTGGGGGCGACCTTCAGGGGGAACCGATTTTCCGCTTGAGCGGCACGGCTGCGGCTTTAGGCGTGCAGTCGATCAGGCCGGGGTCGAGGACCGACCCGGGAAGAAGCGAGGGAACCCACCGGACAGTACGCCCTGAGGCTCGACAAGCGACCTTCACCCCGCCGGACGGTTCCCGGCGACCTCCCGAGCCGGGGGAATCCGTCGTGGCAACGTGGAGTCGTATCGTCGTGAGGGCGTGGACACGGAACGCGGATGGCGCGAACGCCGTCCCCCGGTGACACGCGAGTAGGACCCGCCCCCTCCGGCGCTCCGCAACCCCGACCAGCTCCGCGCCGCGGGGGCGGTGCCGGAGAATGCCGGCGGCGGACGTGCCTTGACCGGTTGCAACCGGGGTGGATAAGGTCGCACCCGGATGCCACCTTCGCAGGGACGCGACCATGGCCCGTCAGAAGAGGTCCGAACCGTCGCCGACCGCCGACCGCGTCCGCGAACTGCTGTCCGCGGCCGACCCCGTGGAGTACCCGGCGTGCTTCGACCACCTGCTCGCACTGGCCGTCGCGGTGCGGGAGGAGCTGGCGGGCCGCCTTGGGCCGCGACTGCTCGCGCACGCCCGCTCGCTGCCGCAGGCCGCGTACGCCGAGAAGCAGGAGCTGGCCAAGTGGGTGAACGGCCAGTTGCGGCAGCTCGGGCTGGCGGTGCGGTGCCCGAAGACCGGCCGGGCGGCGATCCTGCTGGCCGACCACGGGCCGAACCCGGAGAAGGGGCGGTTCCAGGTCCAGACGGCGCACGACCGCAAACGGACACTTAGTTCGGTCGAGCTGCCGGAGTTCGCCCTGATGCCCGCCGACCTGCGGCAGGACTACGTCAAATCGCCCCAGAAGAAGCAATCCGACTGATTCTGGGCGGGTCAGGGCTGCACGGGCGCCAATTCTGTGTAATATAATTACACAGGACGCAAGCCGCTCCTGTTCACACCCGGAGGACCGACCGTGCAGACGTCCCGCATCAGCCACGACTCGTACCCGCCCCCGCCCCCGCCCCCGCCGAAGCCGGCCGAGCCCGACCTGGGCAAGGTCGTCGCCCGCGCGGTCGTGCGGGGGCTCGCCTTCGCCGCGGTCACCGCCGTCGCCGGCCCCGTCTTCGGGGCGGTGGCCGCGATGGCCATCGGCGGGGACGACGGCGACTGCTCCGGCTGTGCGGGGGCGTGATGGCCCCTTGCACCCACGACGACCAGGACCCCGCCCGCTGCGCCGCCCCCGCCTGCCGGGGTGCGGCGCTGGTCCGCGTCGGGCTCGAGTCCGGCTGGGCCGCGACCCGGTTCGTCTGCCCGCGCTGCGGCCGCCCGTACACGCGGCTGACCACGCTCGGGCAGCTCGCGCAGGCGGCCCCGGTGGCCACCGCCGGGACCATGCTGCTGACCTGCCTGCTCGGCCTGCTCGGGGGCGACGACGCCCCCGATCTGTGATCCCGCTTCGTCCACCGCCCGGCACCACACGCTTGGAGACGACCATGCTGTTCGGCCACCACCATGACGTGTCACCGCACGACGCCTGCCTGTCGGCCCTGCAGGACTACCACGACGCCATGACCCATTTCGGCACCCAGCTCGGCGGATACGTCGACGGGACGCACGGCGTCACCGCCGGGGACGTGGCCCATGCCGGGGTCGTGGCGTATGGGGCCGGGCACACGGCCGACGCGGCGTGCGACCCGGGCCTGGCCGGCGACTGAACCGAAGCGGGGGCCTCTCGACGCCGCCCGGCCGGTTGGCCGGGCGGCGTCGTATTCGGGGGGATGCGCTCACGCGGCCGATCGCACACGTTACATGTCTGTGGCTGCATCATCATGTCCGTTCTGTCCGGGCGACGGCGGTCTGGAGATGTCTCGGGCCGCAAAGGCCGCCGCGGCCTGACCAGTAGGCTCAACGCCGGGAGCGCACCGCTCACGCAGGAGTGCGGGTGGGGCCCGGCTGAATGGAACGATCGCAGGGAGGTCGTGCCTGGTAAGGTCCCACCCCGGCGCCCGTGCGGGCGGGGGTGGGAATCCGGTCGGAGTCAGCTGATCGCGGCGTCCTGAAGTTCGCCGGCGGTAAACCCGGCGGCCAGCAGGGCGTCCGCAGAGAACCCGGCCTCGTGTAGCTCCCGCGCGAGGAACCCGGCCGCCCGCAGCTCCTCACAAAGTTCGCCGGCGGTGTATCCTGCGGCCCACAGCTCGGGCAACCCGTGGCCGAGCCGCCAGACCTGACCGACGGTGAGCCCGGCCTTCCGGAGGTCGGCAGCGGTCTTGCTCTCGACCCGGAGCAACGTCGCGTCCATCACTGGTGCCTCCAGTCCCGTCCGCTCTGGCATGGCGCGGGGGACGTGAGAACGGGCCTGCCTTTTGGCCCGGATAGCAGCGTGACTACCCGAAGGGGGCGTCACCTGGACATCGGTTCGAGGGTAGCGCGGATCGGGGGCGGGGCGCAAGCGGCGAAGTGTGACAGTTCGGTGACGGCGAGCCCCACGACATAGACCGGGGTCTGGGCAGGCCGACATGCCGTCAGGTCGTGAATCCGTGATTCCGTACATACGGCGGTGCCCGGTCCCGCCGGGCATGCCGCCCGGGTAGGGAGTCGGGGCCGCCCCCCCCTCGGGCGCTCCGCAACCCCGACCAGCTCCGCGCCGAGGGGTGTGCCCCACGTGTCGCCCGAACGCAGGTCAAGAGGCAGGTGAGAGGTGCCGCGAAGTCATCGCGGCGAGGTGCCCGCACGGCGGTGGCGCGGGGATGGCGTTGGGGCCGGACGGACCCCGGCGGACGAGGCCGGGTCTGCCCTCGCACGAAACGGTTTACCCCTGCGGAGGTAGGGGTATGATGCCGCATGCTCCGCATCACCCAGCAGACCAACCCGCAGCAGGCCAAACGCTACTTTACCGCCGCCGACTACTACGCGGAGGGGCAGGAGATCGTCGGCGCCTGGGGCGGCCGCGGGGCCGAGATGCTCGGCCTCGCCGGGACCGTCGACAAGGCGTCCTTCGACCGGCTGTGCGACAACCTCGACCCGCGGGCCGGCGGGCCGCTCACCGCCCGCACGCGGACGGACCGCACGGTCGGGTACGACTTCACTTTCTCCGTGCCCAAGTCCGTGTCGCTGCTGTACGGGCTGACCGAGGACGCCGACGTCCTCGCCGCGTTCCGCGGCGCGGTCGCCGAGACCATGCGGGAGGTCGAGTCCGAGGCGAAGGCCCGGGTCCGCAAGGGCGGCCGGGACGGGGAGCGGGCGACGGGCAACCTGGTGTGGGCCGAGTACGTGCACACCACGTCGCGGCCGGTGGGCGGGGTGCCCGACCCGCACCTGCACGCCCACATGTTCGTCTTCAACGCCACCTTCGATGAGGACGAGCGGCAGTGGAAGGCCGGCCAGTTCCGCGACCTCAAGCGCGACGCCCCGTACTTCCAGGCCGCGTTCCGGGTGCGGCTGGCGAACCGGTTGCAGGAACTCGGCTACGCGCTGGAGCGCACCCGGGACGACTTCGAGATCGCCGGCGTGCCGAAGGGGGTGGTCCGCCGGTTCTCCCGCCGGACGGCCCAGATCGAGGACTTGGCCGAAGAGCTCGGGATCACCGACCCGGACCGCAAGGCCGAGCTCGGGGCCACCACCCGCGAGAAGAAGGCGGACCGGCTCACCCGCGACGAGCTTCGCCGCGAGTGGCTCGGGCGGCTGTCCGACGACGACCGCCGCACCCTGGGCCGGGCCTTCCGCCCCGCCCGCCCGAAGGAGCGGGTGACCGGAGGTGAGCGGCAGGCCGTCGACCACGCGATCGGACACGTGTTCGCCCGGGAGGCGGCGACGACCGAGCGGAAGCTCGTGACCGAGGCTCTCAAGCGCGGGGTGGGGGCGGTCACGCCCGAGTCCGTGAAGAATGAACTCGCCGCCCGCCCCCTGGTGCGGGGGACGGTCAAGGGGCGGGAACTCGTCACAACACCCGACATGCTCTCGGCCGAAGGCCGGCTCCTCGCCTTCGCCCGCAAGGGGCGGGGCCGATTCCGCCCGCTCGGCGACCCGGAGTGCCCGATCACCCGCGACTGGCTGAACGCCGGGCAGCGAGGTGCGATCCGCCACGTGCTCGGCAGCCGCGACCGGGTGACCCTCGTCCGCGGCGCGGCCGGCACGGGCAAGACCACGCTGGAACAGGAACTGGGGGAAGCATTAGAGGCCGCAGGCCGCACAGTCGTGGCACTGGCCCCGACCACGCCGGCGGCGGGGGTGCTGCGGACGGAGGCGGGCTTCGCCCACGCGGACACGGTGGCACGATTCCTCGTGGACACGGCGATGCAGAAACACGCCGCGGGCGGGGTGCTGCTGGTGGACGAGGCGAGCCTGCTCGGCACCCGGGACATGAACCGGCTGTTCGACACGGCCGCCGCGGTCGACGCCCGGGT
>CAYUHJ010000204.1:0-11181 GCA_964444365.1 uncultured Alcaligenaceae bacterium | reverse complement strand
CCCCTCACCCCTAACCCCTCTCCCCAGCGGGGAGAGGGGAATAAACCCGCTCCAACCACCAACTGCGTAACTCCTAACCCTCTTTCCCGTCGGGGCTTTTTGAATCGTGGCACCGGCCTCTGGCCGGTGCCAGTTTCACCGGCCAGAGGCCGGTGCCACAAGTCAAAACACGGTGTCGGAACGGGACCGTTCCGAATCGCTGGGAAAAGCGAGCGGCGGACCGGGGTCCGCCGCTCGCGCCGGCCGGGTCACTTCTTTTCCGGCGGGGCCGGGGCGTTCGGGGCGTCGGCCGGGGCCGGAGGCGGCGCGGGGGCCGGGAGGGGGACGGGTTGGACCGCCGGGCCTTCGGCCCCGCCGATGCCGATCCCGCCGCCCGCACCGGGCTCGATCGGGAAGACGGGGTTCACGCCGCCCGGTTGCGTCGGGCCGTCGGCGTCCTCGCGGAGG
Organism: uncultured Alcaligenaceae bacterium; assembly: GCA_964444365.1. Classification (GTDB taxonomy): domain Bacteria; phylum Planctomycetota; class Planctomycetia; order Gemmatales; family Gemmataceae; genus CAYUHJ01. The sequence goes on along the minus strand of CAYUHJ010000204.1, from coordinate 10,734 downwards.
GCCTTGCCCCGCTCTTCGGACGTGACGAACAGCACGTTGCCCATCCGCACCGCCCGCAACCCGGCCACTTCCGCGGTCAGCCGCACGGCGGTTTCCAGGGGGACTTCGTCGAGCGCCAGGCAGACCGCCGTGTCGGCGGCCTTCTTGGCCTGCCGCGGGTCGACGACGATGTTCGCCCCGGAGTCCGCGGCGAGGGCGGCCAGAACGGTCGCCAGCGGCTTGCCGTCGCCGTCGAGCGTGACCCGCTGCCGCATCTGCTTCGTGATGAGCGCGTCTTCCGTCGTGACGTGGACCGCGTTCCCCACGACGCCGAACTTCAGGTTCATCGGGGCGAGGGCCGCCCGCAGGCCGTCCCGCAGCTTCACGCCCTTCAGGTTCACCGTGACGTGCGTCTGGTTCGGGTCCATCCCCATCTGCATGAGGTGGTTCGTGTCGAGCACGACCTCGACCTTGCCCTTCTCCTTCACGAACGTGATCAGGTCGGACAGGCTCCGCTGGTCGAACGCGAAGTCGGCGACCTCGTTCAGGGCCTTCTTCGTCTTCGCGGCGGTGCCTTCGGGGGCCTTCGTGTCCGCGGGGATCGGGGCCGCCACGGCGGTGGACGCGGCCGCCGACGCGACGAGGGTGGCGGCCGCGAGCGCCGTCCGGAACCGGTTCAAGAACATGTGCGTCTCCGAAATGAGAGCAGTGTGAGAGGCGGAGTCATCCTACCCGAACGGGCCGCACGCGCGAATCGGGATTGAGCGACGGGAGACGATTTTCGCGCGACCCTCCAGGTGTCCAACGAGACAGCCCGCCGGACCGTTTGCCGGGCGGATTTTTTTTTCTTCGGGTTCGTCACCCCTTCTTCGGCTCGTCGATCACGTCCGGCAGGGCGTTCCGCTTCAGCGGCGGTTCCGGCTCCTTGTTCTTGAGCGGGCTCGGCTCCGGGGCGGGGGTGTCGTCCGGTTCGTCCGCCGCGTCCCGGGCCGCGGGGCCGGCGGCCTTCTCGGCCGGGGCTTCCGGCTCGTTGCCGAACTTCACCCGGTAGCGGTAGCTGGCGATGCCGATCAGGTCGTTCGGCAGCAGCGCCGCCCGGCGGACCCGCTGGCCGTTCACCCGCGTGCCGTTCGTGCTCCCCAGGTCGCGGACCAGGACCAGCCCGTCGGTGCGGACGAGCACGCAGTGGAGCTTCGACACGCTCTTGTGGTCGATGCACACGTCGCAGTCGTCGTTCCGGCCGACGACCGTCAGTTCCTTGACGAGTTCGATCGGGGGTCCGCCGTCGATCGGGGAAAGCCGGGCACGCATCGCGACTCCGGGAACGGGCAGCAGGAGAGGGTACTCTATCCGTACCCTCCCGCCGGCCGGCGGCCAAGGGCAAAACGGCGCGGAGTGGTGCCTCCGGATACCGGCGAGCCGCCCACGCCAGTGGGCGGGTGCGGCGTTGTCACCCGCGGACTGGCGTCCGCGGCTCGACACGGTGCCAACCCAAGAGGGGCACCCACGGCGCGGAACGGGAAGTCCCGGCGCGAGCCGCCGCCGTCGGGGACGCCCGGCGCGGGCCGCGATATTTTCGGGAACTCTTCCGGCCGGACCCGCGTCTGTTTGGTGACGAGCACGACCCGTCTCGCACGTCGGCCGCCGTCGCCCACTCAACGAACTCGATCCGATTTCTGCTCCGCCCGGCGCACCCGCTCCGGGCCGGGGAACCCGTTGCCCGCGCCGCGGGCGTGTCGCCACCGGACCCCGTCCGGCAGGCCTGGAGTCCGCCCATGACCGCCGTTCCGCCCCTCACCCCGGCACCGGCCCCCGCCCCGGCCGCCGTCATCCGCCGCGTCGAGGGGGCCCACGAACACGCCCGCCTGCTGCGGAAGCACATCCCCGCCTGGGTCATCAGCGGGGCCGTCCACGTCGCCCTGATCGCGACTCTCATCCTCATCGACCGGTTCATGCCGAAGGCGGCCGCGGTGGTGTCCGACCAAGAACTGATCGTTCTCGCCGACAACCAACCAGAAGACCCGCAAGAGAAGATTCTGACGAACCCGTTCGAGGGGATCGAACCCGACCTCGACCTTTCGGTGCCGACCCCGATCGCGGACGACACCGTGGTGGACTCCAGGCTGTCCCCGAGTGAAGTGCCCGGCGTGACGGATTCGGCGAACACCACGAAGATCGATGTGACCGCCCCGCCCGGCGTTGCGATGGACGGCCCGCCCGGAGCGATGGGCGACTCCGGTCAGATGATGATGGGGAGCGGATGCGGTGAAAGCTTCGCGATGATGGAGGGCTACCGCGGCCGGGGGTCCTCGACCCGCAAACACTTCCTAGGGCCGAACGGCGGTACGGATCTCTCCGAGGCGGCCGTCGCCCGCGGGCTGGTCTGGCTCGCGAAGCAGCAGAAGGCCGACGGGTCGTGGGTGTTCGACGGGTCGAGTGCCGACGCGACCGCGGCTTCCACCGGGTTGGCCTTGCTGCCGTTCCTCGCGGCCGGACAGACACACAAGCCGCATAAGGACAACAAGTACCAGTCCACCGTCGAGAAGGGGCTGCAGTACCTGCTGTCGCTGCAAACCGCGGACGGCTCCTTCCGCCGCAGCGGGCCGCAGCAGATGTACGCCCACGCCATCGCGACGGTCGCCCTGTGCGAACTCTACGGCATGACCGGCGACAAGAACCGCGTCCACGGCCCCGCGTCGAAGGCGGTCGGATTCCTCGTCGCGGCCCAGGGGCCGGACGGCAGCTGGGGCTACCGCCCGAAGACGAACGGCGACACGTCCATCGTCGGCTGGCAGATTCAGGCTTTGCACTCCGCGAAGCTCTGCAAGGACATCCCGGTCCCGGACGACGCCTTCGTGAAGGCCCGGGCGTTCCTCGACAAAGTCTCCGACTCCTCCAAGCACGCCACCTACGGCTACACCGACCGGACCGGGGTCAAGCCGTCGCTCACCGCGGTCGGGTTGCTGTCGCGCTACTACGGGGACAAGTGGGGTCCGCTGAACCCCGGCATGGCCGCGGGCGTCGGCTACCTGATGAAGAACTGGATGCCCAACCGCGACCGGTTCGACATGTACTACTACTACTACGCGACGCAAGTGGTCCACTTCTACGACGGCCCCGAGTGGCACCGCGACTGGAACCCGAAGATGCGGGACATGCTGATCGACCTGCAAGTCCCCGCGACGAAGGTCGGCAACGCCGGCAGCTGGGACCCGGACGGCGCGATCATCGGCCAGCACTGCGGCCGGCTCGGGACGACGTGCCTGGCGCTGCTGACGCTGGAGGTGTACTACCGGCACCTGCCGCTGTACAAGCGCGACACCGGCGGCCTGCGGGAACTGGAACGGGGCCGGTGACTTCCTGTAGGTCGGGTCGAGTCTTCGAGGCCCGACGAGCCGTGTCGAGATGAGCCGACCCTCGCTTGCGCTTCGGGCTTGTGTGGACACTCGCCCGAAGCGCAAGCGAGGGTCGGCCTGCGGCCAAGCTAAGGAAAGTCGGCCGATCTACGCCTTTCGCAACCGCGCCCAGTACCCGCCGTCGGCGGGGGAACCCGGAACCGCGTGCCCTTCCGCTTCCACCTTCAGCGACATGATCCCCCTGCGCACGGCCTTCACCACGCCCTCGTTCTCGTCCGGCTCGATGCTGCACGTCGAGTATACGACCACGCCGCCGGGCTTGACGCGGTCGACGGCCGTGAACAGCAGCCGGGTTTGCAGGCGGATCAGGTGCTCGAACTCGTTCGGGTGGATACGCCACCGCACCTCGGGTCGGCGGCCGAGCACCCCGGTGTTGCTGCATGGGACGTCGACCAGAGCCGCGTCGAACGGGCCGGGCGGCGGTTCCGTCGCGACCTTGTCCAGCAGGTGCGGCTCGACGATGGTGACGCCGAGCCGGTGACACAGTGTTGTCACTGTGTTCAGTCGCCTTTGCTCGATGTCGCAGGCGACGATTTGCCCGCGGTTCCGCATCAGTTCCGCGAGGTGCGTCGTCTTCCCGCCGGGGGCCGCGCACAGGTCGAGGACGCGCCAGCCGGGTTCCGGCGCGAGGGCGGACGCGACGGCCATCGAGGACAGGTCTTGCACCGCGAACGCGCCGTCGGCGAAGCCGGGAAGGTCGCGGACGGAGTGACTTCCCCCTAGCTTCAGCGATTGCGGGTGCGGCCCGGTTTCGACCGGAATCGTGTCCGCCGCGAACCGCAGGCGCAGGGCTTCGCGGTCGGTCTTCAGCGCGTTCGACCGGAGCCACAGCGGCGGGGGCGCGTTGAACCAGAACCCGAGCCGGTGGCATTCTTCCGGGCCAAAGCGTGCCAGCCAGCGATCGGCGAGCCACCGCGGCCAGGAGAACGCGGCCGCGAGGTAGGCGGCCGGTTCCGCGACGGGATCGGGCAAGAGCGGCCGGGCGAGCTTGCGGTACGGCGGAGTCAACCCCTCCCCGAACGGGTTTTGCCCCCTCTCCGCTCCGGGGAGGGGGTTGGGGGGAGGGGTTCTGCGGCCCGCGAGTCCGGCCGGGACGAAGTCCATCGGCACCGCCTCTGCGCCCGCCGCTGGGACGAACTCGTCCGTGACCGCCTCCGCCACCCGACGGAGCACGCCGTTGACGAACCCCTTCGCCCGCGGGTTCCCGACGTAGTCCGCCAGCCCCACCGTCTCGTGAACCGCCGCGTGTTTGGGGACGTGCGTCAGAAACGCCAGCTGGAACGCCCCGAGGCGCAATATGTCGAGCAGGATCGGTTCGACCTCGTGGAACGGCCGCTGCACGAACGGGCGGACCAGCGCGTCGAGCGTGGCCCGTCGGCGGATCGTGCCGAACACGAGTTGCGTGACGAACCGCCGGTCTTGCGGCGACAGCCCGGTTCGCGACAGGTTCTCGTCCACGAGGTCGGCCGCGAACCCCTGCCGGGACTGCGAGCGAACGAGGACGTCCAGGGCAGCGGCACGAGCAGTCACATTCACGGCAGTCGCCTTTCACCATTTCATCGCTGTCTGTCATCGCAATCGACTTCGCTCTCGTGATATGCCCACGGCGAATACAACCGTTGGTCCAGTGATTGCTGGAGTTCTTGGGACTGAGACTTCGGTAGGCTCTTGACTATCGCATCGAAAACGACCAGGCGTTGCTCCGCCGGTAACGCCAGGATCGCGTTCAGGTCAACTGTCGGGGTCATCGCGTGTCCCTCTTGCAGTTCCGATTTGCCCGCTTCAGTCTAACTTTTCCGGGCCGAAGCGATAGCCGTCTTGGACGGGGTAGCCGCGGAGGAACTCCTCGGCGGTCATCTTCTTCTTGCCGGCCGGTTGCAGTTCCAGCACCTCGATCGAACTGCTGCCGGAGTGGGCCTGCACGACGATCCGCGGCGGCTCGAACGCGAGGATCAACCCGGCGGCGGACGGCTCCGGGGGGAGGCCCTCGATCACGCCGAGCTTGCGGACCTTCGAGATAATGACCCGCATCGGCTCCTTGCCGGGGCGGTGGAAGAACGTGTACGCGGTCGGCCACGGCTGCATCGCCCGGACGACCCGCGCGATCTCGGACGCGGGCCGGGACCAGTCGAGAAGCCCCTGTTCCTTCTTCAGCTTCGGGGCCCGCGACACGGCGGACTCGTCTTGCGGTTCCCCCGTCACCGGCCCGGCTTTCAGGCGTTGAACGGTATCCAGCGCCAGTCGCGCGCCGATCACGGCGAGCCGGGCTTCGAGTTCGCCGGTGGTCTCGTCCGGGTGGATTTCGAGGGACTCCTTCGCCAGCATGTCCCCCGCGTCGAGCCCCGGCGTGATGCGGATGATGGTCACGCCGGTGACGTGTTCGTTCGCCAGGATCGCGGCCGCCACCGGGGACGCGCCGCGGAACTTCGGCAACAGCGAGGCGTGGACGTTGATCGCACCGTTGGGGGGAACCGCGAGCACTTCGGGCTTCAGAATCTGCCCGTAAGCGGCGACGACGAGCAGGTCCGGGGCGAGCGCCTTCAGCGCGGCGAGGCCGTCCGGCGTGTTGATGCTTTCCGGCTGGATCACCGGGACGGCGGCTTCTTCCGCGATCGTGGCCATGCCCTTGCCGGTCTGCCGGGTGCTGCCCCCCTTTCGACCCGCGTCGCGGTCCGGCTGGGTGACGAGGCCGACGACGTTTTCCCGCGCGGCGATCAGCGCCTCGAAGGTCGGCTCGGCGAACGTGCCGGTCCCCATCATCACGATGCGCATCGGAGAGTCCTGGGCTGCGGACAGAGGGACAGTGACGAGTGATAGGGATAGTCAATCCGGAATCGGGAGGTTCGACTATCCCTATCCCTAAACCCTATCCCTGCGAAAGCTAGAACTTCGGTTCGGTGCCCGGCGGGATGATTCCCCGGCGGCGGTCGTCTTCAAAGTCGCGGAGGAACTGGTCGAGGTCCTTGCGGCTGGTCAGCCGGGCGAGCGGCCCCATCTTGTCGATGAACAGCACGCCGTTCAGGTGGTCGATTTCGTGCTGCCACACCCGCGCCGCGAGGTCGTGGGCGACCATCTCGAACTGCTTGCCGGCGAGGTCGTAGTACCGCACCGTCACCGTCTTCGCCCGGCGGATGTCCTGGTACAGGCCGGGGAAGCTGAGGCACCCTTCGCGGTCCTTGAACGCGCCTTTCGTCTCGACGATGACCGGGTTGATCGCGACGACTTCCTGGTCCTTCTGCCCCGCGTCCCCCTTGAAGTTGATGACGAGCAACTGGTAGTCGAGCCCGACCTGCTGCGCGGCGAGGCCGAGCCCCTCGTTCTTGTACATCAGGGCCAGCATGTCGTTGGCGGCCGCGATCACGCCGTTGTCCAGCGTCGTCACGGGCTTCGCCTTCACCCGCAGGGCGGGGTGGGGGTACTGCAAAATCTTCATCGGTCGTCCCAGGGCAGATCGGGGCGCGGTACCCCATCCGGGTGATTATAGCGGACGCCGGGAAGGGACGGGGCACGGGACCAGCCGAAGCCGAGGGCCGAGTGGCGAAGTGACGTTCGGAAAGAGGCGAGCGGCGGGGCGTCAGCCCGCCGCGGGATTCGCGGCACGGCCACGCGGCAACGGCCACGGCAGGCCGACGCCCCGCCGCTCGCGGTCACACCAGCGATTCGATCAGGTACTTCAGCTTCCGCACCTCGGGCTCGACCGGGAACGGGCCGTCCACCGCGTCGCGGATGTCGACCGTCAGGGCGCGCTCGTACCGGCAGCGGTCGAGTTGGGCCACGATGCGGCCGTACTCGATCTCGCCCTGGCCGACGCGGACCTGGAACTTGCCGCCCGCGCCGGAGTCCCGCAGGCGGACGTGCCGGACGTAGGGGAAGAGTTCGTCGTAGCTCACGCCGCCGTTCGGGGCGCAGTGGTAGTGGCTGGGGTCGAGGGTGATGCCGAGGCCGGGCACCTTCTCGCACAGTTTCGCCGCGACCTTGGGGTCGGCGGTCAGCGTCTTCGAGTCGGTCTCGATGCTCAGGATGACGCCTTCCGCTTCCGCGATCCGGACCCAGTCCGCGAGGCGGGCGACTTCCGCGTCGAAGGCGGACCCGAGCGGGGCGGCGGGGACGGTCACGAGGGGGACGGCCAGCGTCCGGGCGAGCCGGCAGACGGCCCGGACCTGGGTGCGGGCGTCCTCCCCGGTCACCGGCCCGAGGTTCAGGTGGAACGCGGCGTACCCGACGTTCGCCGACTTCAGCTTCTGCGCGACCTTCCCCGGGTCGGCGACGACGTCGGCCGGCCGCAGGTGCGGGCCGTCGGCGTGGATCGCGAGGTCGACCTTCACGAAGTGCAGGTCCCGGATCGTCCGCAGAGCGTCCTCTTGCGGCAGCTTCCCGAAGCACAGACTGGAACACGCGACGTACAAGGTGTGGCCCTCCTGATCGACGGCACCGCGGCACCGTCGCCCCCCTCACGACGCACCCGCCCGGATCGCGGTCGCGACGGTCGGATGCGTGGCTCTTCCCCCGAGAACGCGACCGCATACCGACGACGCGGCGCGAGTGCAAGCGCTTCTTCGGAGAAAATCGCCCGCCCGACGCGCGGCCGCGGGGGTCGGCCCCGGCCGTCGCGGCCGGCCGACCTCCCCGCCGGGTCCGCGGAGCATACAACGTGTCTTTCGCCCCCCGCAGGCGCGCCCATGACCCCGCCCGTGCCCGACCCGCCGATCCCCGCCGTGACGGAGACGCCGTCGTCGCCGTCGATCGTCATCCCCGAGGGGCCGGGCGAACTCACGCGCCGCCGGGCGGACGTCGACGCCAAGCAGGCGAAGGTCGGCCGCATCCTCGCGGAGACCGGGTGCGAGGGCGCGATCCTGTTCGTCCCGCCGTTCGTCGCGTGGTTCACCGGCGGGATGAACGTCCGCGGGCTGATCGCCGAGACGGAACGGCCCGGGATCTACACCAACGGCCGGCAGCGGTGGCTGCTGTGCAGCAACATCGACACGCAGCGGCTGTTCGACGAGGAACTCGACGGGCTCGGGTTCCAGGTGAAGGAGTGGCAGTACGCCGGCGGCCGGGGGCAACTCCTCGGCGACCTCGTCGGCCCCCGGAAGATCGCGTTCGACCGCCCGTTCTTCCAGAACATGCCGCTCGTCGCGGACCGGCTCCGCGGCGAGTGCCGGGCCCTGGCCCCGTTCGACCGCGACCGCTACGCCGTGCTGGGCAAGGGGCTCGTCCGGGCACTGGAAGCGACGGCCCGGAACTTCCTGAAGGGGGACACCGAGGACGAGATCGCCGGCCACCTGGCGCACCGGCTGCTCCACCACGGGACGGAGATCGTGAGCGTCAGCGTGACGGCCGACGGCCGCGGGCGGAAGTTCCGGCGGACCGGCTTCACCGAGGCCGCCGTCACGAGCTGGTGTACCATCCAGGCCACCGCCACCCGCGACGGCCTGTTCGCCACCGCGTCCCGCACCGTCTGGTTCGGCAAGCCGGACGACCGGCTCCGCTCCGAGTACGAACTCGCCACGAAGTTGATGGCCGTCTACCGCTCGATGACCCGCGCGGACGCCGCGGTCGGCCCGATCTCCGAGGCCGCCCGGCGGATGCTCGCGGGGACCGAGTACGAGTACGAGTGGCGGCTGAGTCAGCCGGGTTACGGCAGCGGGTGGTTCCCGGCGGAAGAGCTCCGCCGACACGGGCAGGACGACCCGTTCGTCTCCGGCCAGCCGATCGTCTGGCAGGCCCGCGTCGGGGCGGCGGCGGTCGTCGACACGGTGATCGCGACGGACCTGGGCTCGGACGCGGTCACGCCGCCGGAAGCGTGGCCGTACAAGCGCGTGCGGGTCGGGGACGTGAACCTCGACATCCCCGACGTGCTGGTCCGCGAGGGGTAGACCGCCCGGGGTTCTGGCGGCGTAGAATAGACTCCACGCGGGGTGATTCTGTCCCTTGGACTTCTGGTCCCCTCCCCCCTCAAGGGGGAGGGAGAAAGATCCATCCTCCGCGCGTGAAGTAGGCCGGTCACTCGCCGACACCCCCGCGGACGCCAGAATGCCGAACACGTCGCACGGATTCACCCCGATCGAAACCGCCCTGGCCGACCTGCGGGCCGGGAAGATGCTCGTCCTCGTCGACGACGAGCACCGCGAGAACGAGGGCGACCTCGTCATGGCGGCCGAGCACGCCACCCCGGACGCGATCAACTTCATGATCCGCCGGGCGTGCGGCCGGCTGTGCGTGACGATGTCCCGCGACCACGCCAACCGCCTCGGCCTCGACCTGCTCCCCGGCGTCCACCTCGACCCCGCCGCGACGCCGTTCACCCACAACTTCGACGCCCGCCACGGCATCACCACGGGCATCTCCGCCCACGACCGCAGCCGCACCATCCAGGTGTGTGCCGACCCGAACTCGACCGCCCACGACCTCGTCCGCGACAAGGGGCACGTCGACGGGCTCATCGCCCGGCCCGGCGGCGTGCTGGTCCGGGCCGGCCACACGGAAGGCAGCGTCGACCTGTGCCGGCTCGCCGGGCTCCGCGAGGTCGGCGTCATCTGCGAGGTGCTGAACGAAGACGGCACGATGGCCCGCCTCCCGGACCTCCGCGAGTTCTGCGCCCGCCACGGGCTGAGCCTCGCCTCGATCGCGGACCTGATCGAGTACCGCCGCAAGAAGGAAAAGCTCGTCCGCCGGGAGATCGCGCTGAAGCTGCCGACGCCGTTCGGCACGTTCGACCTGTTCGCGTACACGTCGCTCGTCGACCCCGACCCGCACCTCGCGATCACCCTCGGCGGCGTCGGCGTCGAGACGGAACCGGGGGTCGTGCCCGCGCAGGACGAGCCCGTCCTGGTCCGGATGCACAGCGAGTGCCTGACCGGGGACGTGCTGCACAGCCTGAAGTGCGACTGCGGCCCGCAACTGGCGTACGCGATGAAGCAAGTCGCCAACGCCGGGCGGGGGGTGATCGTTTACATGCGGCAGGAGGGCCGCGGGATCGGGCTGTTGAACAAGCTGAAGGCGTACCAGCTCCAGCAGGTGGAGGGGCTGGACACGGTCGAGGCCAACCGCCGGCTCGGGTTCGCCGCCGACCTGCGGCACTTCGGCATCGGGGCGCAGATCCTCCACGACCTCGGCGTCCGGGAGATCCGCCTGCTCACGAACAATCCCCGCAAGGTGATCGGCCTCGACGGGTACGGGCTGCGGATCGTCGAACGGGTGCCGATCCAGATCCCGGCCGGCGAGTTCAACCGCGACTACCTCGACACGAAGCGGGAGAAGCTCGGCCACCTGCTCGACGGGTGAATCGGATGCGCGTGCGTCACCCGTGAGCGGGCCGGCGAGCGGCGGGGCGTCAGCC
>CAYUHJ010000203.1:0-11278 GCA_964444365.1 uncultured Alcaligenaceae bacterium | reverse complement strand
GTCGCGTTCTACAACCGCGGGCTGATCCACGTCGAACTGGGGGCCGAGGGCCTCGCGATCAAGGACTTCGAATCGGCCCTGCGGCTGAACCCCCGCCACGCGGACGCCCGCCGCCAGCTGGCCGCCTGTCGCGACCGCCTCGGGGAGGCCGCGGCCCGGCCGGCACCGCCGTCGGCCCGGACCGGTTCGCCGGGCGGACCCCCGTCGTCCGCTTCGACGAAACCCGCCCCCCGATCGACCGCCTCCCCCGGTTCGGGTGTCACCCCGCTCTCCCCGCCCCGGGAGAGCGTGCCCGACCCCTCCGTTTCCTCGCCCGCGAAAGCGACCGTCTCGTCCGCGTCCCTCGGCACCCAGACGGACCAGCCCGCCGTCATCGACGTGCTCTGCCCGTGCTGCTCCGCCCCGGGGCAGGTGGCCTGGACCCGGCTGGCGAACATCCACCAGTGCAAGGACTGCCACGCCCACTTCGCCATCCGACCGGGCGGCGGCGTCGTCGAACTGAACCGCACGCCGGAAGGAAAGTGGGTCGAAGTCAACCACGCCAAAGAGGCCGAACGGACGCGGCGGAACCGGCGGCTGCTGACCCTCGCGGTCTCGCTCCTCCTGGTCGTCCCGCTCGGCGTGTATTCCGTCCGCCGGGTCGCACTCGCGCAGCAGCCGGCCCCGGAACCGCCCCTGCCCGCGGAGTTGAAGCCCCGGGCCGAGGCGTTCGCCCGGGCGTGGCTGGCCGGCGACAAGCGGACGCTCGTCCGGCTCACCGCCCCGACCCACGACAAGATCCTGAACGTGTGGCTGGCCCGGCACCGCCCCCCGGTCGTGCCGGCCCGGACGGACGACGCCGGGAAGCCCGTGCCCCCGGCGGTCGACGTGTCGGTCGTGCCCGGCAGCGACAACCCCGCCCGCGTCCGGGTCCGGGTTCCGGACGCCCAGGCCGGGTCCGGCAAGCCGCTCCCGGACCTGAACCTGGAGTGGGAGGAGCGCGGCGGGACGTGGTCCTTCGTCCCCCCGGCGAAGTGAACGGGGCGACCCGCCGTCACGCCGCGGGGCCGCCGTCTCCCCCGCACTTGACCACGACCGACCCGTTGGCGGGAACCGTGACGTAATCCTGCTTCGCGTAGTCGGAATAAGATCCACCCGCATACCCGACGTAAGCGCTGTTGTTGCTTACCTGGCCGCCGGCTTCGATCCTGAGACTCCCCTTTCCGCCGTATGCTCGCATCGGGGCACCCGGACGAGGGAGGCCGCCGTGCGGGGACGGGTCCGCACGGCGGCGCTCCGGGAAAATCAGCCGTCGCAACCAGAAGCGAAAACGGCCGGGGCAGGCGGACAACAATCCGGGGAATTTATTCCGCCCACCCCGGCCGCGCTTGCGGCAACGGTGACTCCGCGATTTGAATCGAAGCGGACGGGGCGTGTCATCCCCTTAAACAAGGGGGTCCGCCTCAGGGCAACGCAGTGTTTCAGGCTTGGCCGATTCAGTAGGTCACTCGCTCCGCGAGTGACTGCACTTCCGCGCTCGAAAACGGGTGAAGTTTTCTCGGGACATGAGCCCGCTACTCGCGGAGCGAGTTGCCTACTTTAACGCACTGCGTCGCCCTGGGGTCCGCCCGGTTTGTTGCTGACACGACGATCGCGGTGCGGTACGCTGGCCGAAAAATTCTCACGCCGGACCGAGGGGAACCCGTGTCCAAGAGTGCGAGCCTGCGGGCGGCCGAGTGGCGGGCGTTGTTCCACCTCGTGGGCGAGTGCCGCGACCTCGGGGACGACTCCGCGGCGTGGGGCGGGCACCTCGCCGCCGGGCTGAGTCGGCTGGCCGGGCCGTCCCTGGTCCTGGTCGCGGAACTCGGCGGCGTGGCGGTTCGAAAGCCGTTCCTGGCCGGCGTCGAGACGGGCGGGTGGGAGAACGGGTTCAACCGGGCGCGACTCCAGGCGGCGCTGGCCGAGTTCCGGGCCGACCCGTTCTACGCCCCGCCGGTCAACGCCTACCTGTCGCGGATGGCCGCCGAGCGCAGCCCCGCCCTGGCCCGCGGCGACCTGCTCCTCGATTCGGACTGGTACCGCAGCGCGTACTTCCAGAACTTCCACCACCACATCGGCGCGGACGACGTGATGTTCTGCATCCGCCCGGTCGGGACCGGCGGGGACCCGAGCCTGGGGCTGGAACTGCTGCGCGGCTGCCGGGACCGGCCGTACACCGCGCGGCAGAAGGCCGCGATACGGGAGGTCGGGACGCTCGTGGCCCCGCTCCTCGGGGGGCCGCTGGCCCGGTTCGAGGAGCCGCGGCCGGGCGACCTGCCGCCGCGGGTGCGGCAGGTGTTGACGTGCTTTCTCGACGGGGATTCGGACAAGCAGGCGGCGGCGCGGCTGGGGATCTCGCGGCACACGGTCAACGAGTACGCGAAGCAGATCAACCGCCACTTCGGCGTGACCGGCCGGGCCGAGCTCCTGGCCCGGTGGGTCCGCCGCGGGTGGGGGGCGGCCGGCGGCTGGGTCAATCCCGCAACTTGAAACTCACGAACTTCGTCTCCAGGTAGGCGTCCAGCCCCTCGTGGGCGAGCTCGCGGCCCATCCCCGATTCCTTCATGCCCCCGAACGGGCACTGCGGGGTGGCGGGGACCGGGTCGTTCACGCCGATGATGCCGGCCTCCAGCCCCTCGGCGAGCTTGAACGCGACGCTCACGTCGTTCGTGAACACGTACGCCGCGAGGCCGTAGGGGGTGTTGTTCGCAGCAGCGATCACGTCGTCGAGCTTCGCGAAGTCGAGGATCGGCATGACCGGGGCGAACGGCTCCTCGTTCAGGACGCGGGCGTCCGGGGTGACGTTCCGCAGCACGGTCGGCTCGAAGAAGTAGCCCTTCGGGAACCGCGTCGACTTGCCGCCGCCGGTGAGCACGCTCGCCCCCTTCCCCTTCGCGTCGGAGATCAGCCCGGCGGCGTGCTCCATCCGGGCGGGTTCGAGCATCGGGCCGACGTCGATGCCGGCGTCCATCCCGTTGCCGAGCTTCAGGTCTTTCGCGGCGGCGACGGCGGCGTCGACGAACTTCTTCGACACGTCCGCGTGGACGAAGAACCGGCTCGGGGAGATGCACACCTGCCCGTTGTTGCGGAACTTGCCCATGACCGCGGCCTTCGCCACCACCTCCGGGTCCGCGTCCGGGAACACGATCAGCGGGGCGTGCCCGCCGAGTTCGAGGCTCAGCCGCTTGACCTGGTCGGCGGCCCCCTTCATCAGAATCTTTCCGACCCGCGTCGACCCGGTGAAGCTGATCTTCCGCACGAACCGGTTCTCGACGAACTCCGCGCCGACCTGCTCGCCCGGCGCGGCGACGAGGTTCGCGACCCCCGGCGGCAGCCCGGCGTCTTGCAGGCACTGGTACAGCATCACCAGCGACAGCGGCGTCTGGTCCGCGGGCTTGGACACGATCGTGCACCCGGCCGCCAGGGCCGGGGCGATCTTCCGCGACGGCAGCGTCACCGGGAAGTTCCACGGCGAGATCGCGCCGACGACGCCGACCGGGTGCTTCAGCGTGAGGTGCCGCTTGCCGGGGGCGGAGTTCGGGATCACCTGCCCGTAGGCCCGCTTGCCCTCCTCGGCGAACCACTCGAAGGTGTCCGCGGAGTGGAGGATTTCCCCCTTCGCTTCCAGCAGCGGCTTGCCCTGCTCGGCGGTCAGGATTTTGGCGAAGGCGTCCACCCGCTCCCGCATCAGGTCGGCGGTCTTCTTCAGGACCTTGGCCCGGTCGTAGGGCGTGAGCTTGGCCCACGCCGGCATCGCCTTCGCGGCGGCGTCGACGGCCTTCTTCACGTCCTCGCGGGTGCCGTAGGCCATCCGGGCGATGACGTCTTCGGTGGCCGGGTTGACGACGTCGAGCCGCCCGCCGGCGACCGCGTCGCACCACTGGCCGTTGATGAAGAGTTGCTGGTAGTCGGCAGCCATCGGCGTCTCCGGTGCGGGTGGAGGGGAGATTCTACACGCACCGGGCGAGGTTGACGACTTTTGCAGTGATACGCCTGTCTACGGTTGACGGTGGAAATCGGGGTGAGGCTGACGCTTGTGAGCGTTCTTCTCGCCGAATTTTCTAACGTAATCTGCTGCGTAATCTCCGAGTGTTGTGTGCGACTCGTCAGCGCACGGGAGAACGGCTGCAGCTTTTGAGTCGCGATCTTTGTGTGCTTCCCGGAGCAAATCGGGCCAACCCGACGTTCCGCACATGAGATAACATTGAGCAAGCACAGAAGGAGTGCCAGAAGAAGCGACACTACGAATGTAATCTATAACACTCTCGCGATCTCGATACCTCAGCGTCCAAAAAGCAGATCTCCATTTCGCGGAACCTACAGGTAGTGACTTGCAGTAAGCGATGGCATCACCCGCAACCATCGATTCAGCAAGAAGCCCACAGGCGTAAGCTGAACACTCGACATCTAATGCGGCAATCGATCTAATCATTATTCGATCGGTCTTCGCTAAACGATCCATAGCTTTACACTGTTCAATGCGATCCATTTTGAGCAGTTGTGCCAGCAGCAAATAAGTTTCGCTGGAAAGCGGAGCAATCGCTGTCAGCTGGCACGACGCGATCAACATTTGTGCGACGATTGTCAGAGTCATCGGTTGCTCGGGTTAGGGTATAGGGTGTAGGCATAGACGTTTGATTTCGAAGCGGATACCGTGGCACCATTTTTTCGCAGCGCGTTGAGCCCTTCGATTATCTGCTGCTCTGTAAGTATCGCAGGAGCGCCGTTAGGCCCCATACCAGGAGCTAAATACTTGCCACCACCTACGTAAGTCGTGTTTTCGTTAAGCCACTCTGACCTGCTCGCATGGGGGTTTGTGAAGTTTACTCGATCACCAGGACGCAAAGGAAGATTATTACCCTTGAACCTAATATCTTCGTCTACAAAAAAACCCTTAAGCTTGACAGATTTTATCTTCGCATCGTAGTCATCACCGTAAAAGTCGCGCAAACCTTTGTGGGCAATTACCATCTGCATAGTAGCACAGTCAAATGCGTATTTACTTGGATTTGCAAATATGTCATCAATTGCGGCGGAAGGCTTCTTTCCCGTCCGAACTTGTAACCCACCATTCAGGGCAGGATGGTCCCCGTCAAGTTCCCAAAAATCAGAATCAGTGGCTGTTGCGAGATTCTTTGACGTAAAGACCAGCTTGACCTCAGCGGCTTTAGTCGCAGCCTCGACAATCGAAACTCGGAATTTTAGCCCCTTCTCCAGCAACTCCTGATCTGGATAATTGGTTTTAGCAGGTGCACCCATCATTGCATCGAGAATCTCTTTTCTGATCGGGTCGTTCTTGAATTTTTCATATACCGCCGATGTCGTGGTAACTTTTACATTGTTAATGTATAACCCGCTGTCTTGCGGGCCGTCGGCGACGGAGAGAGAGTATTCGCCATTAGGGTCAAAGTCTGTACCGGGGGTTTCGGTCGATAGCGACTCGACTGCGTCAACCCCAGGCACGTAGGCTATACCGGCATCAATAATCGAAGTCAATGCGCTACTTGCCAAGTAGATAATCCCCGAGTAGCCTGTTGACGAACCGACGTCGCTGTCTATTGAGTCGTCTGTACCAACATCAAATTGTGAATACAGATAGTCAAATAGCAAAGCAACACGTACTTGATATCCACCAGAAGTAAGGTTAGCGAACTCGTAGTACCCACTCGCATTCGTCACCGTTTGGCGAAGAAATGTCCCTTGATGATCATACAACGACACTTCGACTCCTTCGATGCCGGTATCGGTAGGCATCATTCCCCTAATGCCATCTCTATTCCAATCGTTCCATACCGTTCCAGAGATTCGAGCTTCTCGTGCTGCTGTCACGACGATGTCGTCGACACCCACCCACTCGTCGAACCCGGCGGCGTTCGTCGTCAGGATGCGGACCTGGACGTTGCTCTGGTCGTCCGCGTCGGCCGGCAGCACGACCGAGACGGGGGTTTCCAGCCCCGCCAGCCCCGGCCCGGCGGTCGCATCGGCGACGTACCCGCCCGGCACGTTGGCCCACGCCCCGCCGCCGACGCGGTACTGCACCGCCACTTGTTGGACCGCGTTGTTCGCCGACCCGTCGATGTCGCGGAGGGTGAACGACACCATGACGCCGGACACGCTGGTCGCGTCGAGGTACATCACGAGGTGCGGGGCGTCCGCGGTCACGCTCCCCTGGAGGGCGACGACCGGGTTCGCGAGGTGGAACTCGCCGACGCCGCCGGTGGTCAGGTTCGTGTTCGTCCGGTTGGCGAGGACGTTGATCGGGGTGCCCGAGCCGTCCGCCAGAATGGTGCGGGGGTCGACGCCGATGCCGGTCGTCAGGTTGTCGCCGCGGAACCCCTGGATGCTCGGGACGGCGGACCAGTTGTTGTCGGCGGTGATGAGCGAGGTGTTCGACCAGTTCTGGGTCAGGTCCGAGGTCAGCAGCGGGTGGTACGCCGCGTTCGGCACGTCACGGGGTTCCAGGGCGTTGACACTCAGCCGAGCGTTCTGGCGTGGGGGGGGGCGAGAACTTTCGACCTGGACGGAACAAGCGTGTCCACATGTGCGGCCTCCGGTGGGGTAGTGTCGGCTGTAGAGATTATCCCATCGGACGGGCGGGTGTCAACGGTGATCTTGTGAAGGTTTCAAGATGTCGCAGGAACGACGGTCTTGAGGGATCAACATAAAAACCCGCGGGCGGCGCGGGCTCGTGTGACACGAGCCCGCGCCGCCCGCGGGGGTCGGCTCTCGTTCGCCGTTCGTCACGCGCTCATCTTGTCCTTCTTCACCGGGGCGGGGTCGGTCTTGCCCGCGAAGAGGCGCTTCGTGCCCCGGACCACGTCGGACGAGACGACGTGCTTGCCCTTGTTCTCCATTTCGGGCAGGTCGTACATCACGTCGAGCATGATCTCCTCGATGATCGCCCGCAGGCCGCGGGCACCCGTGTCGCGGGTCTTGGCCAGCTTCGCGATTTCCCGCAGGGCTTCCGGCTCGAACGCGAGTTCGGCCCCTTCCATCTCGAAGAGTTTTTGGAACTGCCGCACCAGGGCGTTCTTCGGCTCCGTCAGGATGCGGACGAAGGCGTCCTCGTCGAGCGGGTCGAGCGGGGCGAGGACCGGCAGCCGGCCGATGAACTCGGGGATGAGCCCGAACTCGGTCAGGTCGTCGGCGGTGACCTGGTTGAGCAGGTCGCCGAGGCTGCGGTCGCGGTGGTCGTGCGTCGCCCCGAACCCGATCGACTTCTTGCCGATCCGCCGGGACACGATGTCTTCCAGGCCGACGAACGTGCCGCCGACGATGAACAGGATGTTCGTGGTGTCGAGCTGGATGTACTGCTGCTCGGGGTGCTTGCGGCCGCCCTGCGGGGGGACGTTCGACACGGTCCCTTCGAGCATCTTCAGGAGGGCCTGCTGGACGCCCTCGCCGGACACGTCGCGGGTGATCGAGACGTTCTGGCTCGTCTTCGCGATCTTGTCGATTTCGTCGATGTAGATGATGCCGCGCTGGGCGGCCTCGACGTCGAAGTCCGCGGCGTGGAGCAACTTCAGCAGCAGGTTTTCCACGTCCTCGCCGACGTAGCCGGCTTCGGTCAGGGTGGTGGCGTCGCCGATCGCGAACGGCACGTCGAGCACCTTCGCCAGCGTGCGGGCCAGGAGCGTCTTGCCGCTGCCGGTCGGGCCGATGAGGAGGATGTTGCTCTTCTCGATCTCGACGTCGCCGCGGGAGCCCTCGCCGAGGTTCAGCCGCTTGTAGTGGTTGTGGACGGCGACGGAGAGCACCTTCTTCGCGCGGTGCTGGCCGACCACGTACTGGTCGAGCTTCTCCTTGATGGAGCGGGGGGACGGGGTGATCGCGTCCTTGGACTTCCCGCTGCCGCGGCGCTTGCGCTCCTGCTCGATGATCGACTGGCAGAGGTCGATGCACTCGCCGCAGATGTAGACGTCGCCCGGCCCCTCGACGAGGGGGCCGACGTCGCGGTGGCTGCGGCGGCAGAAGGAGCAGTAAGCGTTGCGGTTTCGGCCGGCCGTTCCGGGGGTCTTGCGGCCCCCGCCTTCGCCGGTGGTGCGGTCTGCCATTCCGAAGTCCCCGATGGAAGAGTGTGCGTGTGCGGGTGGTAAGGTCGGGCGGCGACGGGTAACGGGTGCCTCGGCCGAGGGAAGCCCTGTTCGGTCGAGTCGTTTGCGGTGCCTCCGTCGCACCTTGCGTAGCGATTCTACGCCGGGTCGGGTCTCAAAATGAAGGAACCTTTTCAGTTCGGGGCCGGGCCGGTCGGCGGGGCGGCCGGTGATCCGTCGCCGGGGGGAAAGTCGCCGCGGCCGGTGCCGCCGGTCGAACCGCCCCCGCCGGCCGCCCCGACGCCGACCTCCTTCTTCATCTTGGCGGCCACGCGGTCGCGGATCTTCTCGTACTCCTCCCGGGTCAGTTCGCCGTTGTCGAACATGGCGCGAAACGAGGTGAGCGATTCGGTCGACTCGCGGCCGGCGGCGGCGGTCGCGTCGCGCTTCCGCCACCGGTCGACGACCGCGAACACGACCGCCCCCAGTAACAGGGCACCGACGAGCAGCCCGACTGTGACGAGGAACTCCGGGTTCAGAAACGGGTTCGCCTTGCCCGGCGGCGGGGGCGGCGGGGGCAGGACATCGGCGAAGAGGTAACCGGTCATCGTCGCCCTCCGGTCGCGGACATGGGGACGATTATAGACCGGCCGACGACGCGAATCGAGTCGATTGGGCCGGCGGGTTCGCGACCGTTTCGCCGCGACGCGAAGCGGAGCGAGTCTGCTCCCGCACTCCGCCTCGCGTCGCGGCTAAACGGGGGAATCGGATACTCCGTCGGCACCAGTTCGACCACGGGCGGGTGCAAAATCGCACTCGAAACCCGGCGTCCCTTCATCCGGGTCGCGGAGGGTGGGTTAAGTTTGCGGTGCGAGGCCGGACCGGGCGGGGGGTTGCCCGCCTTGACGGGTCCGACCGGGGGTTTATAATTTGAATCGCACTAACGGATTAGTGCCGGCCGGCTTCCGCTCGCGCGGGAACCCGGTCGACTGGCTCCCCGAGCCGCGGCTTCCGTTCGAGGTTCCCACCCCACCCATCACGGCTCCCCGACCCCCTCCGCGGCCGGCAACGGTCCGCCGGGCGGCACCCGTCGAGCCTGCTCGCCACGAGCACCGGGGTATTCTGGGCCTCCGATCCACGCCACGGCCGACCGCGGGACCACGAGGGATCGGCTGCCGGTCGCACCCCGCCGCCTCCGTGTGTCGTCGTCGTCGGACCCCCCGGAATCGGACCGCCCGCCGCTCGTCGGCCGGCCGCGCCCAACCCCGAGCAGGTGCCCCGTGCCGCCCGTTTCGGTGGAACTCAAACGGACCGTGAAGGCCGCCAACGACATCGCCGATGTCGTCGCGGGCTACATCCCCGTTCACTCCGCCGGGAAGACGTTCAAGGCCATCTGCCCGTTCCACAACGACACCCGGCCGTCGCTCCAGATCGACCGCCAGTACCAGAACTTCCGCTGCTGGGCGTGCGACGCCCGCGGGGACGTGTTCGACTTCGTCATGAAGTTCGAAAAGGTCGAGTTCCCGGAGGCGCTGCGTATACTGGCCCAGCGGGCGAACGTCGTCCTGGAGCCGACCCAGGCGACGCCCGAGGACCAGACCCGCGCCCGGCTGCTCGCGGCCGTGAAGTGGGCGGAAACTCAGTTCCAGGCGTGCCTCATGGATGAAGCCACCGCCGAAGCCGCACGCCGCTACGTCGGGGCCCGCAAACTTTCGGGGCCGGTCGTCCGCCAGTTCGGGCTCGGCTACGCCCCCGCCGCCGGCGACTGGCTCGTCCGCCGGGCCGACGCCGACGACATCGACCCCGGCGTCCTCGTGGACGTCGGCGTGATTTCGGCCCGGGACGAGAACCGCGGCTTCTACGACCGGTTCCGCGACCGGGTGATGTTCCCCATCCGCGACGCCCGGGGGAACACCGTCGGGTTCGGCGGCCGCATCCTGCCCGAGTCGCCGCTCGCCGCGCGGGGGCCGAAGTACTACAACTCCGCGGACACCCCGCTCTTTAATAAGAGCGACTTACTGTACGGCCTGGACCTCGCCCGCCACGCGGGCTCGGCGGCCGGCTACCTCGCGGTCGTCGAGGGCTACACGGACGTGATGATGGCCCACCAGTCCGGGGTCGCGAACGTCGTCGCCACGATGGGCACGGCCCTGAACGCCCGGCACGTCGCGCAGTTGAGCCGCTACGCCAAGAAAGTCGTGCTCGTGTTCGACGCCGACGCCGGGGGCATGACCGGCGTCGACCGGGCGCTGGAACTGTTCGTCGGCCAGGACGTCGAACTCGCCATCGCCACCCTCCCCGACGGCCTCGACCCGTGCGACCTGCTCACGCAACCGGGCGGGGTGGACGTCTTCCGCAAGACGCTCGCCACCGCGGTCGACGCCCTCGAGTTCAAGCTGAACCAACTGCTCGCGCGGGAGCCCGAACAGACGGTCGCCGGCACGGAGCGGATCGCGGACGCCATCCTCGGCGTGATCGCGCTCGCCCCGGCGATGCCCAACCAGAAGACCGCGATGCGGCAGGAGAAGATCGTCACCCGCCTCGCCCAGCGGCTCGGCGTCCGGCAGGAGACCGTGTGGGCGCGGCTGACCGAACTCAAGAAGGAACGCGCGAAGAAGGAGGCCGCCGCCGAGCGAGCCCGGAGCGCGGCCGCCCCCGCCCCGCAGGCGCGCGTCCCGCAGAAGGCCGACCCCGCGTACGCCCTGGAAATCACGCTCCTTCGCCTGCTGATCGCGGACCCGCACCTCGTGCCGGAGGTCGCGAACGCGATCCGCCCGGAGGACATCCGCACGCCCAACGTCCGCCGCGTCGTCTCCGAAATGTACGGGCTGTGGGCGCAGGGCCAAGTGCCGGACCTGGACGCGCTCCGCATCCGGCTCATCGACGACCGCGACCTGTTTTCCAAGCTCATGGACCAGGCCGACATCGGGCGTGCGATCACGGATCGGCCGGAAAAGCTGAAGAACTGGTTCCGGGAATTCGGCGACTACCAGCGAAAGCTTTCGGCGGACCAGATTCAACGGGATATGAATTCCGGTAGGAAGCAGGGCGAGGAGGCCGAACTCGAACTGCTCCGGAAGCTGCAAGCGAGCGGCACCCCGGCGGCGAACTGAGGGACGGGGCGAAACCCCTCCCCCCAACCCCCTCCCCGAAGCGGAGAGGGGGAGGAAGAACAGGGTCTGGCACCCCTCTCCGTTGCGGGGAGGGGTCGGGGGAGGGGTTGTTTT
>CAYUHJ010000202.1:0-11292 GCA_964444365.1 uncultured Alcaligenaceae bacterium | reverse complement strand
GCACATGCTCGGGATCAGGTCCGGCCGGCCGGTCGCGTGGCTCGGGTCGACGATGATCGGCAGGTGGCTCTGGCCCTTCACGTTCGGCACCGCGCTCATGTCCAGCATGTTCCGCGTGCTGTCCTCGAAGCTGCGGACGCCACGCTCGCAGAGCACCACGTCCTTGTTCCCTTCCGCGAGGATGTACTCGGCGGACATCAGCATGTCCTTCACAGTCGCGCTCATGCCGCGCTTCATCAGGACGGGCTTGTTAGCCTTGCCGACTTCCTTCAGCAGGTCGAAGTTCTGCATGTTCCGGGCACCGAGTTGGAGCATGTCCGCGTAGCGGCAGACGAGCTCCACCTGGCGGGGGTCCATCACTTCCGTGACGACCGGCATGTCGTACTTGTCGCCGACGTCGCGGAGGATTTTGAGCCCGTCCTCGCCGTGGCCCTGGAAGCTGTACGGGCTGGTGCGGGGTTTGAACGCGCCGCCGCGGAGGATGTTCGCGCCGCCGGCCTTCACGTACTTCGCGACGGTGTCCATCACGTCATAGGTCTCGACCGCACACGGCCCGGCGATCATCGCGAGGTGGCCGCCGCCGATGCGGACCTTGCCGACGAACACGACGCTATCGGACTTGGAGAACTCCCGGCTCGCGAGCTTGAACGGCTTCATGATCGGGTGGACCTGCTCGACGCCGGGGATGGCGGACAGGTTCTCGGTGCCGGGCCGGGTCTCGTCGCCGATGACGCCGATGATGGTGCGGCTCTCGCCCCGCGACACGTGCGGGGTGAACCCGAGTTCCTTGACGCGCTCGATGACGTGTTCGATCTGCGCGAGCGTGGCTTCCGGACGGATGACGAGGATCATGAGCAGGGGCCAGTGGGTAGGATGTTCTAATGGTTATGGCGACCGAATAGGCCGCCAACTCTCGACGAAGGTTGGTAGCACTAAGACTCATCACAAGTCAGGGAAGCCATAAACTGCGAAAAATTATCCGCTATATGCTCCAAATCGTCTTCTGATTGGACTATGCCTGACTCTTGAAACCACCAATACATCGCACCCACGTTTGCGCCCGCAAGCGAAAGGAGGAACTGTCCACCTGATCCGCAGCCGATGGGGATCAGGTGAGACGGAAACTGGTCAGTGAATGTGGCTCGGTTAACTTCAAGGTCATAGCTGTGGCCAGGGGTGAGGCCGTAGAAAACATCGACCGATGAAGCTTCATCGGGGTCGTCGTGAGGAGTAAATCGAGTAGCCCCATTTCCCGCTGTAAGGCCATAATCAAGTAAAAACTCGCGGTAATCGGAGGGCAGATTGTGTCCGATCACCCGTTCAAAATTTTGAACGGCAACTTCCGTGGGGGCTAGACGGCCAGGAAGCACCCGATAGCGGATTCGCTCCATAATGGTACTGTAAGGATTCATTAGGGCATTTATTTGGGTTTGCGCGTGGGTAGGGGTGGATCGAACGTAAAGTCTTTCAGTGAACGCCCTCCAATATGAGGGATCGGGTCATGAAGGCTGCGATCCAGCAACTGCATCGTTGTCATGTCTTCGTGGTGGTGCCATTGCCAGTTGTTATCGGCCAAATGCTGCTTGACCTTGGTTACGCTCCAGCGTCCACCATCGGAGTGCAGAACCCCTGCCTCATTGAGTTTGCCAGCCAACCACTCGTTAGCAGCACTGAAATCCCGATCGGATCGCGTTCGCAGTGAAGCTTTTGCATCGACGTCAAGAGTAATTTGCGTCTCACCTTTGATGCCAAATACACTCTTGATGTGTCCGTCGAAAACCGGGCGACCGTTCCGAAACTGAACATCGACGTGAGTTGGAATGATTTCGCCTGGTTTAGCTACTGCTTGGCGAACTCGCAGATCGGTGGAGCGCCAAATGCCGTTACCTGGAGTTGTACCGTTCCAAGTCCCGTTTACCCCTTCTTGTGGAAGTCTGCTACTCAGAGTTTTCCGAACATCGGCCGCCTTCGGCACCCCGCAGCCGTCACCCATACCGTTGTGGACCCAGACCGCCGTTGTGCCCCGACCCACGAAATACGTGTGGAACTCGTCCACCTCGAAGTTGTATACCGTCGTGTGGACGAACTTCGGCGGCGTCATCGACTCGATCGGGATCGGCTGCCCGTCAAGTGCCTTAACCAGCTCGCCGACGCGGAACGTGTGGATCGGAAACCACCCGCGGCGCGTTTCCGACCAATATGCGTGAGCCGGGGTGACTTCATGCACCTCGCCGCCGACCGTGACCGTCATCAACGGCACCCAGCCGGTGAACTTGTACGTCCCGACGACCCGGCGGTAGCCGTTGCCGTAAGCGTCATGGTGTTCGTCGTTCGGCTCCCATTGCTTGGGCACGCCCACCTTCGTGACGGTCGCCGTGCCGCCGTCTTCGAGCACGAACTTCATTCCCGGTGTCAGGTGTTCGACCGGGACGGCCCCGCCGTTGGCGAGTGGAATGAGTTCGCCGGCGGTGTAGCGGAAGCCCACTTCCGCGATGCCGAACTCGCTCGTGATCGTGTAACTCAGCCACACGAACAACCGACGATCCGGCCGGTGATCCTTCCCGAGCGGCCCAGCCACGGTGAACGTGTCCGGCGTCGGACCCGGCTCGATCCGATACATTAGCCCCTGAAACGCACACTTCTGGCCCGTGCTGAGGCTACCCAACAGGCAATGGCCAACCGGCTGACCATTCCCATCGAAAGCATAAACGACATCCTCACTGACCGGCAGACGCCAATCTTGGGGGTCGAAGGGGCGGTCGGCGTCGGAGAGCCGCAATGCGTCGATGCGATTGTTCGCCCGGATGACGGAGGGCGACATCCGCAGGTATAGCTGATTTTCGAGGACGAACTCCTGACCCGGTTGGATGTCCTTCAGGACCGCATCCCGCCACTCCCGATTGCCGGGCACGAAGGCGCGAACCTTCAGATCAGGTGCGAGGTGGTTGCGTGCGGGTGGTCGTGGGGGAGGCGACGGGAGCACAGACGCCCGGCCAATGCAGCAATTCTTGAACTTCAGGCCGCTGCGACACGGGCAGGGGTTGTTGCGGCCGACGCGGTAGTCGGACATGTGCTAACCCCCGAATTCCCAGATCGCAATGAATGAGAGAGCACTGATAATTTACTCGTCCGTCGGCTTGGCCATCGGGAACGAGCCGAGGACGGAGACGGTTTCGCAGATGTCTTCGAGGGATTTCAGGGCCTTCTTGACCTTCAAGTCCTCGGCGTGCCCCTCGAAGTCGACGAAGAAGACGTACTCGCCCTTCGCCTCTTTATAGGGGAAGGACTCGATCCACGTCAGGTTGATCTTGTTCGCCTTGAACACGTTCAGCACGTCCGACAGCGAGCCCGGCGTGTGCGGGACCTGGAACATCAGCGCGGTCTTGTCCGTGCCGGTGCGGGCGCTGTCGTGCAGGCCGATGACGGCGAACCGCGTCTCGTTCTCGACGTGGTCCTCGATGTTCTGGAACAGGATCCGCAAGCCGTAACGCACGGCGGCCTGTCGGCTTGCGACGGCGGCGACGTGCGGCTCCGTCTGGACGAGCCGGGCGGCGTCGGCGGTGCTGGACACCCCGTGAATCGAGGCGTGCGGCAGGTTCTTGCTCAGCCAGTTCCGGCACTGGCTGAGAGCTTGTTCCTTACTGTAAACCCGGCGAATTTCGGTCTGCTCGCAGTTGGCCAGAAGGTTGTGGTGAACCCGCAGCCGAACCTCGGAGCAAATCTTCAACGCGGGCTGGCGGATGAAGCAGTCGAGCGTGTCCGCGATGCGGCCGTCGGTGGAGTTTTCCAGCGGCACGACGCCGAAGTCCGCGTGCTTGCGGCTGACTTCCTCGAACACGGCGGGAATCGAGCCGACGCGGATGTATTCGACGCTTTCGCCGAACCGTTCTAGCGCGGCGAGGTGGCTGTAACTGTATTCCGGGCCGAGGAATGCGACGCGGCTCACCCGCTGGAGCGACCGGCACCCGCTGATGAGCTCCCGGAAGATCGCCTTGACGGTGACTTCCGACAGCGGCCCCTTGCTGGCCCCGAGCACGTTCGCCAGGACTTCTTCTTCCCGTGCGGCGGAAAAGACCTCGCCGCCGGTCTCGGACTTCACCTTGCCGATCTGCCCGGCGACCGCCGCCCGCTTGTTGACGAGGTCGAGGATTTGCAGGTCGAGCTTGTCGATTTGAACCCGCAGTCCCTTGAGGTTCGCCGTCAGTTTGCCGGAGGCGTCCGAGCCCGCGTCGTTCTTGCGCGTCATGGGTACAGTCTGGCCGGGCCGGGAGGTAGGAATCTCGGGAGTAAGAATTCCAACCAATGTAGGGACGAACTCCGGGGGCGTCAACGAACCGGATTCCGGGACGCCCGCCCGAACCCGCCCGGGCCGCCGCGGTGTCCTGCGGTCGGATAAACTGACTTCGTGAAGCGTCGATTTCCCCCGGAAGCCGCCATGATCCCGGTCACCGACACGATTCTCATCCCCGAGACGGAGCTGGAGTGGTCGTACGCCCGGTCCGGCGGGCCGGGGGGGGCAGAACGTGAACAAGGTCGAGTCGAAGGCGCTGCTCCGGTGGGCGATGGCGGCGAGCCCCAGCGTCAGCGGGGCGGTCAAGGACCGCATCCGGTCCGCCCACCCCAGCCGAATCACGGCGGAGGGGGATTTGCTCGTCGTGTCGCAGCGGTACCGCGACCAGGAGCGGAACCGGCAGGACTGTGCCGAGAAACTGGCGGAGCTCGTCCGGACCGCCCTGACCCCGCCGAAACCCCGCCGCCCGACAAAGCCGACCTGGGGGTCGAAGCAGCGGCGGCTCAGCGACAAGAAGAAGCAGGGCGAACGCAAGGCCGGGCGAAGGGCTCCGGGCGGGGAAACCTAGCCGAAGTGCCGAACCCGGCTGCACGACGATCTAGAGGGCACTCGGCACGGTGTGAAGGTCTGGCGAAAACCGAATCGCTGCTTGCGGCACGCCCGCACGCGGGTTAGGATGCGCGAGATGGCCACCTTTCCCCGGAGCCCCGACCATGCTGGTGTCACTCCTCGGCCGGATGTTTTCCTCCAATCGCCCCCCCCGTCAGAGTGACGGCGGGGTGAGGTTCTGCCCGCGGGCGATGGAACTCGAAGGCCGGGACGTGCCGGCCGTCATCTTCGACGGCACGTTCCCCCTGGAAGGTTCCGGCGGCAAGGCCGAAGTCACGGTGCAGGTCTCCTACGACGCGACCGTCGACCCGTACTACCACTGGGACTACTACGTCACGAACCAGAGCGTCGGCCCGAACGCGCTGCAGCCGTACATCGACTCGGACGCGACGACGATGTTCTGGGTCGTCACCGGCCTCGACTGGAACGCGCAGTCCCCGGCGGTCACGAACCAATCTCAACCGTCGACATGGAACGGCCACACCTGGGACTACCTCGGGGACACCGGGGTGTTCTGGTACACCTACCCGAACTACTTGCCGTTCGGCGCGCCGGCGAAGTTCTCGTTCACGACCGCCCCGACGACGATCACGATTTCCGACGCGACGTTCGGCGACGATGCGTTCGGAGAGGCGGTGGGGAAGGTGGCAGGGCCGGGTGCGGCAGGTGCAGCTCCCCTTTTCAACGTGAACACCGCTGCGGACACGACTGATGCAAAAGTGGGTGACGGACTTGCATTAGATGCCAACGGGAGGACATCTCTGCGTGCGGCGATTGAAGAAGGCAATGCGTCCAAGGCAGCCGCGGTAACTGTGCGGTTTAACGGGCCGGCGGGCATGGTCGGCGGCGGAGTCGTTACTCTAGCAACTGCATTGCCTGCGCTTGATCGACACTTCACAATTTTGGGAACAGGAGCGAGCGCAAACATTGTCGAGCGAGATGCCAAAGCCGCTCCGTTCCGAATCTTCGAAGTCAACGCGGAGAACATTTGCAACTTTTTAAGCATCGGAATACGCAACGGTCGTATTTCGACCCAAGGGGCGGGGATTCTGAATTACGGCACACTGACGATAGACGCCTGCGAAGTGTATAACAACAACGCAACAAACGTGGCCAAAACTACTGGAATCGGCGGCGGCATTTATTC
The DNA here is from genome assembly GCA_964444365.1 of uncultured Alcaligenaceae bacterium. Classification (GTDB taxonomy): domain Bacteria; phylum Planctomycetota; class Planctomycetia; order Gemmatales; family Gemmataceae; genus CAYUHJ01. The sequence continues at coordinate 5,245 of CAYUHJ010000202.1, read as the reverse complement.
TGACGGAACTCTGATTATTCGCAACACGTCGATACATGATAACTTTGCTGCAATTGATGGCGGCGGGATATACATCAATAGCGGTGATAACAAGGCAGTTCGCCTCGACGTATTCGCCAACAACGCTGGCAAGTATGGGGGTGGCGTGTACCTTGCCGCAAAAGCAACCTTAGAATTGGAAGATTCATATGTCTTCGAGAATCTCTCGGATATTGGTGCGGGATTAGCCGTCCATGGGAAGCTGATATATGAAGGCGGCGAAGTAGCCAACAACAAGGCGGACAGTCAAGGCGGCGGGATCTGGATCGAAATACCAGATGAAGACAAGGCCGCAACGCTAGTTGGAGTGAATGTCTCATTCAATGAAGCAGGAACAGACGGAGGCGGAGTCCATTTAGCGAACTCCAAATCATTGCTCTTCATAGATTTGTGCGAGCTACTTTCGAATAAGGCCGCAAATGACGGCGGCGGCTTGTTAACGGAAACCGACTCCTTGGTTATCGTCAAACGAACCGAAATCAATGGCAATCAGGCGGGCAAGTCAGGCGGAGGTTTCTATCTCAGCGGACCGACAACGCAGTTTGAACTTATTAGCCTAGCAAATAATACCGCACTTGCCAACGATGGATCCACAGGAGGCTTCGTCAACGACATTACGACTTTCAATAATGTCATCCTGCCAGGGACTTGTAAATTCTTCAACGACAACGGCCAGCTTTACATTAGCAACCAGTAATCACCACAACTTAGTGTATGGGAGGTGTCACCGATCCGGGAGAGTGTCATGTCTCGGCTATACGCATTGATTATTATCGCCCTAGTCGGCCACCTGTGCTTGTGCAGTATTAGTCTTGCACAGTCGGCCCCATCCGGCACGATGCAGCCAAAAGAAATAGCAATTTTGATTGCCAATCTCTCATCAGGTGACTACACAATTCGAGAATCTGCAAGCCGAGAACTCAAGAATCGACCCGAGAGCTTCAACCTACTGAGTCGAGCCAAGTTGTCCAGCGATCCTGAAGTGGCTGCCCGTGCAAAGGCGATTCTGGCGGCGCTAGCTCCACAAAAACAAGCGGCCGCGACGAAGCGAATTCGCGCTGCGATTCGAGACCGCGAGTTCGATACTGTAGCAGAACATTGTGTTCGATTTCCGGCGGATTCCGGTTACGAACCCAACGATGTCTGGCAATCTATTTTGGACGCAGGCTGGGAAATCCGCGATCAATCGGTCAAACAATTCACATGGCCAGTGGTGCGGAAAATCCTAGGCCCCGATAGAAGAGTGTCAGAGTGGACGGTTAAGCCGAATGATTTGGTTATCAAGCCCAACATAGATTTGCATGACTCGGCTGAGTCGCTTTTATTCCGCGGAGAACGATTGACGACGCGACGTCCCGGCGGGATTTTGTTGGCGGCCGTGGCTGGGCAGGTCGAGTGTGAGGACGCCGTGAACAACTTCCTACTCTCGACCGGCGATGTTACAGTGACGTATAGCAAGAACAGTACTTACTGCGGCGTTCGCTCTTGCGTCATATTCTCTGGTGGAAACGTCAGAATCGTGCCTCCCGAGAACCCACAAGATTACAAGCTGTCGAGCGTAATTATTATAGCAGCCGGGGACATCGAATGTCCTGGTCAAATGGTTCACAGTGTCCTACACGCGGGCGACTCGATCCGGTTTCCCGCTCTCAGAGGACAGCCGTTGTCAATCTTGATGTCGACCTTAATTGCCGGCAAGGCGGTCTCGATTCCCGCTGGCGTTCAAGTGCGACACTCTGCTGTGAACGAACACGTCGCCGACCCGACGGCCCCGTTCAAGTTCTTCTCCCTCGCGCGGGTCGGGGTCGACGTCGTCGGGCTCAAGGACGGGGTGCGGTTGAAGTCCGTGGACAAGAATTCCCCGTTCGCGGCGGCGGGGCTGGCGGTCGGAGACGAGATCCTGGCCGTCGAGGGGGAAAAGGTGACGACGCCGGAGGAGGCCAAGAACCGCGTCCGGACGGCGGTCGCCCGCGGGGACGGCGAGTTCACCGTCCGCACCGCGGGCAAGACCCGCGACGTCATCGTGCGGTTCCCGGAGTGAAATCGTCCAGCCGCCACCGGCCGACGCCGGAAAACAGCGCCGTCGGGTTCAACAGCCGCGGCGAGGCTTCCTCCGTCTGCCCGTCCAGGTAGACGTGCAACGCCGTCGCGAGCACCGCGTGCCGGTCCAGGTGCCAGAGCGGGATGTACGGGGCCGTGCGGTTGAACTGGCGGTGGATGTCGTGGGCGAGCGGCGTCAGCTTGCCGTCCACGTCGCGGGACGACCGCACCTGCTGGAGCAACTCCCCGAGCCGGTGGTCCTCCGGGGACGGGTTGGCGTCCTTGGACAAGTACCCGGTGACATTCCGCCCCGCGGCCGCGGCCGCCGTCGGGTCGAGGAAGCTGCCCAGGCCGATCGGGTACCAGTCGTCGCGGTACTCGAACGGGACGTAGGCCAGGTCGTACCGGTGTTCGTCTTCCACCCGCCGGACGAAGTCTCGCGGCGGGATCGGGTCCAGGCTCACCGTCAGCTTGCGGTCCTCCGTCGCGGTGACGGCTTCCACCTGGGCTTTGATCTTCTCGCACGCCTGCTTCGCCTGCGGGTCGTCGTCCGGGTACGCCAGCGTGACCGCGGTCGTGGACGTCTTCTCCTTCAGGTACGCCCGGAACCCGGCCAGGGCCTTGTCCCGGTCGAACAGCGGGACCGGCGGCTGGCCGGTCGGCCGCGGGGTGGCCCAGCAGGTCGGCGGGAACGGGCCGGCCATCGGGCGGTGGAACTGGTCCGAGCCGTCGCGGAAGACCTCGTTCAGGATCATGTCCCGGTCGACTGCATGGAGCAGCCCGCGGCGGAACTCCGCGGACTGCAGCGGCGGCCGGCGGTGGTTGATCGCGAGCAGGTGCGTCCGCCGGGTGACGCCCGCCGTAGCGACGCGGACTTTCCCGCCGAGGTTCGTGTTCGTGGTGTACTTCACGAGGTCTTTCGTCGGCACGTCGGTGAGGACGTGCAGGCGGTCTGCCCGGAACTCGGCGACGGGGTCTTTCACGGTCGACAGGTCCACGAACCGGACTTCCTTGATGGACGGCTGGCCCATCTTCCCCGGCCGCCGGCTGTACGCGGGGTTCGCGACGAACACGACCTCGCCCGCCTTCGGGGTCGCGAGCCGGAACGGGCCGGTGCCGAACGGTTTCTTCGCGAAGTCGGGGTCGTCCGCCGTCTTGTTCGTCGCGGCGAGCCAGCGGCCGGGGAGGACTTTGAACGTCAGCAGCGACCGCGGGTCCGGGTAGCCGCGGCGGAACCGCAGGCGGACGCGGGTCGGGTCGTCCGGGTTCTGGCCGGGGTCGTCGACCCAGTCGAGCGGGTCGGCGGCCCAGGAGTCCGGCTTCTGGCGGAGGAGCCGCACGGTTTCGGCGAGGTCGGTCGCGTCGAGCACCCCGCGTTCCGGGCCGGCCCACTCCGCACGGACGAGCGACAGTTCCCGCGACCCGGCACTCACGAGCGGCCGGTCGGCGGCGAGGGCGGGCCGGAACCGCACGCCGAGCTGGTCGTCCGGCACGGCGTCCGTCAGCCCTTCGAAGAGCAGTTCGACCGCTTGCTTTTCGCTGTCGAAGTGGGCCGTCGCCGGGGACATCCGCTCCGGAAGTTGCCGTGCCCCGACGAGCAGGACGGAGTACCCGACCTTCAGCTTTTGCTGGTATTCGCGCAGCCCCGGCAGGTCGGGTTCGAGGGACTCGACGGTGCGGAGCAGGTTCCGAGCCTGCGTCGGGTCCGCGTTCGCCACCCGCTCGGCGTCGAGGAACAACTTCGCGGCCTTCTCCTGAAGGGCCTTCCGCAGCCGCTTTCGCGTCTCGTCCGCCGAGGCGGGGAACCGGGCTTCGTAGTCGTTCAGCAGTTCGCGGACGCGCTCCAGGTCGGTGATTTTGTCGGACCGGAGCAGTTCCTCCCCCTCCCCGAGCCGGGCGGCGAAGACCTGTTCCAGCACCTTGGGATCGTTCCGGTATCGGTCCGCCAGCCGGGAGCCGAGGTCGCGGACGCGCGGCCAGTCTCGCTCGGCGGCGGCCTGTTTCACGCGGGAAACCCGCACCTCCGTGAGCTTGTCGTTGACCGCGGCCTTCAGGGCGTCCCACGCCTTTCCCTTCCGCTTTTCCTGCTCCCGGGCGCGGTCGTGGAACAGCAGCACCTCGGACAGCACGAGTTCCGCGGCGGCCAGTTTCGCGGGCAAGGGAGCGTCGGCGGCCGGCTTCGAGTCCGGGGACAGGAGTTTCTCCACTTCGGCGACGGCGACCTTCTCGAACGGGTCGAGCTTCCGGGTCGTGCCGGGTGTGAACCCGACGGCGTCGCCGACCTGACCCATGGGGTCGATCGGGTAGAGGTAAAACGTCGGGGGGAACTTGTCCTTCCCGTAGACGAGCTGGATCGGGGTGACGGGGGCGGTGCGGCCCTTGCCGTCGGTCACTCGGTCGAACGCGACGGCGAACGTGGCATAGAACGCCTTCAGCGTCGGGTTCGTCTCGTTCGTCGCGGCACGGGCCACGGCCGGCAGGCGGGCGTAGAAGACGCCGTCCGGCACGGTCACGCCGCCGCCCTCGTCGTCCGGGTCGATCTTCTTGGGCGGCTTCTTCGGCCCCTTGTCTTCCTCCTCTTCCCCCGGCGGCTGGGCGAAGACCGGTTTGTCGACCCGGCCGGCGAGGAGGCCGAGCAGCAGGCCGAGTGCGATCGTGCCGGGAATGAGGCGGGTCCGGGACATGCCGGGAATCCTCCGGGCCGGGCGGAACAAACCGGGGGGAGAGGTGTTCATTGTACCGTGCGGCGGGGCGAAATTCGCCGCGGGGTTTCTCATCAGGTTTTCCCTGGCCGATCGCCGGCGACCTGCGAAGAATGCCCCCGCCCGGCGGTGCCCCCGATAGCCCCGCCGCCCGGTGCAGTTCCTATCCCAATCGGAGAGTTTCTCGTGCGCAAGTTCGCTCTGGCCGTGGCCTCGCTGTTCACGCTCGTCGGCTTCACCCTCGCCGCCGAGGTCGTGTTCGTGAAGTTCGACAAGGACAAGAACGAAGTCACCGTGAAGGAAGGCGACAAGGAAGCGACCTACAAGGTCTCCGAAGACACCAAGGTGACCGTCGGCGAGAAGACGAAGGAAGGCAAGTTCGACGGCGAAAAGTTCTTCGGCAAGGCGAAGGAAGGCAAGTCGAAGTTCGACTTCACCGTCGACGGCGGGAAGGTGACCGAGAT
>CAYUHJ010000201.1:6791-11301 GCA_964444365.1 uncultured Alcaligenaceae bacterium | reverse complement strand
CATCGTCGACCCGAGCCACGCGACCGGCCGGCCGGACCTGATCCCGAGCATGTGCAAGGCGAGCATCGCGGCCGGCTCGGACGGTGTCCACGTCGAGGTCCACAACTGCCCGGAAAAGGCGATGTCGGACGGCCCGCAGGCGCTGTTGCCGCACCAGTTTTTGGACCTGATGACCGACCTGCGGAAGCTGGCTTCGGCGGTGGGTCGGGAGTTCTCGACGACCACCGGGCAACCGGCGTAATTCATTCATGGCGAGCGTCACTCGTCAGAGTGACGAGGAAGCTCGCACACACGAAGAACTCGTCACTCTGACGAGTGACGCTCGCCAGGAGAATGTTGAATGCCTCGCACCAAGTTCGTCGCCGGCAACTGGAAGATGAACACGACCCTCGCCGAGGCGAAGTCGCTGGCGGCGGCCGTGGCGAAGGGCGTGCCCGCGAACTCCCCTGTAAAAGTCGCCGTTTGCCCGCCGTACCCGTGGCTGACCGCCGTCGCGGACGCCATCAAGGGCTCCGGCGTCGAACTCGGGGCGCAGGACGTTTCCTTCGAGAAGGAAGGCGCGTTCACCGGCGAGGTCAGCCCGAAGATGCTGCTCGAGGTCGGCTGCAAGTACGCGATCATCGGCCACAGCGAACGCCGGCACGTCGTCGGCGAGAGCGACCACAACATCAACCACAAGGTTCACACCGCGCTCGAAGAAGGCCTGCACGTCATCCTGTGCATGGGCGAAACCCTCGCCGAGCGGCAGCGCGGCCTGAAGGAGCGGGTGTTCGAGCGGCAGGTCTTCGCCGCTTGCGCCGGCCTGACCGACGACCAGTTCGGCCGGCTGGTCATCGCTTACGAACCCGTCTGGGCGATCGGCACCGGCCAGAACGCGACGCCCGAACAGGCCCAGGAAGCCCACAAGTTCATCCGCGGGAAACTTCAGTCGCTCTACGGCGAGAAAATCGCCCAGACCACCCCCATCCTCTACGGCGGCTCCGTGAAGGCCGACAACGCGAAGGGCCTGCTCCACCAGCCCGACGTGGACGGTGCCCTCGTCGGTGGCGCGAGCCTGAAGGCCGACCAGTTCCTCGGCATCATCGCCGGGGCGAACGGGTAACCTTTCAACTCGCAGAGAGGCAAACGCTGAAGGAAAAAGCGGCGGCGTCCGGATACCGAATGCGCGGCGTCCGGAGCCGACAGAGGCACGGATCGCATCTGGAATTCGACGAGAGCGTCGGAAATCCCAGCTGGCGTGTCGGAATGTGCACTACCCCTTCTCGAACAGGCCAAATCTAGCGATTTGCTCGGATGTGTGACCTTCGCAGATCGGACGAGCGTGACTCCCGGCAGGAGTTTGCTGCGTCGCGGTTGGACAGTGAGGATTGGGTGAGCTAAGCTGGCTCTTGCTCGAAACTCTGATCCGTCATGCAGGTGTGTCGCCCATGTCACCTCTGACCCGGCGGACGACCAGGAGTCGTCCCGAAGAAGCGCGTTCCGTCCATCCACTCAAGAAGCGGCACCACCTCACTCGTCTCAGTTTCGAGCTGCTCGAAGATCGACTCTGCCCGACGGCGATCACGCCGCTGCAGCAACAGGCGATTCTGGACGGCTTCACCGCGTTCGAGTCGTGGGGGGCGGCGATTCAGGCCGCTGCCCCGACGCTCTCAAAAACTCTGCCGTCGGTCGGATCCTCGGTCGGGGCCGCACTGGACCTGGGGACCCGGTTCAAAACCACGTTCACGACCCCGGCGACCAACTACTTCACCGCCGACCCGACCCCGACGTTCGAGGAACTCGGCCAGATGCTCGTCGGCTCGCCGGTCACGGTTTCGCCCGACGGTTCCGGCGGGGTGTCGATCGCCCTCGGCGAAGTCACCTTCGCCAACACGACGACCCGCGCGTTCGACTTCGGCCCCGGCGCGACTCCGCTCGGATTGACGTTCGACGTCAACGCGAAGGTCGACCTGGCCGCGTCCGCCAAGTCGACGCTGACCCTGTACGTCGGCCCCGCCGCGACCGACTTCGCCCTCGGCGTGACCGGGACGACGTTGGGCGTGTCCGCGTCGAGTTCGACACTGAACTTCGGCGCGACGCTCGCCAGCACGAGCCCGTCATCGGCTCTAGCCGTTGTCAACGGGACGTTCGACCTGGCCGCGGGCCTGACCGGAAAACTATCCGACCCGAACACGGACGGGAAACTCGACTACGCCGAGCTGACCGGGGCCGGGAAACTCGGGCTGATGACGTTCACGGCCGGGCCGTCGTCGTTCGCCGCCAAGGCCCCGCTGACCGCGACGATCAACGGGTTCGGGTCGCTGAGCGGGGTCACGGTCGTCGCGGCGGACCCGAACCTGTTCGACGCCGTCGCCCCGGACGTGACGGCGAGTTTCAACCTGACGGCCCCGCTCCGCACGCAGATCCTCAACACGCTCGCCGAGGTCGCGAACGTCGGCCAGGAGTTGGCCGGGAACGCGGGCCTCGACGCGGTGTTGCCGGTCATCGGGAAGTCGGTCAACGAACTCGTCACGGGCAGCCCGACCGGGAAGGTCGGGGACATCCTCGACATTCAGGCCGCGGTCCAGGCGTACTTCACCGCGAACGGCGACAACTCGACGCTGGCCGGGCTGCTCGCCGTCATTCAGTCCGCGGCGGAGGCGAACCTCGACCCGACCGCGACCGGGGACGCGACCTACGGCCCGGTTCGGGTCACGGGCGGGCTCGACTTCGCGACCAAGACGCTGTCCGCGTCGATCGCGATCGACGCCGGCTTCGCCTCGAAGACCACCGTGTCCGGGAGTTCCCTGACGACCGAGTTCGGCAGCCAACTCGACGCCCTCGCCGTGTCGATCAGCGGGTCGGCGGACATCGACCTCGCGGCGACCTTCAAGGCGAACGCGACGGTCGGCATCGATCTTTCCACGTTCCTCTCGACCGGCACGGTCACGGCGGACAAGGTCTTCGTGCAGGTGACGACCGCCGAGGCGTCCGGGACCGTGGCCGCGACCGGGATCGACCTGACCGGGAAGGCCGGGTTCATCGAGGGGAGTATCGCCGGCGGGACGCTCGACCTGAACCCGACCGCGACGGTCGATGTGGCCGGCGGCAGCAAGCTCACCCTCGCGACCCTCGCGACCACGCCGATCGCGAGCCAGACGACGATCGCCCTCGCCGGCGGGCTCGACCTCAAGCTGCCGCTCGTCGTCGTGGTCGGGTCGTTCGCGACGAACGCCCCGACGATCCGCGTCGCGGACGCGGACCTGTTCGCGAACCCGCCCGGGCCGGCCGTCACGCTGGAAAACTTCGACCAGGTCGCCGCGTTCCGCGACCTCAGCCCGTACCAGATGCTCGACCTGCTCGTGCAGTTCGGCGAGTGGCTCGGGAAGTACAACAACTCCGCCGTGTTCCAGACGGAAATCCCGTTCACCGCCCAGACGGTCGGCTCGACGGTCGCCCTCGCGACGGCGTTCACGTCCGAAATTCTCGACGCGGTCTCGGACGTGTCGACCGACCCGCAGAAGCCGGGGCGGATCCCGAAGTTCGCCACGTTCGACGAACTCCTCACGGCCCTCGCCGACGCGATCCGCCCGGCCGGGCCGACCTACGACTGGACCTTCGACCCGCAATACGACCCGGCCGCGAAGGAGTTCACGTTCCGGATCAAGTACACGACGCCGTTCGCCCCGCTGACGACGCCGTTCGCGTTCGACCTGGACTTCGGCGACCTCGGCGGGCTGTCGTCGAGCACCACGCTCTCGCTGGGGGCGGAAGCGACCCTCGACGCGACGATCGGGGTGAAGCTCACCCGGCTCGGGAACCCGGTCCTGGCCGGCAGCCCGTCCGTCACGCTGCCGGCGAACGGCCAGCTCGGGGCCGCGTCGTCGTTCACCGTGACCGTCGACGGGTCGGCGAAGACCGTCACCATCTCGAAGGCGGCGACCGACGACAACGCCACCGTCGCAGACCTGCTCGCCGACATCCGGGCGGCCCTGGTCGCGGCCGGGGTGCCGGCCACGACGGTCGCCGCGTCGCTCGTCGGGACCGGGACGCGGCAGAAGGTCCAGTTCGAGCTCGTCAGCGGGAACACGATCCAGATCGCGGCCGGCAAAACCGACCCGCTCGTGACGGTGCTCGGGTTCCCCACCACCGCCGCCGGGAAGGTCAACTACGGCGAACTGTTCCTGAAGGACGTCGGCGTCACCGGCAAGGTGACGGCGTCCGCCCAGGATTTCATCGGGAAGGCGCAGTTCGGGTTCGTCGGGATCGACGTCGGGTCGCCGGGTGCCCCGACGCCGGACATCCTCGGGCAGCTCGATTTCGGCCTCCAACTCCGGGACGACGCCGACCCGACGCCGACGCGGTTCACGATCGGGGAACTGTCGAAGGCGATCCAGACCGGGATCGGGAAAATTGTTCAGACCAACTTCGGCGGGTTAGTGGCGGCGAACTTCCGCGACATCACGATCAGCGGCGGGGCGCTCGGCGTCGCCGTCAACGGGTCGGCGGCGGTCACGCTCCCGAACGCGTA